>JANYBS010000188.1 GCA_025360715.1 Candidatus Eiseniibacteriota bacterium | reverse complement strand
TCGCCGCCGGGTTCGTGCCGATGCGCACGAGCACCTGCTTGGCCGCGTCGTTGTTGCCGAGCACGTGATCGACCACCTGAACGCGCAGCGAGTCCGAAGCCATGAACTTGTCCACGGCCTGGAACGCCAGGTCCTTGTGCGCGGTGATCGCATCGAGCACCTGCGTGCGGACCTGTTCGTTGGACACCAGCTGCTGCGCGATGTCGCCACCGCAGCCGCCCACGCCGAGAACCGTTGCTGCGCCGAGTACCACCATCATGCGTCGGATGTTCATCACTCCTCCTTGAGTCGGTGGAATATCACTTGGGCGCCGGGGGACGACGCGTGTGCCAATCGGTGCGGGTCTGGAACGCCACACCGATCTGCGCGAGCGTACGTTCCGAGAACGCCGCGCCCATGAATGCGATCGAGGTCGGCAGGCCATTCTCGCCGAAGCCGTCCGGCAGCGCGAGCGCCGGCAGGCCGGTCAGGTTACCTGCCGGGATCACCGGCGGGCCGCTGCTGATGCCGGGATAGGCCTCTGCGAAGCCCTTGTCGGCCGGGTATGCCACGGTGCCGCGGCCGGGTGTGGCGATGCAATCGAACTTCTCGAACAACTTCGCCATGGCAGCGCGCATGGGCCGGCGCAGACGCATCGCCTGGATGTAGTCGACCGCCGGCGTGAGCAGGTTCGAGTAGCCGCCGGTGTGATCGCTCGCGCACTTGAGCTTGGCCACATCGCCGGACTCGATCAGCTCGCGGAACGCCGTGGCGCCCTCCGCGCCCACGATGGTCCCGACCGCGGCGCCCCAAGGCAGGTCCGGGAACTCCACGTCGCGAGTGACCTCGATCGTGCTGCCCAGCGCTTTGAGCGCCGCTTCGAAATTCTCGCGCACGGCCGGCTGGACCTTCTCCACGCAACCCTTGGGCACCGCCAAGCGGAAGCGTTTCGCAAGCTGCGGCTTGGCGCTCCAGCTGAACGTTCGGCCGGTGCAGGATTCATCGAGAGGGTCGCGGCCCGCCAGCGTCGCGAGCACGAATGCCACATCGTCGGCGCTGTGGCCCATGGGCCCGAGCTTGTCGAGCGTCCACGACAGCGCCATCGCGCCGTGCCGGCTGACCAGGCCGTACGTGGGACGAAGTCCCGTGACGCCACAGTAGCTCGACGGCGTCAGGATCGAACCGCTTGTCTCGGAGCCGATGGCGAACACCACGAGCCCTGCGCTCACCGCAGCGCCCGGTCCGCTGGAGGATCCGCCGCTCCAGAAGCCGGTGTTCCACGGCGACAGGCCGGGACCCGTGAACGACGCATCGGCGTGGTCATAGCCCATGCCGCCCGCGAGTTCGACCATGGCGAGCTTGGCGCATAGCACTGCGCCCGCTTCCTTGAGACGCGTGACCGCGGTCGCATCGTGGTCGAACACCTGCTTGCGATAGGGCTCGGCGCCCCAGGTGGTGGGGATGCCCTTGGTCGCGAGCAGGTCCTTCACGCCGTACGGGATTCCGTGCAGCGGCCCGCGCACATGACCGGCCTTGAGTTCCTTCTCCGCCTGGCGCGCTTCTGCGAGCGCCCGCTCGCGCGTGAGGGTGACGACGGCGTTGTACTTGGGGCCCAACGTCTCGAGGCGCGACAGGGAAAGTTCGGCGAGCTCGACCGGCGAGGTCTTCTTCTCGCGCAACCGCACCGCGAGTTCGCGAATCGGCGTGAACAGCAAGTTGGGATCGCTCATGCGTGCCTCACGCCTTGAAGGTCATATCGGGTTCGTCGCCATTGGCGAGCTTGGTCGCGCTCAAGCGCTTGCCCGAAGCCAGCCGGCCATCCAGGTCGTTCGTCACGTCGTCCCACTGCTTGTCGGTGAGGCGCTCCGGAAAGCGCTTGCGCAGGATCGCAGCGAGCGCCTTGGCTTCTTCCGACGGCCCCTTGTCGGCGTCACCCGGCGTCGCGGGCGCGGCCGGCTGCGGCGTGATGACCGGCGCGGGTGATGCGGGCACGGCCGGTGCGGGCGCCGCGAGCGCCTGAGCGGCGGTCGGTACCACCGCGGCCAGACCGGCGACGCCGATCAGTTGCAGGAATGCGCGGCGATCGAGGCCGCGCGGTTCTTCGGTCTGCGACATACGGGCACCTCCATTCGGGGACGGCAAGACGATGGCGGATGAGGCAGACTAGCCTTGGGCGACACTCGGAGCAATGCTTCAACCGCATGCTTCAACCGCATGCTTCAACCGCACCGGCCACGCCGGCGCACGCACGCTGTTTCCCCCCCTCTTCACCGGAGCCCACACGATGGCGATCACCACCGCGCCGGATCCCGCGTTCCGTGAGCGCGTCCGTGCGAGCTTCGCGCAACAGAGCATCATGGCGACGCTCGGCGTCCTCTGCGAACGCATCGAAGCGGGCGAGTGCGATCTGGCGTTCGCTCGCCGGGACGACCTTCTGCAGCAACACGGCTTCGTGCACGCGGGCGTGCTCGCCACAGTCCTGGACAGCGCGTGCGGCTATGCGGCCGCCTCGCTGATGCCGGCCGACTCGGGCGTGTTGTCGATCGAGTTCCACACGCATCTGCTATCCCCGGCCGCGGGCGAGCGATTCGTCGCGCGCGCGAAGGTGGTTCGCGCGGGCCGCAGTATCTCGGTCGTGCGCGCCGAGGCGTACGCGCAAGATGCCGGCGCCGAGAAGCTCGTCGCCATCATGACCGCGACCATTATGACGGTCCGAGACGGCGTCCAAGGATGAGCGCGGCCCACACCGTGCTCACGCAGCCCGGCTGGACGAACTCGGGCCCCGGGCACTGGCAGAGTCTCTGGGAGCGCGCGCATCCGGACTGGCGCCGCGTGGAGCAGCGCGATTGGGAGCTGCCCAGGCGCGACGAGTGGGTCGAGACGCTGGCGGCCGCGATCGCCGCTTCGCCGCGGCCCGTGATCGTGATCGGCCACAGCATCGGTGTGATCACGATCGCGCACGCCGCCGCGATCGGGCACGCGCGTATCGCCGGGGCATTCCTTGTAGCGCCCGCCGACGTCGATGCCCCCGGTGTGGCGCAGGAGGTCCGCAGTTTCGCACCCATCCCGCGCGAGCGGCTGCCCTTTCCCAGCGTGCTCGTTGCGAGCCGCGACGATGCGTGGTGCAGCTTCGCGCGCGCCCAGGAGCTGGCGCGCGATTGGGGCAGCGAACTCATCGACGCCGGCCGCGCCAGCCACCTGCACACCGCCGCCGGCTATGGGCCCTGGCCCGAAGGGCTGGCGCGTTTTCGTGCTTTCGTCGGTACATTATCCACCGCGTAGCACCACCGGTGGACCCTTGCGCCGCTCGCTCCCTTTGCTGCTCGAGCGCACCTTTGCCGCGGCGCCGCTTCGCGCGCGCCAAACACCTGCGCGCCGGCTTCATCGCGTCGTGCGCGGGCAGTTGCGCGCGCACCGCGGCGCGCTACGCGAACCAGCCCGGTGCGAGCATCCGTGAAGGCACTTCGAGATCGTCTCACTCACCGGCACGCTGAATGACGCCGGCATACACGTGCACCTCGAACTCACCGATAGCACCGGCGCAGGATTCGGCGGCCATCTCATGGACGGCTCGCGCACCTACACCACCGCCGAGATCGTGATCGGCGAACTCGAGCGCTTGGAATATGCGCGCGAGCTGGACTCGGCCTACGGCTATCGCGAGCTCACGGTGAAGAATCGCTGACGCGCAGCGCTCACTCGAACCGGATGCCGTACGCCGCGAGCTCGGCCTTGGTCGACGCACCGGGCGCCGCGCCGGTGAGGGTGACCGCGCAGACGCCTTCTCGTTCCTCACGCGGGCGCTCGCGCAACTCGATCTGCGTGCCGGCGGCCGTGAAGCCGCTGGCGTCGTCGATCGGCGCGTCCATGAGCACCTGCCACGCGCGCCGCGCGTAGCCGCGATCATGCACGGCGATCGCCACATGCGCGATCCGCGGCGCGGTGGCGCTCGGTGCCGGCACGGGCACTCGCAACGCCACGTCGGTCGCGTCTTCGATCAGGATCGGCAGCGTTCGCGAGGCCGGCAGCGCAAGGTGCCACGCGACCTCCGCGCCATCGGCGCGCGTGCGGCCCATCGCCACAGGACCCTCGACCGCCACATCGGCGTCGCGCAGACGCTCGAGCGTCTGCGCGAGCGAGCCCACGCGAAGCACGAGGTCGGCCACGCCGTCGGCGTGCGTGAACGCGGGCAGGAAGCGCTGGGCCAGCGGCGGCTGCGTCGTAAGCCAAGCCGCGAGCGTGCCATCGGCTTCGTGCGCGCGCAGCGTCTTGCGCAGTCCGGACTCCGTGAGCGCCAGCAACTCGCCGTAGGCGCCGCCATCCAGGGTAAACAGCGAATTCGCGGTTGGGATGCCCTGGTGTATGCCGCCGCCTGCGGCCGGCATGCGCGCATACGCGAACGAGGCGCTTGCAGGTGCGAGCGCCTCGACTGCGATGACGATGTGATCGAGTGCGAGCGCGGTGGTGCTCACTTGGAGCGGATCGATTCCAGCAGCCCGGCGAAGTCATTCTCCGCAGCCTTCACCGTCGCGGCGGGACCGGTGAACTTGAAGAACACATTGCCCTTGGGGCCTTCGATGATCGCGCCACGCAGCGCGTAGCCCGGCTTGGTGCCGCTCGACTGCATCATGGGACCCGACGGCGCCAGATACGCGCCCGAGACCTTGACCAGATGCAGCTTCATGCCGTGGATGTCCTTCTCGGAGCGAGCGGCATCGGTGGCCTTCTCGAACTGCCCGACCCAGCGCGAGAAGTTCTCCTCGACGCCGCCGCCTTGCTTGGGCCCGAAGTAGAACACGGCGCACTCGCCGCCTTCCTTGTCGCTGCCGCTTGCAGGGATATCGTAGGTGGCGATGCGCATGGTGCGCGGCGCCTCGGCGGTCCACTTGGCCGGCACGTCCCAAGCCACGCCGGGATCATCGCTCGGCGGCTCGGCGACCGCGCCACCCTGCGCGCCTGGCATGCCGGCCGGGGCGGGCGCGGCTTCTTGCTGCTGCTGCGCCTGCTGCGGCGGGGCGTCCATGTGCTTCTCCCACGCGACGCCCGCGAGGAACGCGGCGATCACGAGAAGGACGGTCACGATTGCGCGCATCTTGACGGCTCCCTTTACCTTGAGGAAGAGAACGAGTGCTGCGAATCCGATGCCGCCACTATCGGCCACGCTGGGAGCATGGGCAAGCGTGGGGCGCCGGCATGAGCGGCGAGGCTGTCACGCGCCGCGCTCAACGCCGCAGCAGCGGCGCGATGAGCGCACTCTGGAACCATAGGAGCAGCGGGTACGCCGCGAGCCACACCCACACGAAGCGATCCAGGCCGAACAGCGCGGCATTCATCAGGTGGAATGCAAACGCCAGCGCGAGCGCCATCACGAGGGCGCGCCCATCGAGCAACGCCAAGGGGAATACGAGTTCGAACGCCAGCACGCCCCAACCAAGCGCGGTGAGCCAGGCCCGGCGCTGCGCAAGCGCGCGCAGGTCGCGGCTCACCGGGTAGACCGAGAACGCGAAGACATCGCGCAGCGCACGGCCATCGCGCCACGCGGGATTCGCGGCCTTGGCGACGCCCGCCAGGAAGTACGACGCGATGAGCTGCACCGCCACATAGGCGAGCGCGGCCGCGCGCCACGCGGGCACGGGCAATACGTGCGCGAACCACAGCCCCACAAGCAGCAACGTGCCCATGCGATCGCTGCCGCCGTTGTACGGGCCGTCATATCGCGCGAAGAGCACTACGCTCGTGAGTAGCAGCAGGGCGCCCGTGACCGCCGGCGCGATGCCGCACGCGAAGAGCAAGGCCAGCACCAGGCGCGGCGCGTACCACGGCCGCTCGCACGCACCCAGGCTCAGGTGCTGCGCACATTGCAGCGCGAGCGCGCTGCCCAGCAACGCCTCGCTGCTGCGAATGGCGGGCGCCAGCGACAGCACGGAGAGCGTCACGTCGCGGCTCCCGCGGAAATGAGACGGCGCCACGCTTGGTGCTCGCGCAGGGATTCGCCATCTCGCTGGGTCACGACGATGCGCACGTGCAGATCATCGCCACGGGCGGCGCCGGGCAGGTCCCCTGCCAGCCAGGCATCTCGCATGGCCGCGACCAGGCGAGTTTCGAGCGCTGCGCTGTGGCCCTCCAGAAGGTGTTCGGCGCACCCGAGCAGGAACAGCGTTTCGTTGCGCCGCGGCGCCCAGACCAGGCTCGCAAGCACGCCAGCAAAGCTGCGGCGCTCGGGCAGCGGCCGGAACTCCTGCCAACGCACGGGCGCATCCGCGGCGGCGCCGGGTGGCGAGCACGCCCACTCCAGGCGCGGCGCGGGGCCGATGGTGTCGAAGAACCGCCATGAGGGCAGAAGCACGGGCCACAGCCGCTGAAGCATGCGTTCCCCAAGTCCTTTGGAGGTGGGCGTTTCGGGCCGAAGCCAACCTACACCGGGGATGAGAACCATGCGAAGTCGGCCCCAGCGCATGCCGATACCACCGGGAAAGCCCGCACCCTTATCTCCTGGAGGATCCCATGTCCGAATCCCCTCGCGAGATCACGATCTCGCCCGCGTGGTTGCTGCTGCTGCTGATCCCCGTTGGCTTGTTCGTGGGCCATCTCGTCGCGCAAGCGCCGGTGCCGACAAGAGTCACCGAACAGACGGCGAGTGCGGCTACCTCAGCGCCGGCGTCACCGGGCGAGGCCCGGGCCGCAAGCCGCGCGATGCCGCAGACGTCGGCGGCCGAAGCGCCGGCCGCGGGCTCTGCAGCGCCGGAGAAGCCCGAGCAGCCCGAGAGCAAGCCCTACGTCTCGGAATGGACCTCGCTCGAGAGCGCGATGGCTGAATCCGACCGCACGGGCAAGCCGATCCTGATCGACTTCAACGCCGACTGGTGCGGGCCGTGCCAAGCCATGAAGCACGACGTGTTCGAAGACGGCGCGCGCGGGCAGCTGGTTCAGACCGCGGTGATCCCCGTCTCGATCGTGGACCGCTCGCATGAGGACGGCCAGAACCCGCCGGAGATCGTGAACCTGCAGCACCACTTCGGCGTGCATTCGTTCCCGACGCTGGTCGTCTTCCTGCCTTCGAGCGGCAAAGTGTCCCGCGTGGAAGGCTTCGGCGATGCCGAGCGCACACTGGCGTGGATCACGGGTACGGCGCAGGCGGTGCGCTAACCGCATCGCTGCGCAGTACTGCCCCGCCCCAACGCCGCCTTGGCCTCGCTCTCGTCGCTCTCGTCGCCCTTGTCGCTGACGTGGCGCGCGAGCAGCGCGAGCCGGTGGACGCCGGCCCGGCGCAACACCCGCGCCGGGCCGTGCCGATGAGAGCGCTGTCGCGCCGTCAGCTCTTGGCCAGGTTCCGCAGTACGGTCTGGAGGATTCCGCCGTTCTTGTAGTAATCCACATCGACCGGCGTATCGAGCCGGGCGATGCACGCGAACTCCAGCACCGAGCCGTCCTCGCGCTTCGCCCGCACGGTCACCTTCTGGCGCGGCGTCAGCGTGCCCGTGAGGCCGATGATGCCGAAGCTCTCCCGGCCGGTGAGCCCGAGACTTTCCGCCGACTGCCCCACCTCGTACACCAGCGGCAGGATGCCCATACCGACCAGGTTCGAGCGATGGATGCGCTCGAAGCTCTCGGCCAACACCGCGCGCACACCCAGCATGAGCGTGCCCTTGGCCGCCCAGTCGCGCGAGCTGCCCGTGCCGTATTCCTTGCCGGCCAGCACCACGAGCGGTGTTCCGGCGGCGCGGTACTTCTCACTCGCGTCATGGATCGGCATCTGCGCGTTGCTCGGCAGATGCAGCGTGATGTTGCCCTCGCTGCCAGGCACGAGCAGGTTCTTAAGGCGGATGTTCGCGAACGTACCGCGGACCATGACCTGGTCGTGGCCACGGCGCGAGCCATAGGAATTAAAGTCGCGCTTCTCGATCCCGCGCTCACCCAACCATTTGCCTGCCGGCGACGCCAGCGCGATGTCACCCGCCGGCGAGATGTGATCGGTGGTGACCGAGTCCGCGACCATCACCAGCACCCGCGCCCCCGTGATGTCGGTGAGCGGCTGGGGATCGAGCGTGAGGTTCTGGAAGAACGGCGGCTCGTGGATGTACGTGGACTTCTCGTCCCACGCATACAACTCGCCTTCGGCCACAGGAATGGCATTCCACTTCGGATTGCCATCGAAGACGTTGCCGTAGCTGGTCGCGAACATCTCAGGCCTCAGGCTGGACGCGATCGTGTCGGCGATCTCCTGCTGCGTCGGCCAGATGTCCTTGAGATAGACCGGTCGATCGTCTGAGCCGCGTCCAAGGGGTTGAGTCTCGAAATCGATATCGACCGTGCCCGCGAGCGCGTACGCGACCACGAGCGGCGGCGAGGCCAGGTAGTTCGCGCGCGTGAGCGGATTCACGCGGCCTTCGAAGTTGCGATTGCCGCTGAGCACCGCCGCGGCGACGAGCTTGCCGTCCTCCACGGCCTTGGCGACTGCTTCGGGGAGCGGACCGCTGTTACCGATGCAATTGTGCACGCACACGCCGTTGGCCACGAACGCGTGCAGGCCTTCCACCGTGAGGTCGTACACATGCCGTGTTCCGGCCGCGCGGCGGTCGATCACCGCCAGGCTGTAGGTGGGCAGGCTCAGCAGCTCCTTATCCACGCAATAGCGCTTATCCTCGACCAGGTCCGAGAGATTGCTCGACACCGCACCGCCGAACCAATCGCGAACGCCCATCTGGGTGAGCAGGTCGTGCGGCGACGGGAATGCAGCACTGTCGCGGTGCAACGGCCGGAAATCCCGGCCATCACCCTGAGGAAGCCGCGTGAAGCGATCGTGGCCCTCCAGCAGGGAATAGTGCGCATGCACCGGCGTCTCCGCTTCGAGCAACGCCGTCGCTGCCAGCGCACGCGCCTGCGAGAACGACAGCGTGGGATCCTCGGCATGCAGGCTCGAGATCCGCGCAGCCATGCGCACACGCTGCTCGCCGATCGCCTGCACCGCGCGCCGGTAGACTGCAGCACTGCTGCCGCGCATGGCCTTCTCGACGCAGTAGCGGAAGCCCACTCGGTCCATGAACGACAGGCCATCCGGCACCACGAACCGCACTTCGATCCGCGGCTCGCCATCCAGCGCCTGCGGATAGGTCGTGGCCGAACGCCGCGTGGGGTACTGGTAGACATGATGGCCCTGCGTGGCGACGCCGCAGCGTTCCAGCAGCCGCGCCACATCGTCCATCATGGCCACGAGCGAAGCCACGTGGGGCGTCGTCGCGCTGCGCGAGAACGCCACGTGCGAGAACGACAGGTCGCCGGGCTTCGCGCCGTTTCGCTGCAGGAATGGCGCGTGCCCATCGGCGCCGAACATGCCGCCGAGGAACTCGCGGATGATCGCCAACGGGCAATCCGCCGCGAGCACGAAGGCGGGCAGCTGGTGCGGCTGGTGGATGCGGCGGCAGGCGCTCACACCCTCGAGTGCGAGGAACGCCTCGGTGAGCGGCTTCGGCAACACGACCGCCCACTTGCGATCGTCATAGCGCGAGGCCACCGGGCGGCGGCCCGTGAGGAGCTCGATGTCGGCCAGCATGGCCTCGCGGTCGAGCGCCTGGCCGGCGTTCATGCGACCCTGACCGTTCTCGCTGATCGAGCCGTCATTCAAGAGATGACCGAGCACTCGCGCGAATGCCAACGCCTGCCGCCGCTGCGCCGGCTGCGACAGGTCGAAGCGGTAAGCGCCCGCCTGCAGCACGTATCCCGCTTCGTCGTCACCCGGGCGGTCGATCGGCGCGTCGAGACCCATGAGCACGCGGTCGCGGCCGATCACCAGCTCATCGGCGCGCACCCACACGCCGTCGGCGCGCATGATGCGATGATCGGGTGTGCAGACGAGCTCGCGGCCGTCCTGCAGCACCAGCGTCACGCACTCTTTGACGCCCTGATCGAGGTGCGCGACCTGCGCGGCGCGCTGCAGGCGGCGATCGGCCGAAGGCCCATAGACCGTGCCCCCGATCGTATCGGCGAGTGACTCGATCGGCCGCGCGAGCCCATCGCCCATCTGCACGGGCGTGCCTTCGGCGATACAGCTCGTACATCCGTACCCCACCACATTGAACCCAAGCGCGTCGAGGTCGGCCATCGTTCCCGAGGCTTCCAGATACTCGGTGACCACCTTGGAACCCGGCGCCATGCTCGTCTTGACGAATGGCTGCACCTTGAGACCCTTGGCCACTGCTTTGCGCGCGAGCAGGCCGGCGCCGAGCATCACGCTCGGATTCGACGTGTTCGTGCACGACGTGATCGCCGCGATCACCACCGCGCCGTGGCCCAGCGTCGCGCCGGCATCCGCCATGGTCGCGGTGCGGCCGAGCTCGCTTTCGTCCAGCCCGTAGCCGCGCTCTTTCACCGGCGCGGTGAGGCCCTTCTTGAAGTTGCTCTGCATGTCGGTGAGCACGACGCGATCTTGCGGCCGCTTGGGGCCGGCGAGACACGCTTCGACCTCGCCCAGATCGAGCGCGAGCGTGTCGCTGAACGTGGGCTCGCTCGACGCATCGGTGCGGAACAGGCCCTGCTCCTTGCAGTAGGCCTCGGTGAGCTGGGCCGCATCGCCGCGGCCGGTGCGCTCGAGGAACCGCAGCGTCTCGGCGTCGACCGGGAAGAAGCCGATGGTCGCGCCATACTCCGGCGCCATGTTCGCGATCGTCGCGCGGTCGGGCAGCGACATCGCGGACAAGCCGGGGCCGTAGAATTCCACGAACTTATCGACGACGCCCTTCTTGCGCAGCATCTGCGTGACCGTGAGCACGAGGTCGGTCGCCGTGACGCCATCGCGCAGGCGGCCGGTGAGCTTGAAGCCGACCACCTGCGGTGTGACCAGATACAGCGGCTGGCCCAGCATGACCGCCTCGGCCTCGATGCCGCCGACGCCCCAACCGACCACGCCCAAGCCGGTGATCATGGTGGTGTGCGAGTCGGTACCCACGAGCGTGTCGGGGTACGCCGTGACGTCCGCGCCGTCCTTGCCGAGCAACACCCCGCGCGCGAGGTATTCGAGATTCACCTGATGCACGATGCCCGTGGCCGGCGGCACGACGCGGAAGTTCGAGAAACTCTTCTGGCCCCAGCGCAGGAACTCATAGCGCTCTTTGTTGCGCGAGAACTCCAGCTCGGCGTTGCGCTCGAGCGCCATGCCATTGCCGAAATAGTCGACCTGCACGGAGTGATCGATCACCAGATCGACCGGCACCAGCGGGTTGATGCGCTTGGGATCGGCGCCCAGGCGCTTCACGGCTTCGCGCATGGCGGCCAGATCGACCACACACGGCACGCCGGTGAAATCCTGGAGAATGACGCGGGCGGGCTTGAACGGGAGCTCCACCACTTCGGTGGGCTGCGCCTGCCAGTTCGCGAGCCGCTTCACGTCATCCTGCGTGACCTGATAGCCGTCGCAGTTGCGCAGCGCGGCTTCGAGCATGACGCGGATCGAGAATGGGAGCTTCTCGAGCGAGACCGAAAGCTGCTTCGCGAGCGCGTCCAGGCGGTGGATGTGGACGGGGCCGGAGGCAGTGGCGAGTACGGCGCGTGCGCCGAAGGGATCACGGGAAGATGCGTTCATGACGCGTCCTTTCCGGGTGCGAGGACACACAGGGTCCTCGTGGAGAACGGGGGGCCACACAGGGGCCCCGGTGAACGGGTGGAGCATACTCCCGGCATCGCGGGAGGCCCAAACCGGGCATCGGCGATCCGGACCTGGCGCGCATGCGCCGCTTTCGGGTGGCGCGCCACAGGGCAGGCCGGCAGCCCCGCATGATCCCTGAACGTCACCGCTCTCGCTACACAAGTAGGGGCCTGGTGTCAGGCTCCACTTTCCGATGTCCTCTGCCGCCCTCAGGAGCCCGTCCATGCCGACTTCTCCGATCCGCATCCGCCTCGGCGCCCGCTTGGCGGCATTCCTCGTGGCCGCCCTTCTTGTCGTGGGCGCCGGCGTTGCCGCTGCCGGCCCATCCGGCCGCTGGACCCTGATCTCACCGCCGAGCCAGAGCGGCGGTGCCGCTGCGTTCGATCCCAGCCGCAACGCCATGTATCTCTTTGGTGGCGACGGCCAGGGCGTCGTGCATGTCGCCACCGCCACGCCGCCGCCGGTGGAATGGTCGGTGCTGACCACCACGAACGTGGGCCCGGGCGC
>JANYBS010000169.1 GCA_025360715.1 Candidatus Eiseniibacteriota bacterium | reverse complement strand
GACGCTCTGGGGATATTCGGCCTATCCCTCAAAGATGGGAGCTGGTGTCCCCGTAGCCGGCGTCCAGACTCCGTCCTCACTGCTATTCGGCTCGTTGCCCACGCCAGGTGCGTTTGGCGAAGTCGCCGTCGCGCAGGCCGTGCTCTCACCGGGCGAGTCTGTTCCATTGCCGAAGTACGCCGATGGCACGCAGGCGGCTGACTCCGAGGTGTTCTGGACTGCGATGCTATGGAAGGCCGACTACACGGGGTTGGGGTGTGGGCCGATTCAGAGCATTCAGGACGGTGACCTCTGCGTTGTTGGCTTCACGGGTAGGCAGTTCAACGGTGGCGTCGCTCGGCTTTCGAGTGGACTCATCGACCCGCAGTGCCCTGGGGATCTCCCGGGTAGCAGGGGATACCGCACTCAAGACGTTCAAGTTCTGGTGAGTGTTGTCGCGGTTCGTGGTGCGTCAACTACTCCGGCGAGGTCTAAGAGCTGGGGATCTCTGAAGACGATTTACCGGTGAAACCGTAGCCGCGACCGTAGCCAAGCCATTCGCGAGCACTTGAAGGAGTGCCAGAGGTGCCTCGCGCAAGTTCAAGGGATGCACTAGAGTCGCCCGCCGTGGCCCCGTAGCTCAGACGGATAGAGCAGCGGTTTCCTAAACCGCGTGCCACTGGTTCGACTCCAGTCGGGGCCACCAGATTTTTCCCATACCCACGCCGACCGTTACTTGAGCCGGTCGGCGATGCGCGCCGCCTCGCGCTCCATCAGTTCATCGGTCACGCGCGCGTAGCGCATCGTCGTGCTCAGGTCGCGGTGGCCGAGGATGCGCTGCAGCACGGCAAGATTGCCGCCGGCGGCGAGCCAGCGCATCGCGAACGTGTGCCGGCAGCGGTGCACGTGGAAGTGCGCGATCGCGCTGCGTCGGCGCACGATGCGCGAGAAGCTCCCGGGGCTCTTCGCCGAGTAGGGCACGATGCGCGTTCCTGCGGCAGCGATCTGGGCGCGTATCTCGGCGTGGATCTCGGCACTCAATGGCACGCGGCGCACGCGGCCGGACTTCGTGTTCGCCACCACGAGCAGGTTGCCCTGCACTTCGCTCCGCTCCGCGCGGCAGGCTTCCGCCCAGCGCAGTCCCGTCGCCAAGAGGAAGCGCACCACGAACCCCACGCGGCCACCAAGCGCTCGCAGGGTCGCAAGTTCACTCTGGTCGAATCCGCTGGGTACGGCCTCTGCGATCCGTGGCATCACGCGCGCGGGGAAGGGCGAACGCTCGATCAGCCCGGAACTCACGGCCCAACGCAGCAGGCACCGCAGATCGCTCAGCACGTGCGTCACGGTGTAGGGGCGCAGCCGGCCTGGCTTCTCGAGCCAGAGCCGGAACTCGCGCACGTCATCGCCGGTCAGGCGCCCCAGCAGCACGTGTCCCAGGCGAGGCGCCAGATAGCGTTCGAATCGCGTGCGCGCGAGCCGCTGGCCTTTCGGGTTCCGCGTCGTCGCGACGTACCGCTCGAGCCAGATATCTCCCGCCTGTTGCAATCGCATCGCGGCGCGCGGCGGATGTGCCGCCAAGGTCGTATCCACCTCGTACACTCCGTGGGCGGGGGCGTGGCGCGCCGGCCGGCGTAAGGCGGAATCAGCGGACGATCCCCGGGCGCGTCGATGGCCGGCACGCCTGCCCGAGCAAGGAGCCCGCCACGGTCGCCGACCCGGCGCTGTAGAGCGGATCGGCCAGCGTCGGTGCGAATTCATGCCACCGGCGGCGCCAACATGAGATAGGCTCATCAGTCTGCCGGGCGCCCTTGGCCACCTCCAGGCGTTCAGAGCCATCCCCCCTTGCAACCATCTTGCCGCGCTCACGCCGGAGGACCCGATGCGTCTGACTTCTCGCGCTTGGATGACTGTCCTCATCCTGCTCACCGCTTCCTCGGCACTCCATGCCGCGCCGGGCCAGCCGGGGGTGGTCGCTGCGCAACGCATCGCACAGGCGGACCTCGCGAATGCCCAGCATGCGGGCAACACCGCGCCGATCAACGCTTCGATTGGCGCGAGCAACTGGACCACGGATCCCACGGCACTCGACGGCAACACCGCCAACACGAACATGTCGTTCTATTTCAATAACGCCGGCGCCGCGACGGCCACCACCTATCGCGTCGACACGCGCCTGGATGGCCTGAGCATCCTCACACTGTCGCCCGGCGCGATCGCTCCGGGGGTGACCCTCTATCAAGCGGTGGCGCCTTTCACCGTGCTGGGCGGTCGCCACACGCTTTCGTACGCGCTCGATATCGATAACAACATCGACGAGTCGAACGAGACCAACAATGCTTATGGCCGCCAGTTCGTCTGGTCCCCCAAAGTGCTCACCGCTGGCGTCACCTTGCAGCGCCCGGCGCCGCCGGACGCGCTGGGCGGACTCGAAGCCATTCCGGGCAGCGTGACGCGCTACCAGAACTGCGACGGGCTGCGCACCGATCCGGCCAAGCTCGGCGGGCCAAACTCACTCGCCAACGTCGTCGCGGTCCTGCCTTCGTTCGGCGCCGATGTCGACATCGATGCGTTCACGCTCTCCACCGGGCCGTTCAGCGGCTTCGCGACGGCTCTGGCCACCTCACTGCGCGGCACGGACCAGACCGATCTCGTGGTGAATGCGAGTGACATTTCCACGCCCGCCATGGATGTGGGCGTACGCCGCTTTGCGGGCTCGAGCCAGAGCTATGCGATCCAGAATGTGTTCAGCACGTGGACGGCGGCCATCGACCCGCCCTCGATCGGACCCGACGTCGTGGCTGCCAACAACATCGTGAAGGCGTTTTCCTTCCAGCGCAGCGCGCACCCGACCATGACGGTCATCCTCGATAACCTGTCGGGCGATGCCGATCTGGGCATGAGCATCTACCAGTACAGTTCCGCAGGCCCGCACGCCATCAACGAGACATTGCCCGGCGGCTTCGTCGACGCCGTCGGCCCCGGCCTGAGTGAGGGCACCGTCGTCACGACGTCGGGCGGCCTGCCGTACTTCGCGGTCGTGGTGTGGAAGAGCGGTTGGAGCGAACTCACGAAGACCGCCAACTTCCGACTGCGCATCGACCCGGTCACGACCGACGTCGCACCGGCGCTGCCGCACCAGGTGGCATTCACGATCGCCGGGGACAATCCGGTGAGCACCGCCACCAAGCTGCGCTTCGACCTGCCGCAAGCAGCCGCGGTCTCGATCGACGTGCTCGATCTTCAGGGCCGCCGTGTGAGCAGCTTGGCGAGCGGCATGCAATCGGCCGGCTCGCACGCACTGGCCTTCGCGGCCACCGACGACGCGGGGCAACGCCTCGGCAGCGGCGCTTACTTCGTGCGCTTTGTGAGTGGTGACGTGACGCGGGTACGCAAGCTGGTCGTGCTTCACTAACCCGGATGACTATGGAACCGTTCCCAATCGCCGCACTCGAGACAAACCGCCAGCTGCGACTCACGGCCGAACAGATCCGCGATCTGCATGCCGACGCGGTCGAATCCAAGCGCTCGCTCAACATGGCGGGAGTGTGGGTCAGCGCGGTGGGCCTATTCATCATCGTCGGCACGATCATGGGGCGGTCCCCAGGCTCCGTGGTCCAGTCCTATCTGTTGGGCGGCGCAATCGTGGGCATCGGTGCGCTCGTGCTCTCGCCTCGGGCCAAGAACAGCGGCGTCACTGGCGCTGCGATCGTGTCCGAGGCCACCGTGCTCGATCGTGTCGAAGGCGCGATCCGCCGCGAGCAGATCGACAAGCAGCCCGGCATGGACCTCATCGGCGAGACCCGTAACCTGCGCGGCGATGCGCGCTATGACTTCATCTTGCATGTGGGGGAGCGTCGCTTCGACGTGGGCCGCACCGCATACGAGGCGGCACCTCACGAAGGACTCGTGTGCGCGTACCTATTGCCGGGCACGAACCGCATCGTCAACCTTGAACGCCTGGGCGACGCACCGCCCTTGGCGATCGAGACGCACGCGCGCGAGCTGATGCTCCAGCGCTTCGGCAGCTTGAGCGAGGCCGAGCACGAAGCGATCCTCGCGCACGCGCCGCATAGTGCCGACGCCCTGCGAGCCATGCTGATCGGGCGCTGGCAGGCCGAGGGCATCCCCATGACGATGGAGTTTCACGACGACGGCACGGTGGGCAATGGCCGCGCCGGCGAGACAAAGCCCTTCGACGTGCCCGATGCCACTCATGTGCGTATCGGCGGGCAGACGCAGACCGTCGAGACCGACGGCACCACGCTGCTCTTCGGCACCCGCGGGCCCACGCTGCGGTTCCACCGCGCGGATCCGGGCCCGGACCCGATCGCCTAGCCCGCCCGCAGCACCCGCAAAGAAGGCGTGATCCCCCGTGGCCAGGATCCGCGCTTACTCAAGGCAGGAACGCCTGCGAGCCACCCCACGGATCTCGCCGGGCACGAGCTGCCTGTCACATTCGCGACTTCTTCGGGGGATCCCATGCCGCATCGACGCTCCTGCACCATGCTGGCCCACCTGACGGGCATGGCGCTCATGCTCACCGCGGCGCTCTGGCTTGGCGCTGCGTCATCCGCATGCGCCAGCCCGACGGCCGCTTGGCAGCCGCTCTCGGGCCCGCCGCAGAACAACGGCGCCATCGCGCTCGACGACACTCACCACCGGCTCTTCACCTTCGGCGGCGAGAACACCGACATGGTGCGGGTGATGACGCTCGATGGTTATCCGTATCCGTGGGCGCTCTTCAGTGCAGCGGGCACGCCGCCCGCGGTGCGCTCGGCCGCAGCGCTGCAATACGATTCCGTGCGCGACCGCCTGCTGCTCTTTGGCGGCATCAACCCCGCGGGGCATTCGTTCAACGATGTCTGGTCGCTCAATCTGAGCGGCACGCCCGCATGGAGCAAGCTCACCACGACCGGCCTGGGCCCGGATGCTCGTAGCGACGCCAGCGTGTGCTACGACACCGCCACGAACAAGCTGTTCGTCTTCGGCGGCCTCGACAGCCTGGGCAACGACGAGACCAACACGCTCTATGCGCTCGACCTGGGTGCGGCCACGCCCACGTGGAGCCATCCGTTCCAAGGCGGAGCGGTGCCAACGAGCCGCGCCGGCTCGCAGTTCGCGCTCGATCCGTTCGGCCGGCGCATCTATCTCTTTGGCGGTACGAACAATGGCGGCGATGAGCTGAATGACGAATACGAACTGAACCTGAATACGTTCGTGTGGTCCTCCGCGGCGATGTCGGGCATCATCCCGGACCCGCGCGATCATCACGTGTGCGTGTGGGACCGCAACGACCAGCAACTGATCGTGTGGGGCGGCAACGTCGCCGACGATTCGCTGCGCGCCATGAGCACGGCCACGCGGCAATGGCGGTCGCTCAACTGGTTCATCGGCCCGCCCACCAACACCGGCAAGTCGCTGGGCTTCTTCGACTGGCAGGGCAATCGTGTCGTCGTGCTCGCCGGCTCGCGTGGGTCGGACGCCTATACGTTCTACAAACTCGACCCGACCAACTTCTGGTACGGCACGGGCCCCATTCGGGCACCGATCGGTGGCACCATGGTGCTCGATCGCGCAAACGCCCGGACGATCGCGTTCGGCGGCACCGACTGGCCGTACAACTCGGTCATCAGCGACTTCTGGCAGTACGCATTCACGAACCCGCAGGGCTGGAACGGCGTCAACACCGGCGGTGTGACGCCGCCGCAGCGCACGGCACACGTGGCCGTGTGGGACCAGCGACACGACCGCATGCTGGTGATCGAGGGCCGCGACGAGAACAACACGCTTACCAACAGCGTGTTCGCGCTCTCCGACAGCGCCGACTTCATGAACTGGAAGGGCCTGGCCACCACGGGCACGCCGCCCACACCGCGCACCTACTCGACGGGCATCTATGACCCGGTGGGCGACCGCGTGCTGCTCTTTGGCGGCATCGATGCCAACAACCTGCGCGGTGGCCTGAGCCAACTCGTGCTCACGCCCTCACCGGCGTGGAGCACCATCGCGGCAACTGGCGGGCCCCGCGGTCGCGCGGGCGCGACGGCGATCTACGACGAGCCGCGCCGGCGCATGATCCTCTTCGGCGGCGCCGACAGTTTGACCGGCAACTACCAGAACGACGTGTGGTCACTGGGCCTGCCGGGCCTCACGTGGACGCATCTTCTGCCCACGGGCACTCCGCCGCTGGGCCGCTGGAAGCACAACGCCGTGTATGACTCGCGCCGCGGCCGCATGGTGGTCTTCGGCGGACGCGAGAGCAATGCTGACTCCGCCGACGTCTGGGAGCTCTCGCTCACGGGCGCGACGCCGGCGTGGACGCGCCTCGTGCCCACCGGCTGGTCGCCGCTCTATCGCTCCGACGCCGCAGCGGTCTACGACTCGCTGGGCGATCGCATGATCATCTACGGCGGCGCCAGTCTGATCGCGCCGAATCTGGCGGTGGGCGAGGTGGACCTGTGGGCATTGCAGTTCAGCGGCAGCAATGTGACCGCCGTCGCGCCGCACGAACTTGTGGGCGGCCTGCGCCTGGGTGAGCCGTGGCCGAACCC
This sequence comes from Candidatus Eiseniibacteriota bacterium, assembly GCA_025360715.1. GTDB lineage: Bacteria > Eisenbacteria > RBG-16-71-46 > RBG-16-71-46 > RBG-16-71-46 > CAIXRL01. Next base: position 54 of record JANYBS010000169.1, on the reverse strand, counting down.
CGCGCGCGGTGGCAGCCGCGTGACCTTCGAGCTGGCTCATCCGGCGCAGGTCCA
>JANYBS010000157.1 GCA_025360715.1 Candidatus Eiseniibacteriota bacterium | reverse complement strand
GATCCGAGCACGGACTGGTGGAGTTCACGGACACCGGCCCGGTGGCAACGGCATTTCGCCGGCGCTTCGCCCGACGCGGGAGCGTGGCCCATCGAACAGGCGCGGCCGGGCCCGTGAGGGCGACCACGACCGGGGCGCCGTATCGGCGCGTTATCGACAGGTTTACATAATACATATTATGCGACATGCACATTCTTTATGCCCTATTGGGAATCCCCGCGATCAACGCGGCCGCAGCCACTCTTCGTCGCGGTTTCAGTCGAACTCGAACTCGGGACTCGGCGGTGTCTGCTGCATTCCCACACGACCCACTTGCACGTCCGCCCGCGCGTAGGCTTCGCCTTTCATCTTGTAGCCGGCCAGGCGGCGCAGCATCGCCAGCTGGCCCGTGTGCGTGATCGCGTCGGCGATCACGCCCTGCAAGAGCCGTGCGGGATCGCCGCCCATGGGCGCGCCACTCGCGAGATACGCGTCGGCCGCCTGCAGCGCCGCGAAGAACCGCGCCACTTCAGCGTGCCAAGCCTGGGGCTGCGCCACGCGCCATTGCGTCTCGCCGTGAAAGCGCCGCTCGAGCGCCTCGATCAGGTCGCCCATGTGCGCCACGATCTCCACGACGCGCTTGGAGTCGGGCGAAGGCCGGTACTCACCGAACGCCTCGGGCGCATCGCGTAGCGTCTTGGCAGCGCGGTACGCCAGCGTGGCGAGCGCGTGGCGCAGGAACAGGCGCGTGGTCGGGTCCTCGGCGGGGATCGCGGACATCGGGGCCTCCGTGGTGATCGGGCGGACATGACGGGTGTCGGCATCCGCGGCATGCTACTTCATGCACATTTGTGCAGTACCGCCAGAAGTGCTAGAACTTGCTTCATGATCGTCCAATACCGCATCGAGCCGTGCCGCAGCGCCCTGAATCGCGTCCAGGGAATGCCGTTCGAATGGAGCCTCAACCCCTACATGGGTTGCGCGCATCGCTGCACGTTCTGCTATGTGCGCGAGTTCGAACGGCGCGCCGAGCGGCCGTCCGACGACCGCTATGGCCGCTCGATCCGGGTGAAAACGAACGTCGCGCAGGTGCTCGAGCGCGAACTCTCGCGCCGCAGCACTCCCCTCCCGAGCGTCGTCATCGGCGCCGCCACCGATCCCTACCAGCCGTGCGAGGGGCGCTTCAAGCTCACTCGCGCGTGTCTCGATGTGTTCGCACGTCACGCACAGCCCATCGGCATCATCACGCGCGGGCCGCTCATCGTGCGCGATATCGACGTGCTTCGCGAGGTCGCGCGGCATGCCACCGTGAGCATCAACGTCTCGATCCCCACGCTCGACGATGCGCTCTGGCGCGCGACCGAGCCGGGCACGGCGCCGCCCGAAGCGCGGCTCAAGGCCGTGCGCGCGCTCGCCGATGCGGGGCTGTCGGTGGCGGTCGCGCTCGCTCCGCTCATCCCGGGCATATCCGACAGCGTGCCGTCCATGACGGCGGTGGTCCGGGCCGCCCGCGAGGCTGGGGCCAACAAACTGTGGACAGGCATGCTGTACCTCAAGCCCGGGCCCAAGGAGCATTTCCTTGCCACGCTGGGAGAAGTCTGGCCCGAAGAGGCCGCGCGGCTGGCCCGGCTCTACGAGGGTCGCGCCTATCTCGACCGCCCACTAGGCGGCGCGCCGCAGCAGACGTTGCGCGTGCTGCGCGACGTCTATCCGCGCCGCGCGTCTGCCCCAGACGTCATGAAGCCCGAGCCGCGAATCAAGACGCAGGACACCGAAGTCCCTGTAGCGGCGATGCAACTGGGGCTGGCGCTCATGTAGTGCGTCAGACCAGGCTTCCGGGTGGCCCCGCAAGCTGTTGCCCGCCAACACGAAGGTGACCCCATGCTCATGCACTCTGTGAACCCGGCGACCGGCCAGGTCGTGCAGGAATACGCTTCGATCGCGCTGTACGATGCCCTTGCGCGCCTTGATGACGCGCACGTCGCGTGGCAGGACTGGCGGCATGCGCCCTACGACACACGCGCTGCTGTGCTCAGGCGCCTGGCTGCACTCATGCGCAAGCAGAAGGAGGCACTGGCGCGCCTCGCCACGCTCGAGATGGGCAAGCCCATCGCGCAAGCCGAGGCCGAGGTCGAGAAGTGCGCGCTCACCTGCGAGTGGTACGCCGAGAACGGCGAGCGCCTGCTAGCCGACGAACCCATCGCGACCGACGCCACGCGCAGCTTCGTGCGTTGCGAACCCATCGGCGTGCTGCTCGCAGTGATGCCGTGGAACTTCCCTTACTGGCAGGCGATCCGCGCCGCAGCGCCGGCGATCCTGGCGGGCAACGCCGTCGCGCTCAAGCATGCCTCGAATGTCCCCGGCGTCGCGCTCGCGATCGAGCGGCTCTGGCACGAAGCAGGATTGCCGCCGGCGCTATTCTGCAGCCTTCTGCTGCCCGCCGATGCCGTGGGCGCGCTCATCGAACACGACGCGGTCGCGGCCGTGACGGTGACCGGCAGCGAAGCCGCGGGCCGCGCCGTCGCCGCGGCTGCGGGTGCCGCGCTCAAGAAGGTCGTGCTCGAACTGGGCGGCAGCGATGCGTTCGTCGTACTCGCGAACGCGGATGTCGAACACGTGGCCGCACAAGCCGTGACCGCGCGCGTGCAGAACAACGGCCAGAGCTGCATCGCCGCCAAGCGCTTCATCGTGAGCGAAAGCATCGCGGAGACGTTCGAGGCCGCCTTCACCAAGCGCATGCGGGCGTTGCAAGTGGGTGACCCCGCCGTGCGCGAGACCGAAGTGGGCCCGCTCGCGCGCCCCGATCTGGTGCGCGACCTGCACGCTCAGGTGCAGGCCAGCATCGCCATGGGCGCCAAGCTCGCATGCGGCGGCGAGCCGCTGGCGCGCGGTGCCTGCTTCTATGCGCCCACAGTGCTCACGCACGTGGCGCCCGGCATGCCCGTATTCGACGAAGAGACGTTCGGCCCGGTTGCGGCGGTGATCCGCGCGCGCGATCAAGCGCACGCGATCACGCTGGCGAACCAGTCGCGTTTCGGCCTGGGCGCCAGCGTGTGGTCGCGCGATGCCGGCGCCGCCGAGGCCGTGGCCGCGCGGCTGGAGGCCGGCGCCGTGTTCGTGAACGGCCTCGTCACGAGCGACGCGCGCCTGCCCTTTGGCGGCATCAAGGCATCGGGCCACGGCCGCGAGCTGGCACAAGACGGCATTCGCGAGTTCGTGAACCGCAAGACCGTCTGGATCCGATAGAAGTCGCGGCGCAAGGTCGAAGCCGGTGCGCTACGCGCTCCAGTTCGTCGCTGCCCAATCCGGGCCCGGGACGACCAGTCTTAGCGGCTGCCCCGGCGGCAGGCTTTCCAGACGCTCGCTGCCGCGCTGCAGGTGGAAGAGCATCTCGAGCTTCTCGCCCGCCGTGACTCCCAGTGCCGCGAACGGGATGCTGACTTCCAATATCTCGGCGAGCGCCGCGCGCGCGCCGGGCGCAGACTCACCGTTCGCGACCGTCACAGCGAGATCCGCTCCCGCCGCCAGGTGCGCGATGCGCAGCACCATCGGCGTGCCTCGCAGCGATTCGATGCCGAGTGAGACGGCCTCGCCCGGCGCCACACCTTGCAGGAAGTCCAAGCGCAGGTGGAAGGTGGATTCATCGAAGCCGTAGTGCAGAGTCTCGACCAGCGGCTCACTCACACGGTGCATGCTGCCGCCGCCCAGCAGCGACCAGCGCCCGGCGCCGGCCCACTCGTAGAAATGGCTCAGGCGGCCATCGACCGTGGGGCGCACCATCTCGGCGGGCGCCACGTGCGGCGCCTGGCCCCGGCCCGGGGCCACGATGGGCAGCGCGAGCGCGCCCGGCACGGGCAGCTCCGCGCGTTCATAGACCGCTTGCAGGTGCGCTCGGAACAGGCTGTCGAACAACAGCTTGTCGGCGGTGAAGTTGTCGTCGCCGAACCACCAGAACCAGTCCGAGCCCTCGGCAGCGCCCAGCGCGTCCCACGCGCCCGAATGCGTCACGCGCGTCGCGCCCGATTGCACCAGCGCCTTGCGAGCGCGCGCGAGCAGATCCCACGCTCGATTCTTCTCCGCATGGCCCGACCAGATGTGGAAGTCGCCGTCGATCCAGCTGCCCGAGTGCAAGTGTTCCAAGCGCCCGCTGCCGCGGCCTTCCGCCAACAGCTGCGCGGGCGTGACCGTGCGGATGTCGTGCGCCGCTTCGAGCGCGCTATAGAGCGCTTCAAGGAACGGCCGGCCATCGTCAGCGTAGTGCTCCCAGCAGTTCTCGCCATCCAGGATCACGCTCACGACCGGACGCACGAGTGAGCCGCCATGGTCGGCGGCGATGCGGCGCAGGCGAGAGACCAGGTCTGCGGCGGCATCCTGGGGCGCCCAGCGGCTGTAGACGAAACCGATCAGGTCCGAGATCTCGTGGTCGCGGAAGAAGAACGCCAGCTCGCCGCCTGAGGTGGGCAGCACCCACGGCTGATAGAGCTCGTGCTTGCCGCGGCCGCGGCCGGGCAGCGATCGCCAGAGTACTTCTTCGTCGGTGCCCACCCAGCGCACGCCCGCGCTTGCAAGGATCTCGGCGGCCTCGGGGCTCACGCTGCCCTCCGACGGCCACATGCCCTGCGGCGGCACGCCGAAGGCTTGTGCGTGCCGCGCGCGGCCGCGCTCGATCTGCCAGCGCGCATCCTCGGGCGCGATGAACTCCTCGCTTGCTACCGGCAGGTCGGGACGCGCGCGCTTGGCGTGCGTCACGTCGATCAGCAGCGGCAGGATCGGATGGAACGCCGGCGAGCACGTGAGCTCGATCTGTCCGGAGTCTGCGAGCGCGCGATACGCGGGCAGCACGCGCGCCCACAGCTCGCGATGCCATGCCAACATCGCAGCGCGATCGGCAAGCGTGGCACGCGACTCCTCGGCAGCCGCGATCGCAGCAAGCGCGGGCGGATCTTCGAGCAACAGTGGATCGGTCCATGCGAGCAGGAAGTACACGCACAACCGCAGCAACGCTGCGTCGTCGGCCACCGCGGGTCCGCGCAACTGCTCGCACAAGTCGGCGTAGCGCGGCCAGCGCTGGCGCGCCCACGGCGGCGCCATGCGCGCGCGGCGCTGCAGTTCGGCACGCTGGTCGGCATTCAGCCGCGCAGGCTCCATGGCGAGCAGGTCGAAGAGTGCGTCGGACTTGCCTGCAAGCGCGTCGTCCAACTGCTCGAGCAAGCTGGGCGCAAAGTTGAACGTGGACTTGATTCCCGGGTGGCGCTGCAGGTGCAGCGCCATATCCAGGTAATCCTTGGTGGCGTGCAGTCGCACCCAGGGCAGCAGCGCGCGGCCATCGCGCGGATGGCGATAGTCGGGCTGGTGATGGTGCCAGATGAAGACGAGGTCCACGCCCGGCTGGGCATGGACCTCGGGATCGCTATCGCGGCTCACGCCGGTCAGTTCGTGGGAGGCTGGATCATCGCGAGCTGCACGCGCGCGCGCGAGGCATAGCTCGTATCGCCGAACTCATCGAGCAGGCGCTGCAGACGCTTCGCCGCCTCGTCGTTCTGATGATTCGCCTCGTAGCAACGCGCCGATGCGGCCAGGAACTCCGCGCTCGACTCACGCTCGAACTTGCCCACGAGGCCGTCGTACAGCTTGGCGGCGTCGGTGAACTTCTTGTCACTCTCGAGCGAGTAGGCGAGGCTGCGGCGCACGGCGTCGGCCAGCAGGCCCGAGCCCTGCTTGGCCAGGTACGCGTTGTACTCGGTGATCGCGCCCTTGAAATCGCCGCGCCAGAACATGTCGTCGCCGGCGATCCGGTGCGCGTCGGTGCCGCTCCACGTGGAGCCGAACGTGCGGCCGGCTTCCTGGGCCACGGTCTTGGATCGGTCGTAGTCCCCCTGCCAGAACAACAGATTGGCCTCGGCCAGCTTCTTGGAGGCGTCGTTCTCCTGCTTCGCGTTCGAACGCATCGTGAACACCGCGACCACCGCGATCACCACAACGGCGCCGATCGCGCCCAGCAGGACACGGCCGTACTTGTCCCAGAATCCCGTCAGCTGATCGACGACTTCGGCGCCCGGATCCTCGAGGGCGACACCCTTACGCGACTCCAAAGACAAGACAGACCTCCAGGAAACGAACCGCCCGCCACCCAAGGCGGGATATCGATGACAGTATTGACCGAAAATGTTAGTCGCCAGTGGGTTGCGGCGTCAAGCGAGGCCGGGTGCGCTGCCGGGTGCGCCGCCCTACCCCGCGCACTGGGCGCAGGCCACGTGGCCCTTGGCGCGTACCAGCATCTCGGCAGGTTCGCCGCACGTCGGGCACGCGGGCAAGGCCGGCTTGCCGCGCGCCACGTCCACCAGGGAGCGCACCTTCACGTGCATGGCGCCGGACTTGAGCTCCTGCTCCAGGTCGGCCACCGGCCACGACCATTCCTCAAGTCCCCAGAGCCGCACCTCGGTGCGCATCTCCCATCGCTTTCGCACCTCCGCGGCGCGGCGTTCCCATTCGAGCTTGAGGCTCGTCGCGTCGCCGGTGTCCATCTCGGGATCATCGTGCGTGCGGCGGCGCTGACGGTCCTCCTCTTCCTCGATCCGCGCAGCGAAGAACGCGCCCATGCGATCGAGCTCATCATCGCGCAAGCGGCTCACGGTGATCTCCCACTCGCGCTCACGTTCGGCGGCCAGCGCCTCGAGCGTCTGCCGCGCGCTGTGCAACCAGCGCTCGCGCAACTCGGGCTCCAGCGCCTCGCCCATCTGGTAGAGCCCTTCGCGCGGGCGCACATTCGGCACCTGCGGCGCCTGGTCGCGCTCGAGCACCTCGCCACCTGTGCCCACGAGCACGACCCACTGCTCCTGCCACGGCAGTCCACCCCAACGCGTGATCACCGCGTGGAATGCCACGCGACGCTCGTAGCGCACCGGTCCCAGGCGCGGGGCTCCCCAGGTAAGACCGCGTGCCTTACAGACCGAGGCGATGCCATTCGCCGGCGCGCCCGGCACCTGCGCGAGCGCCGTGCGGCGGGTGAACATGGGCGCGCTGAGCGCGGCCTCCAGGATGCGGCGGCCAGCGGTGCTGCCCGGCGCCGTGAACCACGCGCCACGCGGCACGGTGGAACGTGACGGGTCGAATACCAAGCGCACGCGCTGCCGGCGCCAGCGTTTCTGCAGCGCCTCGGAGAGATCGACCTCCCAGTCGCCGCGCGGCGCCGACTCCACCTTGCAGCCGCTCATCTCGAGCCAATGGCCCACGAACGCGCGCCATTCGGGACTCTCGGCGGCCGTCTCGCCGTGCGGAATGTTCACGGCGGGAGCTGCCGACGTCGCCGACTTCTTGGCGGCCGCGCGCGGCTTGCCTGCGGCGGTTCTCGCGGTCGTCCCGCTTGCCTTGCTTCCCTTGCCCGCCTTCACCGGCTTCTGGCCGGGCTTGAGGGCGCGTGGGGCGCGGATGGCCTTGGCGATCCGCGCTTGCGCGTCGCCCTCGGCCACCTCGGCGGTGCCGTCGGTATCGTTGCCGTCGTCGCCAGGGCGCATCACGAGTGGGGCTCCTCATCGGCATCATGAGCGCCACGGAACAGCCAGCTCTGGCTGTCGCGCTGCGCCTGATAGAGCTTGCGCGCGGTCACCAGATGCTGCGCGAGCTCGGTGAAGCGCTTCTTGCGGGCGCGCGGGTTGCGCGATTCCGTCCAGCGCTTGAAGACCTCGTCCTCGAACGAACCATGCATCTGCCACGCGCCGAGGATCTCTTCCATCTCGCCCACCACGAGTTCGAACATGCGGATCTTGCGCTCGAGGATCTCGAGCACGTACGCCTCGATCGTGCCGCGCGCGACCAGATTGATCACGCGCACCGGATGCTCCTGGCCCAGGCGGTGCACACGGCCGATGCGCTGTTCCAGGCGCATCGGGTTCCACGGCAGGTCGTAGTTGATGACGATGCGGGCGAACTGCATGTTACGGCCTTCGCCGCCGGCCTCGGTGCTCACCAGCACCTGTTCGTGCATGCGGAATTGCTCGAGCGACTCTTCCTTCTCGCGCCAGCCCATCTCGCCATGGAAGACCGCGTGCGTCAGGCCGGCCTCGGTGAGCGCACGTACGATCGACTCCTGCGTGGCGCGGAACTGGGTGAAGACGATCGCCTTTTCTCCCTTGAGGCTCTGGATGCAGCGCATCAGCGTCTTGATCTTGCTGGGGTCGTGGCTCAGGTCGGCCGCCCGCTCGGCGAGCGCGCGCATCTTCTTCGCGTCCATGCCGTCGGGGTGCGAAGCGAGCTTCACGAGCGTGCCGTGCGCCGACGCCCACGACGAGCCCATCTCTTTCTGCAGCACCATGAGCGTGAAGTAGTTCGGCTTGCCCGGCTGGCCCTGTTCGCCGTGCACGGCATCGGCTACCAGCTCGGACACATTCTTGTAGAGCAAGCGCTCGGCCGGCGTCTGCGGCACCCACAGCGTCTCGACCTTGCGCGGCGCGAATGTGAGGCTCGTCTCGGAGCGCCGCGTACGGATCATGACGCTCTGCAAGAGCCTGCGCAGACGCGGCGTGTTGCGCGGCGTGCGCTTGTCGTGACCCGACAGGAAGTCGCGGCGGAATTGTGAAAACGTGCCCACGGTGCCCGGACGCACGAGCGTGACCAGGTTGTATAGCTCGCGCAGGTCGTTCTGCACCGGCGTCGCGGTGAGCAGCAGCAGGTAGCGCGGGTTGAGGTCATTGATGAACTTCCACCCCAACGTGAGGTGGTTGCGCAGGCGATGCGCCTCGTCGACCACGACCAGGTCGTAGTCGGCCACACGCACGCGGCGCCGGTGGCGTTCGTGTCGCGCGGTCTCCAAAGAGGAGATCACGAGCGGATGGCGACCCCACTGGCCAGCGGGCCCGCGCGAGACCACGAAGTCGAGCTCGAACTTCTCCCACAGCTCCACACGCCACTGCTCGCAGAGCGACGCAGGAACCAGCACCAGCACGCTGCGCACGGCGCCGCGCAGGAGATACTCCTTGACCACGATGCCGGCTTCGATGGTCTTGCCCAAGCCCACTTCGTCGGCCAGGATGCCGCGCCCGCCGAAGTCGCGCAGCACGCGCAGGCATGCCGTCACCTGATGCGGGAAGCGTTCCACGCCGCGCAGCGAATCGAGCGACAGCAGCTTGTCAGCGCTCGCCCAGCCCGCCCACTCCTCGCTCTGCGCGCGCAGGTCGAAGTGCGTCTGCGGCTCCGCATGGCCCTCGAGCCAACTCGCGAGCAGTTCATCGCCCTGCGGATGCCAGTGCCGGAACGGCGCCGACGTGCGTGCGGGCAGCGGCAGCGGCTCGCCGTCTTCGTCCATCCCGGCATCACCCGGCTCGGCCTCGGGCATCTCGATCGAATCGCGGCCATCGACGATCTGCCACTCGCGCTGGGTGGACAGGCGCCGCAACTGGCCATCGAAGACCACTTCGAGCACTTCGCGCCCGCGATCGGTATGCACCTCGACGATGAGGCCCTCCCCGAACGTGGGATGGTGCAGGCGCTGACCGACCTGATAGCGCGGCTCGCTCAGCTCGTCCACAGATCGAACTCCTCGCCGCGCTCGGGGATCCGCACATCGACGCCGGTCTTTTCCTGCAAGAGCGCGGCGAAGACCTTCTGCACCGGCAATTCGCCGTGCACGAGGAAGATGCGCTTCGGCAACGGATCCAGCGCCAGTACCCAGTCCAGCATCTCCTTCTGGTCGGCATGTGCGCTGAAGCCGTCGAGGCTGGCGATCTCGGCGCGCACGCGCACCGGCTCGCCGAACACGTTCACGGTCTCGGCGCCGTCGCGCAACCTGCGCCCCAAGGTGCCTTCGCCCTGGAAGCCCACGAACAAAACGGTGTTCTTCGGATCGCCGAGTCCATGCTGAAGGTGATGCACCACGCGGCCGCCTTCGCACATGCCCGAGGCCGAGATGATGATGCACGGATCGCGGAAGTCGTTGAGCGCGCGCGACTCCTCGGGGCTCTCGATGTAGTGCAAGCGGTGAAAACCGAACGGCGTGCCGCCGCCATGCGCGAGTAGATCGCGCGTGTCGTCGTCGAAGCACTCGGGGTGACGCTTGTAGACCGATGTGGCGTTGCGCGCCATGGGACTGTCGACGAACACCGGCACATCGGGCACGCGGCCCATGTCGATGAGCATGTGCAGCACGGCCACCAGCTCCTGAGTGCGTCCCACTGCGAATGCCGGCACGATCACCCGCCCGCCGCGCGCGATCGTGCGCGTCATGACTTCGGCGAGCGCTGCGTTGGTGTCGCGCTCATTGCCATGCAGGCGGTCGCCATACGTGCTCTCGAGCACCAGCACGTCGGGCCCCGGCGGACGCTCAGGATCGCGCAGGATCGGCCGCCCCGGCCGGCCCAGGTCACCGCCCATGCACACTCGCAGCGAGCGGCCCTCGGACGTGAACTCGAACGTGGCCATCGCCGAGCCCAAGATGTGGCCCGCGTCGTGGTACTGCACGTTCACGCCATCGAAGGGCTGCCACGGCGTGTGGTAGTCGTGCGTGACGAAACGCGCCAACGTGTCCTCGACATCGGCCATCTTGTAAAGCGGCGTGCGCGGGTGACCTTTCTTGCCGTGGACACGGTTCACGTGCTCGACATCCTTCTGCATGAGAAACGCGCTGTCCTGGAGCATGAAGCGCGAGAGGTCCGCAGTGCCCGAAGTCAGATGGATGGGTCCGCGAAAACCCTCGTGGCTGAGCGTGGGGAGATTACCCGTGTGGTCCAGATGCGCGTGCGAGATGATCACCGCATCGAGTTCGCCCGGCGCGAACGCGAATGCGCGGTTGATGCGATCGGCCTCATCGCGATGGCCCTGATAGAGCCCGCAGTCGAACAACCATCGGCGCTCCCCGAAGCGCATGAGATGCCGCGACCCGGTCACCGTCCGTGCCGCGCCATGGAACGCCAGGGTCAGGGGCTGGAGTGCCATCAGTAGGCCACGTAGAAGATCATGCCGATGGACGCCTGCAGGTCGTGGTTGAGCTTGCCATCGTGGAAGACCGCCAGATAGTGCGTGTTCAGGTCGTACGCCCAGCTGCGGTAGAAGAATTTCTCCAGACCCGCGCCGGCGCTCAGGTACATGCCATCGCCCGCGATCGGGTACTGCACGTCCTTGTTGCTCAATCGCGACGAGACCTGCGCCAGGCCGATGCCGGCACTGACCCACTTGGTGCTCTTCGAACGCGTGTCGAACATCTGGAAGATGTCGAAGCCGGCCAGGGTCAGTACCAGGTGGTCGCGAGTGTTCGTGGTGTCCTGCGCTTGTACCCCGCCAAGGAACGCGCCAGCCGGTGAAGGCCGCAGGTGCTCGCGCGAGTCCAGGTTCTGCGTCTGGAACGACAGGCCGATCGCCCGCTCATAGCGCATGCGATATCGCAGCCGCACCGCAAGCCCGGGACCGGCGCCGAACTCGTCGCCCAAGCCGCCGCTCTTGAGCAGGGAGCCATACTGGCCATCGATACCGATGCCGACCTGGCCGGCGCGCGGCAGCACGATGCTCGCTGCATGCGCGCACGCATTGAAAGTGATCCCCAGCAACGCGGTCAGGCACAGCACTCTCAGCGACTTCGTCATGCGTCTCCTCCACGACCCCGGTCGTGTGGTCCCCCGCGGCGATGTCCGCGAAGCTTGATTTCGCCCATGTTGCTCATCCACGTGGCTCATCCACGTGGATGGAACTGCTTGTGCACCTCGCGCAGATAACTGCGGTCCAGATGCGTGTAGATTGCTGTCGTCGTCACCGAGGCGTGTCCCAGGAGCTCCTGGACCACACGCAAGTCGGCGCCGCCTTCCAGCAAGTGTGTCGCGAACGAATGCCGCAGCGCGTGCGGGTGCACGTGCGCAGCGATCTGCGCCTGCCTCGCATGGCCGCGCAGTATCTTCCAGTATCCCATGCGGCTGAGCATCCCGCCTCGAGCGTTGGTGAACACCCGCGAATGACGCTGTCTGGTGGCCAGCAACTCGCGTCCACGCTCAAGCCACTCGCGCAGCGCATGCTGAGCAGGCCGCCCGAACGGTACCACGCGCTGCTTGTCGCCCTTGCCCGTGACCATGAGCACCTTCCCGCTCATGTCCACCTGCGCGAGCTCGAGCCCCACCAGTTCGGAGACGCGCAAGCCGCAGGCGTAGGCCAGTTCGAACATCGCGCGGTCGCGCAGCGCCACGGGCGACTCGCCCTGGGGCTGCGCCAGGAGCAGTTCCACATCGTCCCGCGTGAGCGCGTGCGGCAGCTTGCGCTCGCGCCGCGGCGCGGGCAGGAGCGCAAGGGGATCATCGCTGCGATGTCCCACGCGCGCGAGGAACGCATGGAAGCCGCGCAGCGTGGAGCGGCGGCGCGCGACCGTGGCCGATGCGAGGCCGCGGCGCAGCAGCGAGGCGAAGTAGCCATCGACGAAAGTCGGCGTGGCCTCGATCCAGTCGGCGAGTCGATGGGTGGCGGCGAACGCCGTGTAGTCCGCCAGGTCGCGCTGGTAAGCGTCGACGGTGCGCGGGCTCAACCGCCGGCCCTTCTGCACTTCGTCGAGCCACGAGTCCTTGGCCAACAGAAGGCGTACCTCCGGCACGCGTTCTTTCGCGCCCACAGGTGCCTCCGGCACGCCGGCCTGATCCCTTTCGGCCTTGGCCTCTGACGTGCCTTCGCCGGTCGTGCCTTTGCGCGGCCGGCTCATGCGGCACCTTCCTGGCTCTGGAGGTGCTCGAGTACACGCTGCGCGAGTGCGGCGGGGACCTGGGCGCGCTCGACGACCTGCTCCACGTTCGCTTCGCGCAGCGCTGCGACCGAGCCGAAGGCCTTGAGCAGCTTCGCGCGCCGCGCGGGGCCTACGCCGGGCACCGCATCGAGCGCACTGCCGATGCGCGCGCGGGCGCGCAGCTTGCGGTGGTACTCCAGGCCGAAGCGGTGCGCCTCGTCGCGCAGGCGCTGCAGCGCGCGCAAGCCCGCCGAGCGCCGGGGAAGACGCAGATCGGGCAGGCCCTCGCGCACGATGAGTTCTTCGCGCTTGGCCAGTCCGATCGCCTCGACGCCGCGTGTGCTCACCTTGTCGAGCGACGCGCGCGCCGCCGCCAGTTGCCCTTGCCCACCGTCGATCACCACTAGGTCGGGGCGCGGGAGCTCGCCGGATTCCACACGCGTCCAGTAACGCTCGACCGCCTCGCCGATCATGGCGAAGTCATCGGGACCCGGGCGATGGATGCGCATGCGGCGATAAAGCCCCTTGCGCGGCTGGCCGTCCTCCGACGCCACGACCGCCGCGACCGCCTGGTCGGGGCCGAAGTTCGAGATGTCGAAGCAGATCATGCGATGCGGCGGGCTCGCCAGGCCGAGTTCCTTCTGCAGAGCCGCGATCGCCGGCGAGAAGCGCTTGCGCCGGCCGATGCGTTGTTCGGCCAACGCGGCAGCGGCGTTCTTCTCGGTCACCTCGAGCAGGCGTCGGCCGCGGCCCCGCAGCGGCGCGAACATCTCGACCGTGTGCCCGGCGCGCGCCGAGAGCGCGGCGACCAGCACCGGCGCCGACTCCGGCAGCGCGGTCACGAGCAGCCGCCGTGGCAGGTCGGTGCGCGCGAGCGCGTGCTGCGAGACCCACGTCTCGAGCAGGGCCGCCTCGTCCATCCCTTCGGCCTGCTGCACGATCCGCACGTCCTTGCCGATCACGCGGCCGCCACGCACGAACAGCACCGCGATCGCCGCGCGCGCGCCATCGCGCGCGATACCCACGATGTCGGTGTCGCGCGGATCGTTGGTGACCATCTTCTGCGGCACCTGCGCGTACTCGATGAGCCGGATCTGGTCGCGGCGCTGCGCGGCGGTCTCGTAGTGGCGGCTCTGCGCCGCGCGCTCCATCTCGGCGCGCAGCTGCGCCAGTAGTTCTTCATTGCGCCCCGCCAGCAACAGCAGGAGCCCCTCGGCCATCTCGCGGTACCGCGCGGGATCCACACGCGCACGGCTGTAACAAGGCCCCGCGCAGCGCTTGATGTGGTAGTACAGGCACGGCCGGTCCTGCTTCTGGTAGGTCGCGAAGTTTCGGCACGTGCGCAGCGGGAAGATGCGGCGCAGTTCGCGAAGCGTCCGGCGCAGGTTCTTGACGTCGGTGAACGGGCCCAGGTAGCGGGCGCCGTCGTCGCGCACCCGGCGCGTGACCGACAGCCGCGGGAACTCGTCCGCCATGCTCAGCTTCACGAACGGAAAGCTCTTATCGTCCTTGAGCATCACGTTGAAGTGCGGCCGGTGCTGGCGGATCAGCGTGGACTCGAGCAACAGCGCTTCGGCTTCGGTGTCGGTGAGGATCGTGTCCACGTCCACCGCGCGCTCCATCATCTCGGCCATGCGCGGGCGCTCGGTATCCGGCTTGAGGTAGCTCCGGACCCGGCTGGCGAGGCTGCTGGCCTTGCCGACATAGAGCACCTCGCCAAGGGCGTCCTTGAACAGGTAAACCCCCGGAACAAGCGGGAGATGCGCGATTTTTTCGCTCAGCGAGCCCACGGAGGCCTCCACGGACACGAGCGGGGGTACTCGAGACACGCAGATTACTACCCCGCCATGCACGCCCACAACGCAAGAACGCGGGCCTGGGCGCCGCGGATGCCCGGCGCCCAGGATACGGGTCCGGACGCAGCCACAGCCGCATGGGAAGCGGGCACGGACGCTTGACATCCCCCCCATCCCAGCCTTACCTTCCCCCGGCTTTTCATGAGCTGTCTTGTCCCTTCAGGAGGATTCCATGCCGCATCACAAGTCCGCGGCCAAGCGGGTGATCACGAACAACAAGAGCCGTGTCCGCAACATCGCGGCCACGACCCGCATGCGCAACGCCATAAAGGCCGTTCGCACCGCGACGACGAAGACCACCGGTGAGCCCGTGCTCAAGTCGACGATCGCGATCCTCGATCGCACCGCCGCCAAGGGCATCATCAAGCGCGAGACGGCGAGCCGTCACAAGTCCCGCCTCATGAAGTTCGTCGCCAAGCTGCCGGCCTGATCTTCGGGCGCGCCATGCGGAACCACGCGGCCGCGACACTGCTCGCGAGCCTGCTGACCGCAGGTTCCTGTGCGACCTTCTTGATGACCGACGCCGCCTGCGCACACGCGCAGGCGGTTTCTGCTTTCGAGCAGGTCCCTCGCCAAGCCGAGATCCGCGAGCCCCATCGCGCCGCCTATCTCGTTGCGCTCCTTGGCGCGGCGTGCATCGCCGGCTCATTCCCATTGGGCGACGAGGCGGACCGCCGCTATCACCGCTACCTCTTCGAGGCCGACCGCACGCGCATCGACGAGCGCTTCCGCGCCACGACGCGCATGGACCGTCTCGCAAGCACATCGCTGCTGACGGGCGAAGGGCTGCTGGCCACCGCGGTCTACCTGCGTTTCGTGCGCCAGCCGGCGCACACTCGTGTGAGCCTGCAAGTGGAGCCCACGGCATGGGCCGTGTCACTGCGCTTCTAGCGCTGGCGGCGCTCGTCTTCGCGGCGCTCTTGGGCGGTTGCAGCCGTCGCGACCGCGCGAACCCGCTCGATCCCGCCAACCCGGCCACCGGTGGCGGACCGACCGGCTTCAACGCCATCGCTGACTTCGGGCTCGTGCGCCTGCAATGGGACCCGGAGCCGGGGCTTGGCATCGACGGCTTCCTGCTCGAGCGCCTCGCGCCCGCGGACACGGTGTATCGCCCCATCGGCAGCCTGCTGCCCGCCAGCGCGTCGCGCTTCTCGGACTTCGGCGTGCTCAACGGCAAGCGCTACCTGTATCGCTTGAGTTTCGTGATCGGCGGCGCGCCGGCCACGCGCACGGCGTCTGACGAGGCCACGCCCGGCAACGCGCGGATCTGGGTGAGCGACGCCGGCTGGCCCGCGCTGCTGCGGCTCTCGCCCGATGGCCGCGACGTCGCACAGGCGATCGGCGTGGGCGCTCCCAACGGCCTGGCGTACGACCAGGCGTCGCAGTACGTGTGGTACACCGACCTCAACGACGGTCAGGTCGGCCTCTACGATCCTCAGGTCGTGGCCAAGAACCGCTTCAGCGGCTTCAGCGACGCGCGCGAACTGGCACTCGACGCCGTCAACGAGAGCGTCTGGATCACCGACCGCCAAGCGGGCCGCGTACGCCATCTGTACCCAACGGGCGCGTCGGCCACGCCGGGTGCGATCGAACTGCTCGACGGCCCGACCGGCATCGCGCTCGATCCCGGCGACCGCTCCGTGTGGATCTGCGAGAACGCCGGCAACCGCGTGCGGCACTTCGATGTGAACGGCGGCCCGCTCTCGACCACTGCGTTCTCGGCACCGTCGCGGGTGGCGGTGGACTCCGTGAGCCATATCGCATGGGTCACGTCGCTCGACCGCGGCCTCGTCACGCGCATCGCGGCCAACGGCCAGGCGCTCGACACGCTGCTCGTCGCCAGCGGCCCCCTCGGCATCACGATCGACCGCGACCACGACCGTGTCTGGATCGCCGACGCCGTGGGGGATCGCGTGATCGTGATGCGGCTGAGCAATCGCGCGGCGGTCTTCACCGTGAGCGGCCTGCACGGCGCGCGCGACATCGCCGTGGACCGCACCACCGGTGAAGCGTGGGTGGTCGCCAGCACCGACCGCGCGGTCGTGCGGCTCTCGCCCACGGGTGCGATCCTGCAGCGTGTGACGGGCTTGGGAGACCCTTCCGAGATTCGCTTCGATCCCGGGAAGTGAAGCCCCGCCAGTCCGCGCCGACGCTCAGTAGTTGTACGCCAGCGTGAAGAACATCGTCGGCTTGCGCGAGTCGAAGCGCTTGAGATCGCTCGACGTCCACGTCCAGTTCCAGCGCAACGCGGGGTAGAAGCCACCGCCGAAGTACGCTGAGAAGCCCACGACGCCCTTGCGGTCATGCACGTCGTGGTCATACGCCCACGCGCCATCGGCGAACACCGCGCCGTTGAGCGACGGCAGCATCCACGGCGTGGGCACCGCGAGCACGAGGCCCTGCAGCAGCGGGAATCGCAGCTCCTCCTGCCAGGTGATGGTCTGCAGGCCCGCCAACTCGCGGCGTTCGGGCACGCGCAGGCGCGTGGGACCGCCGATGAACGATCGCTGCGCATCACGGCCCAGGCTACTCTCGACCACGCCGCGCGAAGCCAGCACGGCGAACGGCAGCGGCCGGCGGTAGACGCGCGCCTCGCCCAGCACGGTGCCGTAGTCCGCGCGGCCGGTCGTCATGTCGCGCGTGAAGCCGGTCGTCAGGTTCAAGCGCACACCGGCGATGGGACCGTCCCACGTCCAGCGCGAGTTGTCGTGCACCAGGCTCACGAAGTTGCTCACCAGGTCCACCGTGGGCGCCTCGCCACTGCGCAGCAGGTGGTCGGTGGCGTGGCGGATCTGCACGGACGCCTCGATGCGATCGAAGTGGTTGAACGGATAGCTCACGAGCCCGAGCAGCCCCAAGCGCTTCTCGCGGCGCAGCACGTCGAAATCAGGATCGTAGAGTCGCGTCAGGCGGAAGACGCCCAACCCATAGTTGAGGCGATGGGACTGGTTGATGTACGTGAGGCCGCCCTCCCAGCCGTCCCAGAAGTCGCCGAAGTTCTCGGAGTCGTTCGCGAACGAAAGGTAGTACTGCTCGTTGCCCAGAACGTCGCTGAAGGCCAACTGTCCGCCGCCGCCAGCGCCGCCGAAGCCGGGATCGAACACGACGCCGTTCTGCAGCAGGTCCAGTCCCAAGCGGCGCTGGTAATCCTGCGGCGGGTCCGCGTGTGCGACCGTCGGCAATACGGGCACTTCCGCGGGCGACGCCTCGACCTCGACGCGCAGCGACTCTGGCACGCATGGCAATGCGAACGTGTGGAACGTCACATGATCCTGCGCCGTGAAGATGAGCCCGCGGCCGCTGCGCACCCAGTCGGGGTCGCTCACGGGCCCGAGCATGCGCGTCACCCGGCGCGCCTCGTGCGACGGCTCGGCGGTGCGCACGTACAGGTCGCTCGTGCCGCCGCGCGTGGAGCGGAACGCGAGCCATCGGCCGTCGGGCGAGTAAGCCGGCTGGCGGTCGTCGGCGGCGCCCGGGAAGCTCACCTGCTCGATCGCGCCACCCGTGAGCGGCAGGCGAAAGAGCGCGTAGTGCCCGGCGCTCTCGCTGCGATCCGAGGCGAAGGCCAGATAGCGCCCGTCGGGCGAGATGGCAGGTTCCTCGTCATCGTAGTCATCATGCGTGATGCGTTGGAGCACGACGTCGGAACCGCGCTTCCCCTTCGCGTCCCAGCTCACACGATACAGGTCGCTCTGGCCATCGTAGTCCTGCGCCGCCATCACGACCGCGTGACCGCCGGGCTCGAAGACCGGATCGTGGATCGCGACCAGCTCCGGGAACGCCATCTCGCGCTCGATGCGACCGGTGGCCACGTCGAGCACGTAAAGTGCGTCGCGGCCGCCGTGCTTGGAGGCGACCACGATGCGGCCATCCGTCGATGCGCCGGGACGGTTCTGAAAGAGATGGAACGACTCGAACGCCGGCGAGCCGCCGCCGCGCAGCAGACGGCGCTCGTGGCGCTTGCCGCCCAGGCCACGCTCGCTCACCACAAGGTCCTGAGCGCCGTCGTCCGCTTCGAAGTTGCAGAAGCGGATCGTGGTGTCGGTGTCCGCGCTCGCGGGCAGCGCGCGCGCGCCCAGGTTGAAGCGGTTGGGCTGGCGGAACGGCCGCGCCACCTCCTGGGGCCGTACGCACGTGGCGACCATGGGCAGGAAGTGCTTGCGCACGGACTCGAACCACTCGTCGTCCACATCGCGCAGCTCGCGACCGTAGGTGATCTTGAAGACGGTCTCGAAGTCGTCGCCGCGCCAGGTGTTCTCAAGCAGGTCGAAGATCCGCGCGTCACCGTATTTGACGCTCAGCCAGTCGAGAAAGTTCTGGCCTTCCTTGTACATCTCGACCGAGCCGGTGATGGGCTCACTGCGCGTCATCGGATACGCCATGCGTGAGCACACCATGTCGCGTAGCAGCCCTTCGGCATCGGCATCCCAGGTGGTACCGCAATGCTCAGCCAGCCCTTCGGTGAACCACAGCGGCGGGAACCAGGTGGGCGGTCGATGGTGCGCGTGCATGACCTGCTCGAACTTCTCCAACTGGTACGCGTGCGTGAACTCGTGACGCGTGACCCAGCGCAGGCGCGCCCATGAGCCATTGTGGGGCAGCAGCACACGGCCTTTGATCAGTTCGGTGAGCCCGCCGACCGCTTCGGTCAGCTGCTCCGGAGTGGCGTTCGTCTGCTGGAAGAGATGATGCGTGGAATACAGCAGCACCGGAACGCGGTGGCGCGGGTGCACATGGAAGCGGCCGTCGAACTCCACGGCCGTGCTCTCGGCGAAGGCCGCAAGCGAGCGCGCCAAGCTCTCTTCCTGCGCGTAGTAGTGCAGCCGCACGTGCGGCGTCTGCAGCACCGACCACTGCAAGGATTCGTAGTGGACCTTGTTCTTGCCAAAGCTCTGCGCCGATGCGGCGGGCGCGAGCACCGCGCCCAGCATCAGCGCGGCGGCGGCAAGCGATCTTGACAGATGGCGCATCCGGGGTCCCTGTGATGATTCACACGTTGTGTCACACATGGAGTCACACGTGAGGTCATGACGTGAGCGGGCCCGGTCCGCGCAACAGGTCTTCCATCCCATGATACCCCGAGGGAGCGCTTGCCACATAGCGCGCGGCAGCGACAGCGCCATGCGCGAAGGCCGCGCGGTCCTGAGCGACGTGCCGCAGCTCGAGCGTCTCGCCCGGCCCGGCCAGCAACACCGTATGGTCGCCGACCCAGGTGCCGCCGCGCATCGCGTGAACGCCGATCTCTGTGTTGGTGCGCGCGCCGACCACGCCTTCGCGGCCATGGCGCAGGGCGTCGCGCCCCAAGCCGCGCGCGGCAAGCGCATCGTCGGCCAGCGTGAGCGCCGTGCCCGAGGGACTGTCCTTCTTGAGCCGGTGATGGCGTTCGATGATCTCGATGTCCCACTCCCCCGGTACGGCCGCAAGCGTGGCTCGCAGCGCCAAGCGCAGTGCCGCGACGCCCACACTGAAATTGCTCGCCCGGAAGACGGCGACCCTCGCCGCTGCGGCGCGCAAGGCGGCCTCGCCCTCGGCGGGCAGGCCCGTGGAGCCGCTCACCAATGGCAGACCGTGCGCCGCACAGACCGCGGCGGCCTGGACGGCGCCCTCGGGCCCCGCGAACTCCACCACGACCATGCCCGGCTCGACGACCTTGGCCAAGTCATCGCTCCATACCCCGCCCACAGCCGGCAGGTTCTGCGGAACATCCACACAGGCCACGATGCGCACGTCGGTCGTGGCAGCGGCAGCCTCGGCGATGGCGCGGCCCATCCGGCCGGCGGCGCCGACCAGTGCGACGCGGATCACGCGCGCGCCGCCGAGACCGCCGTGAGGCCAAGCGACGCGATGACTTCGCGCACGAGGGCCTGGGTGCTGGGCTCCACCGGCACCAGCGGCAGGCGCAGTTCGTTCGCGATCAGGCCGAGTTCCGACAGCAGGAACTTGACTGGTCCGGGATTCGACTCCACGAACAAGGCCTTGAAGAGCGGCTGCAGCTTGCGGTGGATCGCTTCGGCCTCAGGCATGCGGCCCGCGCGCGCGGCATCGGTGAGCGCGCGCATCTCACGCGGCGCAGCCTGCCCAGCGACCGAGATGATGCCCTCGCCGCCCACCGCGATCGCGGGCAGCGTGAGCGCATCGTCGCCCGAAAGCAGCATCAGGGTGGTCTTCGCGCGCACCTGGCTCATCTGGTCGACGCTACCCGAGGCCTCTTTGACGGCCTTCACGTTGGGCAGGTGCTGCACCTGCGCCAGGATGTCCGGCGTGGTGTTGGTCGCCGTACGGCCCGGCACGTTGTAGAGGATCACGGGCAGCTTCGTCGACTGCGCCACGGCGGTGAAGTGCGCGACCTGACCCTTGGGTGTGGGCTTGTTGTAGTAAGGCGTCACGACCAGCGCGCCGTCCATACCGACTTCTTCGGCCATCTTCGTGACCATGATGGTCTCGGCGGTATTGTTCGAGCCCGTCCCGGCCACGAGCCACACACGGCCCTTGGCGCGCTCCTTCACGAACTGCCACAGCGCCCGGCGTTCTTCGATCGTGGTGGTCGCGGCCTCGCCGGTGGAGCCCGACACGATCAGGCCCTGCACACCGCCATCGATCATGTGGTCGATCAGCTTCGCGGTCGCGTCTCGGTCCACTGCCCCGCCGCGGAACGGCGTCACCATCGCGACCGACAGACCCTCGAACATGGCGCAGATTCCTTTCGGGTTTGGCCGGCCTTCGGCCAGCAAGCACAAGGTGGCACGCTCGACGTTCCTCGAGCCACGACCGTACGACATGCGCCCGCACAGCGCACGCAAAAGCGTGTGGCGGACTTAAGAAGAAGCGTCGTTCCAGCAGCCCTGGTACACCACCTGCACCGGGCCCGTGAGCGTGACTTCGGGACCCGCCGGAGTGTCGGCAAAGGCCACCAGCAGATCGTCGCCACCGGCGGTGAGCACGGTGACCGGCGGGTGCACACGATCGGCCAGCGCCGCGATCGCCGTAGCGATGGCGCCGCTGCCACAGGCAAGCGTCTCGCCCTCGACGCCGCGCTCATAGGTGCGCATGGCCATGCGCCCGTCGGCTCGCTTGGAATAGAAGTCGATGTTGGCACCCTCGGCACCGAAGTCGGGATGGAAACGCAGTGGCCTCGCCCACTCGAGAAGCGGCACATCCTTCACGTCGGGCACCGGCACCACGAAGTGCGGCACGCCGGTGTTCACGAAGAAGCCCGTGAACGTGCGGCCTTCGGACTCCACGCGCACGATGCGGCCCAGGCCCACCGGGCCGAAACCGAGCGCGATGCGGCCATCGTCGAGCCGCTGCGCGAGCTTCTCGCCGACCGCCGTCTCGAAGCGCACACGGCCTAGCTGCCCCAGGCCCAGCGCCAGCGCGAACGCGGCGATGCAGCGCGCGCCATTGCCGCAGAAGTCGGCCGGGCCGCCGTCGGAGTTGTGATAGCGCATGCGGAAGTCAGCAGATTCGTGGCGCTCGAGCACCAGCACGCCGTCGGCGCCGATGCCGCGGTGGCGGTCACATACGCGCGCAAAGAGCGCCGTGGGATCCGCGGGCAGGAACGTCACGCGGTGGTCGATCATCACGAAGTCGTTCGCCGCGCCGTGCATCTTGGTGAACTCGAACGTCACTTCTTCTCCGGCGTGCGCAGGGAATCCGGCTGTAGCGAGTCCGGCGGCGCAGCGCCAGGCGCCGGCCGCGCCGTTTCGAGCGCCGCGCGGATGAGCACGAAGAGCACGTCATGCAGGTCTCCCCCCGGCGTGATGGTCACGAGGATCTCGGCGCTGGCGGGCTCGCTATCGCGCTTCCAGGATTTGTTGCGGTCCAGGTCGCGGAAGGCGCGGATATGATACGGCCCCGGCTCGAACTTGAAATCGAAGCTGCCGTTCGCCGGCACGTCGTAGAGCACCCGCCGCGTCGTGTCGCGGAGAGAAGCCACGATCAAACGCGTGACGCCGCTGCCATCGCTCACCGAATCGAGCACCGAGCCCGCGAAGCGGCCTGGCGCCTTGGGATTGACGACCTTCAACACAAGGCCGCTCTTCACGGGCTGCGCCGCCGTGAGCGTGATCGCGGAATCCGCGGGCACGAGCAGGTCCTGATCGGGCTCATACGAGCGGTTGCGGTTCAGGTCCACGAACGTCCACACGCGCCACACGCCCGGCGGGATACCCGAGACGCGGAAGTGGCCCGTGACATCGGCGATTCCCAGCGCGTCGAAGTCCTTGGCCGTGCTGTCGGGCATGTGGCCATCGCGGTAACACCACAGCATCGCATTGGGCGCCGCGAACCCCACGGCGTCCACACGGCCTTCGAGTACGCCCGGCGGGAACGTGGCCGCGGTCGTGAACACCACCGTGCGCTGGCGGGCGATGTTGTTGCCGTGGCGGTCGCGGGCGCCGCCGCCGGCGTACATGGTGTAGGTGCGGTCGGCCTTGAGCGAATCCTTGAGCACCAGGGAGAGCACATTGCCGCTCCAGCGCCGCTGCTTGATCTCGACGGGTGGCAACAGTTCGATCGCGTCGCTGCTCGAGCGAGGCTCCATGCCCTCGCTGAACTCGATGCGGATCAGGGGCTGCCGCGACACACCCGCCGCGCCGGAATCCGGGACCGTCAAGATCACGCGCGGCGGCTCCAGGTCGGGCGGCCCGCCCGAGGGCGCGCCTTTCTTCGCGCAACCCGCGAGCGAAATGGCCAGCAATATGGCCAGCAATATGGCCAGCAGCATGGCCAGCGCGGGCCCGGCCGCAACGCGCCTACGCACGCGGATGCGCCTGCGCGTAGGCCTGCTGCAGGCGCGTACGCGTGACGTGGGTATAGACCTGCGTACTGGCTAGCGACGCGTGGCCGAGCAACTCTTGAATCGCGCGTAAGTCGGCTCCGGCATCCAGCAGGTGGCTTGCGAAGGAATGCCGCAGCGCATGCGGCGTCACACCCAGGCCGCCGGCCACCTGCGCCAAGCGCGTACCGACGATGCGCTGTACGGTGCGGCCGGCCAAGCGGCCACCCGCCGCGCGGCCCGTGAACACGGGTTCCGACGCGGCACCCGCGATGCGGCCCTGTTCGCTCCAGTAAGCATCGAGCGCGGCCAGTGCGCGCGCGCCCAACGGCGCGATGCGCTCCTTGCGGCCCTTGCCGCGTACTCGCAACAGCAGCCCGACGCGATCCAGGTCGCCGCGCACGAGGCCCACTAACTCGGAGAGCCGCAGGCCCGCGGAATACGTGAGCTCCAGCAATGCGCGATCGCGCGCCAGCGTGGGATCGGCGCCCGGCGCCGCCGCCGCCTGCGCGCCCAGGCGATCGAGCGCGTCGTTCAAGTCCAAGCGCGGCAGTGTGCGCGGCAGGCGCTTCGGGCGGCGCGGGAATGCAAGCGTGCGAGCGGGATCGGTGACCAGAATGCCGCGGCGCACGCAGAAGCGCCCGAAGCTGCGCCACGCGGCCAGTGCGCGCGAAGTACTCGTGGCCGCGTGGCCCGTGCGGTAGAGCTCACGTGTGGCACGCTCGAGCAGTAAGCGATCCCACTGCCCGGGCGCGACCGGCTTACCCTCGCCCGCGGCGAAATCGAGTACCGCGGTGATGTCGCGCCGGTACGCCGCGATGGTGTGAGGGGAGCCGCGGCGACTCGCCGCGAACTCGCTCAGGAAGCGCTCGAGCGCCTCACGCACCTGCCGTCTCGAGCGGGAAGCGGGCCTTGCACGCCACGCACTGCAGGCTCGTGCCGGACTTCGCAACCTTCTCGACCAGGAATGGCGCGTTGCAGTTGGGACATGGCTGCGGACGCGGACGATCCCAGATCGCGTAGTCGCACTGCGGATAGCGCGTGCATGAGAAGAACATCTTGCCCTTGCGGCTGCGCTTCTCGGCGATCTCGCCTTCACCGCACTTGGGGCACTTCACGCCGAGTGTGAACGGCTTGGTGAACTTGCAGTCCGGCCGGCGCACGCAGTGGATGTAGCGGCCGAAGGGACCGTTGCGCGCGACCAGGCCTGAGCCGCAGAGGTCGCAGGTGCCCTCGACCGGCACGGGCAGCTCGGACGCATCGAGCGGCTGCGTGTGCTTGCAGTCCGGGTAGCCCGGACACGCCAGGAACGCGCCATTGCGGCCGAACTTCTTGACCAGCTTGTGCTGCCCGCACGATGGACAGGTGATGTCCGTGGGCTTCTGCAGGCTTTCTTTGATCTCCTTCGTCTTCTTCTTCACGTTCTCGAGGTCGCGAGAGAGCGGATCCCACAGCTGGCGCACCACCGAGTGCCACTCGCGCTTGCCCTCTTCCACCTCGTCGAGCTCGTCTTCCATCGCCGCGGTGAATTTCACATTGAACACGTCGGGGAACACATCGACCAGCAGCCCGGTCACGAGCATGCCGAGGTCGGTGGGCTTGAGCGAACGGCCCTCGCGCTCCACATAATCACGCTTGGTGATCGTGGAGACGATCGTGGCGTAGGTGCTCGGGCGCCCGATGTTCTGGGCTTCGAGCTCCTTGATGAGCGACGCGTCGGTGTACCGCGGCGGCGGCGAGGTGAAGTGCTGCTCGGGTCGCAGCGGCGTCTCGGACTCATCCGAGATCGGCGCGTTGGCCACGTGCAGCGAAGTCCCCTGCTGCAGCTCCGGCAGGCGGCCCTCTTCGTCTTCATCGTCCTCGTCGCGCCCGTAAACCTTGAGCCAGCCCGGGAATCGCAGCACGCTGCCCGAGGCGCGCAGCCCGAGACGACCCGCCTCGATGTCGACCGTGGTCATGTCGTACTCGGCCGGCGTCGCCTGCGAACCCACGGCGCGTTTCCAGATGAGATCGTAGAGCTTGAACTGTTCGTCGGTGAGGAACGGCCGCAGCGATGCCGGTGTCCGCGCGATGCTCGTGGGCCGGATCGCCTCGTGCGCATCCTGCGCGCCCTTCTTGAGCTTGAAGGTATTCGGCTTCTCGGGCACATACTCGGGGCCGTATTCCTTGCCGAGCCATTCGCGGATCTCGACGAGCGCTTCGTTCGACAGACGCGGTGCGTCGGTACGCATGTAGGTGATCAAGCCGACGCTGCCTTCGCCCTTGACCTCGATGCCTTCATAGAGCTTCTGCGCCACCTGCATGGTGCGCTGGCTCGTGAAGCCATAGCGGTTGCTGGCGGTCTGCTGCAGCGTGCTGGTGATGAACGGCGGCACGGCCGATTTGCGGCGCGGCTTGACCTCGATGCCGGTGATGCGCGCCTTGGCCTGGGCGAGTTCCTCGCCCAGCGCGGCCGCGCGCTCGCCTGCCGCGTCGCCGCGCAGGTGCCCGCCATCGAGCTTCTCTTCGCCCACGCGCACGAGGCGCGCGGTGAAGGTCTCGGGCTTGGCGGTCTCCGTTTCGTAGTCGACCTCGATCGTCCAGTATTCCTCGGGCATGAACGCGCGGATCAGGTCCTCGCGCTCGCAGATCAAGCGCAGCGCCACGCTCTGGACGCGGCCGGCCGACAGGCCGTACTTGACCGTCGTCCATACGAACGGGCTGACCTTGTACCCCACCAAGCGATCGAGCACGCGGCGGCCCTGCTGGGCGTTGTAAAGGTTCACGTCGATCTTGCGCGCATGGCTCAGCGCTTCGGTCACGGCGCGTTCGGTGATCTCATTGAACGTGAGCCGCTGGATCGGGCCCTTGGAGCCCTTGAGCAGCATCGCCAGATGGCTCGCGATCGCCTCGCCCTCGCGGTCAGGATCGGGCGCCAGGTAGATCATGGCCGCGGACTTTGCGGCGGCGCGCAGCTTGGCAATGATCGCCTTCTTGGATGCGATCATCTCGTAGACCGGCTCGAAGTCGTGGTCGATGTCCACGCCGAGCTTGCTCTTGGGCAGGTCCATGACGTGGCCGTTCGAGGCCATGACCATGAAGTCCTTGCCCAGGAACTTGTTCAGCGTCTTCGACTTGGTGGGCGACTCGACGATGACCAGGTTCTTGCCCGCGGCCTTGGAGCCCACACTGATGTCGAGCGCGGCTTCGTCGATCTCTTCTTCCTCCGCCGCTGGGGACGCGCTCGCCGAACGGCGGCCAGCTTTCGCGCGCACCTTCGGCGCAGTGCCGGTCGCGGCAAGCGCGCCCTTCTTGGCCGGCGCCTTGCGCGTGGCAGTCTTCTTTGTCGCCTTCTTCTTGGCGGCCGGTGCCCCGGCTTCGTCAGTGCGCGACTTCGATGTCGCCATGTCCGGCCTCTCCCGCGTGCCCTGCATCGTCATGTTCCATCACCACCCGTGATGCCACCTCGCGCGCCAGCTCTTCCGACACCGGTCGCACGCCACTGCCCGTGAGCAGGTCCAGAACGCGCTCGAACTGTTCCGGGTCCAGTGCGCCGCCCTGACGAAGGCCAAGGAGATATCCCCACGCCTCGGTGCTCAACGATTCACGCTCCTCATGGCTGAGCACGCGCGAGGCGTTCACACCCGGCGGGCCCGCGACCCAGCCGGCAGCGGGGCCGACGCCCGCAAGGCTGCGGACCGCTGCGATCGCCGCCTGGATCTCGTCGCCGGAGAAGTCCTCGTCCTCGAGCGTGTCAGCAAGCGTCTCGAGCGCGAGTTCATCGCCTTCGAGGTGATCCTCGAGCCGGTCCGCGAGCAGCCGCAGGAGCTTCAGCACGCCTTCGTGAGGCACGCGTTCGCTCACGCGGCGCTCCCCGAACCTTCATCGCTCGCCTGATGGCACTTCTTGTACTTCTTGCCGCTCCCGCACCAGCACGGGTCGTTGCGGCCGACGCGCGGCGCATTGCGCACCGGCTCGACCGGCTGCGGACGATGTTGCGCCTGCGGCGCAGAACCGACCTGCGGCTCGCCCGTCTGCTCCGCCTGCAGGGCGCCGCCAAAACTCTGCGCCTCGGCGTGCTGCGCCACCATCTGCCGCGGCGGCTCCGGTGCGCTCTCGATCACCTGCTGAGCGGCCTGCGGCGCCAACTGTACGCGGAAGAGCCGCTGCACGAAGTCCTCACGGACCTCGTTCATCATGGTCTCGAAGAGCGCGAAGGCTTCCTTCTTGTACTCGATCAGTGGATCGCGCTGGCCGTAAGCGCGCAAGCCGATGCCGCCCTTGACGTGGTCGAGTTCGTGCAGGTGATCGCGCCAGTGCTCATCGAGCGTGTACAGGTACAAGTGCCTTTCGAGCTCGCGCATGACTTCGGGCGTGAACTCCACTTCGCGCGCACGGTAGGAGCGCTCGGCGAGCGCCGTGGCGTTCTCGATCACGCTCTCCACGCGCGGGCCCTGCAGATCGTCAGTCGTGACGGGTGTCATGAGCAGGTACGCCAGTTCCTCGGCCAGACCGCGCAGGTTCCACTCGTCGCGATGGATCTTCTCATCGCCGAGCAGGCGCTGGGCGCGGTCGGTGACCGCCTCGTGCAGATCATCGAGCACGCGCTCCGAGATGTCCTCCTGCATCAGCGCTTCGTTGCGCTGGCGGTAGACCTCTTCGCGCTGCTTGTTCATGACGTTGTCGTACTCGAGCAGATGTTTGCGGATGTCGAAGTTGTGCGCCTCGACCCGCTTCTGCGCGCGCGAGATGGCGCCGGTCACCATGGAATGCTCGATGACCTCGCCTTCCTGCACACCCATGCGCTCCATGAGACTCGAGATGCGCTCACTGCCGAACAAGCGCATGAGGTCGTCTTCGAGCGACAGGAAGAAACGCGAAGCGCCCGGGTCGCCCTGGCGGCCGGCACGACCGCGCAGCTGCCGGTCGATGCGGCGCGACTCATGGCGCTCGGTGCCCAAGATGAACAATCCGCCCAGACCCGGCACGCCCTCGCCCAGCTTGATGTCGGTACCACGGCCGGCCATGTTCGTCGCGATGGTGACCGCGCCGCGCTGACCCGCCGCCGAGACGATCTCGGCCTCCTGCTGGTGGAACTTGGCGTTGAGCACGCTGTGCTTGACGCCGCGGATCTTGAGCATGCGCGAAAGCAGCTCGCTCACCTCGACCGAGATCGTGCCCACGAGCACGGGCTGGCCCCGCTCATGACACGCTGCGATCTCGTCGATCACCGCCTTGAACTTCTCGCGCTTGGTGCGGAACACCACATCGTTCTCGTCTTTGCGCGCCACCGGACGGTTGGTGGGGATCACGGCCACGTCGAGCTTGTAGATCTCCCAGAACTCCCCGGCCTCGGTCTCGGCCGTACCCGTCATGCCCGCGAGCTTCTCGTACATGCGGAAGAAATTCTGCAACGTGATCGTGGCCAGGGTCTGGGTCTCGCCCTCGACCGTGACGCCTTCCTTGGCCTCGATCGCCTGGTGCAAGCCGTCGGAGTACCGCCGGCCCGGCATGAGCCGGCCCGTGAACTCATCGACGATCATGACCTTGCCCTCTTGCACCACGTACTCGACGTCCTTCTCGAAGAGCGAGTACGCCTTGAGCAGGGCGCTGATGCTGTGGATGCGATCGTTCTGCGCGCCATACGCCTTGTAGATGCGGTCACGTTCCGCGATGCGGGCTTCGGGCGCGATGTCCTCGCGGCCTTCGAGCTCGCTCAGCTGTGCCGCCAGGTCGGGCACGACGAACTTCTCGGGCTCGGTCGGTGACATGAGCACACGGCCTTTGTCGAGAAGGTCGATGTTCCGCGACTTCTCATCGATCGTGTAATACAGGTCCTCGTCCAGCTCATGCATGCGCTTGTCGCGCAGGAACTCGAGCTCGGTCTTGTTGATGAGCTTCTTGAGTCCCGGCTGATCGGAAAGCAGCTTCGTGAAGCGCTTGTGCTTGGGCGCCGCGCGCTGCACCTGCAGCAGCTTCACGCCGGCGTCGTACTCCTTCTGCGGCTGCTTGAGCAGCACCTCGGCCTCGGTCATCTGCTCGGCCGCCCAGTTCTGCTGCGCCTTCACCAGGCGCTCGACCAGCGGCTTCATCTCGTCGAAGCCCTGGTCCTCGGACTCCACAGGGCCCGAGATGATGAGCGGCGTGCGCGCCTCGTCGATAAGCACCGAGTCGACTTCGTCGACGATCGCGTAGAAGAACGGTCGCTGCACCTTGTACTCCGGGCGCACCGCCATGTTGTCACGCAAGTAGTCGAAGCCGAACTCGTTGTTCGTGCCGTAGGTGATGTCGCAGGCGTATTGGTCCCGGCGCGTGGGCGGATCCATCTGGTTCTGGATGCAGCCCACGGTCAGGCCGAGGAACTTGAAGATCTCGCCCATCCACTGCGAGTCGCGGCGGGCCAGGTAATCGTTGACGGTGACCAGGTGCACGCCGCGGCCCGTGACGCCGTTCAGGTACAGCGGCAGCGTCGCGACCAGGGTCTTGCCCTCGCCGGTGCCCATCTCGGCGATCTTGCCCTCGTGGAGCATGATGCCGCCGATGAGCTGCACGTCATAAGGAACGATCTGCCAGGTGAGCGGGATGCCCACCACGTCCCAGGTCTTGCCGCACAGGCGCTTGCACGCCTGTTTGACCGCGGCGAAGGCCTCGGGCAGCAGGTCGTCCAAAGTCTCTTCGCCAGCCTCCAGTCGCTGCCGGAATTCCGGGGTCTTGGCGCGGAGCTGGTCATCGGAAAGGGTGTCCCACTCATCGGATAGACGGTTGATCTCTTCGACGATGGGGCGCACCCGCTTGATATCGCGGTCGTGTTTGGAACCGAAGACGGACTTCAGGATGGACTCGAACATGGGCCTCAGGATAGAGCCTGTGTCAAACGAGGGCAAAAGGGGGGGGCGAGCAGGTCGCCGAAACACCCCCCTGCCGGGCACCGTCCGATGCGTTCGGGGCAGCCCCGGTTCAGGCCCGGGCGCCAAGGCGAAGCCTTGAGGAGCGCCTTCCGTGGCATACACGCGGCCCGATGCATGGCATCGGGCCGTGGGGGTCGACGGGCGTGGACGGTGCTACCGATCAGACTCGACTGACGTGAGTGGCTTCGCTTCCTCGCGCGCTGTTGGTGATCTCGAACTTGACAGCGTCACCTTCGTGCAAGGTCTTGAAGCCCTGGCATTCGATGGCGCTGAAATGGACGAAGACGTCGTCCTGCTGGCCCTCTTCGGTGGAGATGAAACCGTAGCCCTTCTGGTCGTTGAACCACGTGACGGTGCCACGCGCCATAGGTGGTCCTCCCTGAGTGGCTGAAGCCGGAGAGAAAGCCCGTGCCCAAGCAGTAGGTTGCTCCCCCGCTCGCTCGGAATCAAGCGCGATGTGGAAGGCTTTCCGAGGCCTTGCGCACTTGGCGCCGCCTTGACGTCAGGCGCTCGTGAAGCGTGCGCGCGCCGGCGTGGGCGGGATCCTGTGCCAGCACCAGCGCCAGTTGCGCGAGCGCCTGCGGCGTATCGCCGAGCCGCTCGAGCGCGCGCGCGAACTCCACGCGCGCAGCGTGATAGTCCGGATGCACTTCGAGCGCATGCGAGAGTGATTCGATCGCATCGTCGAGCGCCCCCATCGACAGTTCGTGCGCGCCGAGCAGCAGGTGCAGGTCCGGATAGCCCGGCCGCTCCTCGACTGCCGCGCGGATCCGTTCCAGCGCGCCCGCCATGTCGCCGTGATCGACAAGCGATTGGTAGCCGCCCAGCTGCTGGTCGAGCCACGCATCGCCGATGTCGAGCCCGCGGCGCAGCAGCGGCTCGGCGTCCTCGAACTCGGCCTCGCCCAGAGCCCCAAGCCCTTGCTCGAAGGCGCGCGGCTCATGCACGGTGCCGTCGCTCACCAATGCACGCAACGTCTCCATCGCCTCGCCGATGCGGCCCTCGCGCGCATCGAGCAGGGCGCGCTCGACCGCCGCAGCGCGATAGCGTGGATTGAGCGTGAGCGCGCGGTCGAACGCGCGGCGCGCCTCGACGCGGCGTCCGCGTTGCAGATGCACGGTGCCCAACTGGCAGTGCAGGTCAGCCCAGTTCACGGCCGCCGTCGCCACCTCGAGCGCGTGCTGCGCCGTCTCGTACTCCTGCGCCTCGCTTGCCAGCCGCGCGACATCGCCCAGGTCGGCGGCGATCTGCGCGCGCTCATCGGTGCCCGCCTCTGCAAGCGCGCGCTCCAAGCACAGCACCGCCTCGACGAACTCACGCTCGTGCGAGAGCCGCTGGGCGATATCGCGGGCGGAGCCCGGCAGAGGTGCAGGACGGGGACTCATGGTCCACAGGTTATCGGCCGGATCCATCCGCGACTTTGCCATGCGGGATCCCGGCACAGTGCTTCGCCGGTATTTCGCCCGCACGTCCATGTGGGCAAGCGTGTTAGCCTCCTTACGCTCGATCCGCCGCCTTTCACCCACGGGAGCTCTGCGATGCCACTCGATGCCCCTGACATCCAGCTGCTCGACCCCGATTACAAGAGCCGGGCGGACGCGCTCATCAACGATGCGCTGCGCAGCGCCAAGCGCACCAAGATCGGCCCAGCACTCAAGGGCTGGTGGCGCGACAAGGAGTTCGTGGCCTGGGGCGGCGAATCGGCTATCAAGGTCGCATGCGGCGTCGGCGTCATGTGCGCTGCTGCGGCCATCGGCGCCGCTGGCGTGGCCACGGCGGCCGTGACCTTCGGCATCGGCCCGGCGATCGGCATCGTCGTCGGCATCGCCGTCGCCAAGGGCGTGCAGGCCGTCACGTACGCGCGCCACGAGACCAAGCTGCGCCGCGGCATCATCTACGGCACGCTCGACGTGCTGCCGCTGGGACTGCTGCCGGTCGCAGTCGACAAGATCCTCAGGAAGTACCTGCGCGCCGCGCGCCGCGGCAAGATGCTCATGGGCGACAGCACGCTTCAGAAGGTCCGTGGCGCGGCCTATAACGTACGGCATCCCGTCACCACCGCGCGCTCGGTCTACAAGAACAAGACCGCGGACAGCAATCGCGCTCCCGGCGAGCTGGTGAACAGCAAGTACGCCACGGACGTGGAACTCGAGGAGCGGCTTCAGGAGTTCCGCTACTACGGCCAGATGACCTTCAACTCGGTCGATGAGCATCTCGAGACGCTCATGGACCGCCGCGCCCAGTGGGCCGAGTTCGCCGACCATCTCTATGCCCATGTCGTGCGGCAGGTGCACTTCACGGGCAATCACGAGCGCTGCGGCGCGTTCTGCTGCTACGGCCTGTCGCTCATGGACTTCAACCACAACAAGCAGAAGATCAAGGCCAAGCTCGACCTGGAGTGGATGCTGCGCGGCTCCGCGCGCCCGCTCGTGCGCGAGCAGGGCAAGGACGCGCTGCGCACGCTCGACGTCACATCCAACCAGGCGCCCACGCCCACCGGCCGCATCGGCCAGATCCCGCCGCCCCCGCCGCCGCGCAACAACGCGCCCGTCGAGAGCGACGCGATCGATCCTTGGGGCACCACCAAAGACCTGGGCGGTGAGCGCCTGCTGGAGTACGGCGTGCAGACCTCGGGCGACCTGGCGTCGAACCTGGCCAAGTTCGCGATCAACAAGCCGCAGGACAGCGCATGGCGCGCTTACGCGCAGGACGCGATCCAACAGCACTCGCTCACCCCTGCATCGGGCAAGGTCGCCGAAGTGTTCACCGGCGTCTCGCCAGGCGCGGTGGCGACCGGCGCGATCATCGGCATCGCGCTCGACCAGATCGTCATGTTCGGCCGCGAGCGCTACCGCCGCCGTAAGGTCGCCAAGAAGCTGCAATCGCTGCGCAACAATGTGGTCGCACTCGCGCTCGAAGGCGACGCCGAAGCGGCGCGCACGGAGTTCATGAAGGAGATCGACAAGGAGAACAAAGCCGCCATGCCGCGCGTTGCGGTGAAGACGGTCCACTACCTCGCGAAGATCGACGAGCTGGAATCGGATCCGTCGTGGCGCGCCGACGTGCTGGCGCTCGCGCAGGCGCGCGATTTCGACCGCGTCGTATTCAAGGACTGCGGCCACACCTGGGACACGGTCAAGACCACGCTCTACCTGATCCGCCAGTACGAGAAGGCCATCACCGCGGCCATCTATCAGGAACTCCTCTTGCTGCAGTTGGACCGCAAGCTGGCGGACTACGGGCTTTCCAAGATGCCCGGCTCGCTCATCCGCGACGGCGGCCCCACGCCCAACCGCCCGGCGCACATGCGCGGGGACGCGAGTGGTTCGTGGTGGATCTTCCGCGGCGGTGAAGACGACGAGATCGAACTCGACGAAGGCGCGCTGCCGGACATACCCTAGGCGGTCGCGACTTCGCGCCAGCTCGCGGGTGAGCGAACGCAGCCGCGCGAAGGTCACCCCCGGCGCGTCATGGTTTCTTGAGCGCCTGCTGCCAGTTCTGCACCACGGTGATCGTCTGGGCGTCGGGCTTGTCGGCGGGCAGGAGCACCAAGAAGGCGTCGTCGCCGAACCCGGGGCTCGCCCAGGCGGTGCCCATCGGGAGCTGGCAGACCAGCTCCGGACGTCCGGCCGAGAGTTCTCCCGTAACACTCACGCTCGCGCGCAGTATCGGTATGCTCGTGGCGCTCTGGGCGCTTTGCATCCACGCCAGCTCCTTGCCACCGTTCGTCCAGTGCGCCGCGAAAGCCCCCTGCGTCGAGACCTGGTACTTGAGTCCCGCGGAGCCCACCGCCTGGATGTAGACTTGGCCGGTCCCGCTCTCATCCGAGACGAACGCGACCAGCCGCCCGTCCGGTGACAACTCGCCGAACATCTCGTTGGCCGTGGTGCGCACACACGGCTGGGGCGCACTGTTGCCATCCACGGCGATCAGCCACAGGTCCCACTTCGTGACGGGATCGAGCCGCGAATAAAGCAATTGCCGGCCGTCCTTGGACCAGTCGAGCACCCGCTTGTACGAATGGTCGCTGGCGAGCAACCGATGGCTGCTCCCATCCGTCAGCGAAAGGACGACGATCGTCTCGGTGTTCTCATCCAGATACGCGATGCGCTGGCCATCGGGCGCCCAGACCACCTGTGTGGCGTCGTCACCCAGCGCCGTGACCTGCGACAAGGTCCCGCGTTCGAGGTCGGCGATGACGATCGCGCCCTTTCCGTCATCGCCGAGCCGGCAGAGGAGGACGCGATGGCTATCGGGGCCCGGCATGATCGCGGTCCATTTCCCATCGGCGATGGCGGTGCCACCCCGGATGTTGCCGTCCCGGCCGACCCGCGCGAGATGCGTCAGCACCTTCGCCGACGTCATGTAGGCGAGCGCGCCGTCACGCGACGCGGTCATCTGCGGCCCGCCGCTGAACTGTGTCGACGCGAGAAAGTCCGCGAGGGTGATGGGGTCCCCCTGCAACTTCATGACCTTCGCGTCGAATCGCTGCGCGGTCAGCCGGTCGCTGCGCGTGGTGAGCAACCAGCCCGGCTCTGCGTACCAGACTCCTGCAGTGACGCGGGCCACCGACCGCGGGGCGCTTCCGTCGAGCGAGCCCGCGTACAGGCCCGCCTTGCCATCGGGACCCGCCGGCACACCCACGAACAGGAAATGCTTCCCGTCCGGAAGGAACTGCGGGAAGCGATGTCCCGTCTCGCCGCGCGCGGAATCGGGCTTCGTCACCTGCACCGGATCGCCGCCGTTCGCCGGGACACGATAGATGCCGCCGTTGGAGTATGGCGCGAACACGATCACACCGTCACGGTTCCACGATCCGCCACGCGCGGCCTTGGTCGAGCAGATGCGCTCGGGCTCGCCGCCGGCGACAGCGACCTTCCACATGCCGGCATCGCCTGCGAAGTACCCGATCGAACGACCATCGGGCGAGAAGAACAACGTCTGCGCGCCCTGGGTGCCGGGCAACGCATGCGGCTCGAGTGCATCCATCGACCGTACCCAGATGCTGCCCGTGCCCGAGGAGTCGGCCACGATCATCGCGATGATGCGCCCATCCGGCGATATCGTACAGGACATCCCGTCTCCATAGAGCTCACGATGGTGCGGACCGGCTACGATGAAACGTGCGACGTGGGCCGCGGGTGCGGGGGTCATCAGGCGAGCGAGCGCCCAAGTGACGGCGACAGCGACGACGGCGACACCGGCGAGCAAGCGCCAGTGCGGGGCGCCGGTGCGCGCGCCTGCCGCTGCACTCATCGTGCGCGCGGAATCGCCCATCGTCGCGAGGTCCTCGAGTTCGATGCGCGCATCGCCGATGTCGCGCTGGCGCCGGCGCACATCCTTCTCGAGGCAGCGGCGCAGCAGGCCGCGCAAGCGCTCCGGCGTTTTCGCGGGCAGCGCGCCCCACGCCGGCTCACTTTGCAGGATGTGCGAGATGATG
>JANYBS010000103.1 GCA_025360715.1 Candidatus Eiseniibacteriota bacterium | reverse complement strand
CGACGCGCCTCACATGCGTGCGTTGCTCACGGACCCCGACTGGATCCGCAACATCGGCGACCGCAACATCCGCAGCGATGTCGATGCGGCCCTGTACATCGAAAAGAAACTGCGGCCCACGTACGAGACCGACGGCTTCGGCTTCCTCGCCGTGACCGAGCGCGCAAGCGGCGCGTGGCTCGGCATCGCCGGCGTGGTCAAGCGCGCCATACTCGAACACCCCGACGTGGGCTTCGCGTTCCTGCCCGCCGCGCGCGGCAAGGGCTATGCGCGCGAGGCCGCCGCCGCCGTATTGCGCCAGACACACGAACGCCTGGGCTTCGCCCGCGTGATCGCCATCGTGAATCCGTCCAACGAAGCCTCGCGTCGCGTGCTCGAGCACATCGGTATGCGCTTCGATCGGCTGGGGCCCTACGGCGAGCCGCCCGAGGAACTGGCGTTCTATCAGAGTGATAGCACGCTCGATCAGGGCTGAAGGCGAGCCGGATCCGCCGGTGGGTGGCCGGCAAGCCGCGCACTCGCCGTCATTACGGGACGCGTACGAAGGCCACAGGGGCAGGCGCCGATACAGACAGCGCGTACCCCTGAGCAGGCCCCGCGGGGGTGGACTTCCTTCAGGAGAACCCCGTGCCGATCCCACGCTTCAGACTCTTACTCTGGCCCTTGGCACTTGCTGCGCTTGCGGTGGTGCTGCTGGCAAGTCCAGGCCACGCGCAGATCATGAGCGCCCGCCGCATGGCCATGGGCGGCGTCACGCTCATGCATGGCGGCCCCGGCAGTGACATCGCGAACGTGGCATACCGCGCGGTTCCGGTGGACCCGCGCGAGCGCGTGTGCAGCTTCTCGCTGCCGCTCGGCGTCATCCAGACGCTGCAGGACAAGCCCACATTCGATCGGAAGGACTCCACTTTCAGCGCATTCCGCATCGCCAACCTGGGTCTGCACCTGCCGTGGAACATCGCGCTCACGAAGCCCAAGGAGCCCGCAGGTGACGTGACGCTCACGGTCTCGCGCACGAGCCTGCTGATCGACCTGGGCACGTTGCGCGATATCATCCCCACCGATCGCATGCGCTTTGCCGATGCCATGCGCGGGCCGGCGTTCGTGCTAGGCATCAAGCACGCGTTCATCGGCGTCGGGCCCTATCTGAACGTGCAGAACGACTTTCAGCTCAATGATGCGCTGCGCGGCGCGCTGCGCGACGCGCAGCCGTTCGTGCCGTTCACCACGTACGGGCTGCAGGACCACGGCACGGCGCAGGCGGCGGTGCAGGCCATGGTCGGCGGCGCACTCGCGCTGGTGCGCGCAAGCAAGAACAGCCGCGACGGCGTGTACGTGGGCGTGCGCGCGCGCCTGCTGCGCGGCGTGGCGTATGCCGACGCGAACGAGAACGTGAGCTTCACCACGCCCGACACGCTGTTCGGTACCGCGCCGCTCGACCTGAACCTGGCCGGGCGCATGCGCACGGCCGAGCAGTTCACCGATGGCGGCATCGGGCATGGCTTCGATGCGGGTGTGGTGTTCGTCGCACACGGCGTCGAAGTCGGCGTCGCCGCGAACGACCTGGGCACGTCGATCGATTGGAAGGTCAAGGAGACCCGCACCGCCAAGGACTCTGCGAGCGGCGACTACAAGACCACCACCATCGCCACGGGCCAGGCCTACACGAGCACGATCCCGGCGAGCTATCTGCTCACCGCTGCGACGCACGTGGGCGATTTCTACGTGGCCGCCGATGCGCAACGCGATGGCTTGGAGCAGGTGACGGGTCACGTCGGCGCCGAAGTCTGGCTGGGCCCGCTCGCGCTGCGCGGCGGCGCGTGGGATGACACGCGCAAACAGGTGCAGGTCTCGGGCGGCGTGGGTCTGCGCTTGGGGCGCATCGGCTTTGACGTGGCGGTCGCGACCAATCAAGAGAATCTGACTCGCGAACGCACGCTCGACTTGGGCGCCGGTCTCTCGTGGTACCCGCGGAGGAAGTCATGATGTGTTCCATGACGTGTTCCATGACGCGCTCGAACAACATTCGCGCCGCGGCGCTCACCATTGCGCTCACGACGCTGATGACGCTGGCGGGCTGCGGCGCGCATCAGGTGGTGCTCAACGTAGACGTGCTCAGCTTCACGCCCAGCCTGCAGCAGCCGTTCACCGGCGTGCCGGACGTACCGCCGTTCACGCCTGCCATCACGGGTACGCGCACGGTCGTCGACAAGCAGCAGATCAACCTGCTCAGCGGTCTGGGCGACGCGACGACCATCCACGACGTGAGCTTCCGCGTGCAGACGGTCGCCAATGCGTCCGGCGGCAGCGGCAGCGCCAAGTTGCGCGTGTACCTGAGCGACACGAACACCGATCCGCTCACGACCACGCCGATCCTGACGCAGCAGCTCACGTTCACGGCCGGCACGCCGGACACCGTGACCAGCACGATCGGTGGCAACGCGCAGCTCAACGCGCTCTTCGCCAAGAAGCAACTGCAG
>JANYBS010000093.1 GCA_025360715.1 Candidatus Eiseniibacteriota bacterium | reverse complement strand
GCCACCTTCACGCGGCGCAAGACCTTGGTCCCTGTGGAGCTTCCGCCCGCGTTATCGGAAGAGTTCGGGACGGACTCCGACAAGCTCGTTCAGTGGGATGGATTCCGGAAACGAGGCCAGCTTCGCGAGTCCGATGTCGAGTTGGTCTTCGTCGTGGATGAGGTGCGCAGATTCGCCATGCCCTGCTTCGAGGCGATTCGCGCGAGTCGCTCGTCACCTGGATCGTGGACTGCAGGGGGAGCGTGGAGCCCCGGTTGATCGCCAAACCGAGCCGCCGCCGGCCCACAAGCAGCACTTGCGCAGGTTCCATCTGGCCTTCACACGCCGGTTCGAATCCGGGTGCCGCCTCCAACTTCGACGGCTTCCAGCGCCCGGGTGCCTTGTGCACGCGGGCGCTGCGTCGTTCCTGTGCTATAAGGTGAAGTCACGCGCGTGAGCCCCGGCCGCGTGATCGCGCCCGTTGCTGCGCCCCCGCGCCGAACCCGCCCCCGTGCGGAGCGGCCGAATGGCCCTGCCTCTGCTCGAGATTTCGCGTGTCACGTTGCTGCTGCAACGCCTGAAAGCCTTGCCCGTCTGGCCGGTGGAGTGGGAGCTGGACGTTGCGCGCGATGCGCGGTGGGTGGTGCCCGCCGGGCGCGCGCCCTACCGGCCGCATCACATGGTGTGCTGTCCGCGCCGGCTCGCCTTTGCGGGGTTCAGCGAGCGTTTCGAGGCGGGCGAGCCGCGCGTTGTTCCGGCGCTCGAGTCGTTCCTCTGGCTGCAACGCTACTTCGGCCCGAACCAGCACCTTCCCGAGCTTCTCTACGTGCGAGACGCATCCCTTGCGGCCGAGCTCGAACCCGTGCTGCTGCCGCTCGGCGTCGGCGCACTTGTGGTTGATTCACTTCCTTACGTCGACTTCGAACGCGGGGAACTGCTGGTGCAGACGCACGGCGGCCGCAACGCGCGCCGCTCGTTCGGGCCGCGGGTGAGCATCGAACGCCTGTATTCGTTCGCCCTCGCGGCCGCCGACTGCTTCCACGCAGCGCCGTGGGAGCATGTGGGCGAGTCCGAGGAAGTACTCGTGTGCTCGCCCGATCCGCCGATCGATCCGCGCGCTCTGGATTCCCATCATGGCAGCGACGCGTTCCAGTCCTTCCACGTGCTGGGTGCGCTCGGCCCGCATCGCGGCATCGATTTCGCTTGCTCCCCTGCGGATCATCACGAGTGCGCGCTCGCGCGCAGGCGGACGCGCTTTCGGGTCGCTCCTTGTCGTTGGCGTTTCACGTTCGAGCCGATCCACAAGCTGCCCATCGCGGACTCCGAGCTCTGGGAGCACTTCGGCCTGCCGGTCGCGGCGCCCGGGGCGTACCCGAAGTTCGTGCGCTACCCGGCGCGTGGCTCGGCGGACCCGGCGACCCCCGAGCAGATCGAGTACCTGGAGGGCGTCCTGCGGGCATGGACCCGCGGCATGATCGGCCAGCTTGCCCAGGGCCGGGGCGAGCGGACAGTGCGCACGTTCTCGGCCGAGAGCGTCTTCGCATTCATGATCCCGGGGCGGATCCAGGTGCCCAGACAGTGCCAACTCTTCACATCTCCCGCGCCCGGGCAGGCGTATGCTCCACATGATGAGCGCCCGAGCTGACTCCCATCGTTGTGCGCTCAACGGGAGGGCAAGCATGAGTCTGAACTTGAATAGAATGTCTCTGCGGCGCGCGGCCACAGCGCTCGCGCTGCTCGCGTTGATGCTGGTCACGAGCGTGGGCACGAGCGCGGCGCAGTCCCGCGGCGCGTGGCGTGGCGGCGTCAGCGACGGCGGCCGTCGCGGCGGCCCGGCGTATTCCGGTGGCGCGCGTGGGTTCACCGGCGGCGGCCAGGCCTACTCCGGCGGTGGCTCGCGTGGCGGCTATTCGCGCGGTGGGCATGGTGGCGCGTATGGCGGCGGCTACGGCGGCTACCGGGGCGGCTATCCGGGCGGCTATCGCGGTGGCTACGGGTACCGCGGCGGCTATCACTACCGTCGGCCGCACGCGTACCTTGGCTTCAGCTTCGGCGCGCCGAGCTACTACGATCCCTACTACTACGACCCTTACTACCACGAGCAGTACGCGCACCCGTACGACGAGGCGTCCGATCACGTGATCCTCGAATCCCGCACCACGGTCGTCGAGCCTGCCCCCGCCGGGCGGAGCATCGGTGATGACTCCGCGGGAAACGATGTCACGAACGAGCCGCCCGCGGGCTGCTACTACTACGACCGCTTCTGCGACCGTCGCTTCGCGAGCCTCGACGACTACACCAACCACATCGACAAGCAGGATCACGCCAAGACGATCGAGGTCATCCGCCGCAGCGACGGCCAACTCGTGCGCAAGCTCGAGTTCTCCGGTGAGTACTGGGGCTTGGCGGGCGCTGACGACAGCCAGTAGCACCCGGCTGCATCGCAATCCTTCCGGCGCCGCGCGGGCTCTACCCGCGCGGCGTCACGCGTAGCACGCCTTCGGGCTGGGGAGCGTCGAGCGAGAAGAACGCGTTGCTCGCAGTCCCCGTCTGCCCGTGCTCGCGCGCTTCGACCTGCGCCACGTAAGCGCGCAGCAGCGCAAGACGCTCGAGCGCCTCGGCTCGCCAGGCGGCGTCGCGGTAGTAGGGGAAGTGCTCGTCCACGCCGCTCGCGATCAGCGCTTCGTAGTGGGCGCTGTGGATCACATCGCCCATGCGCGTGACGCGCTGCTCGAACTGCGCCATGAACGATAGGAACCGCACCCACTGGTGGTGCTCCAGATCGAAGCCCAGCAGCAGGTCGGCCGCGGCATCGCCCTTCTCGATGATGCGCCGGATGGCATCGGGCCCCATGGCCAGATTGAGCCCGCCTTCATCGCCCGCGAGCGGGATCTGCACGATGCGTTCGCGATAGCCCGGCAGCGCGGCGAGCGTGTTGTCGTGGAAGTTCTGCGTGGTGTCCCAGATCGCGCCAAGGAATTGCGGCAGCGTCGCGATCGCCGTCACCGGTGGCTCGCTCGGCTCGGCAGCGGCAGGCAGGAAGACGCTGCCGGCGCGCGGCGAAGAGCCTTCTGCTGCGGGCGTGGTCAGGTTCACGCCGAACGTGGGGCGGCTCGGTAACCACGAGTCGAAGAAGTGGATCGGGAAGTTGCTCGTGATGCCGCCGTCGCTGAACCATACGCGCTGCGGCGCTTCGCCCGGAGCGCGCCCGGGCGCATACAGCGCCACCGCGCTCAACAGAACCGGAAAGCTCAGGCTCATCCGGGCCAGCATCAGCACCGGGATGGCGTCGGGCTCCGGCAGCGGCAGGTAGCCGGCTGGCGCTGACCCGGCTGCGGCGCTTGCTCGCGCCGCGCTCACCAGATGCGTCACGATGGGCGCGGGGAAGATGCGTCGCATGTCGTCTTCACGGAACAGGAACGCACCATGCTCGATGGGCAGCACGATCGAGCGTCCCAGGCTCAGGCTGGTCGTCACCATGTTCAACGTGATGCCGATGTCGCTACCGTCCGCGGCGCGCTTGGCGCGCAGCATGCCCACGGTGAGCGGCGGCGCTTCCGGTGCGAGACCGGCCAGCGCTTGGATGCGCGCGTGCAGCCAGTCGGTGAGCGCGTCGGTGCTGCGGCCCGAGCCGGCGGTGAGACCGGTGCAGATGCCGAAGTCCTGCGCGGGCACGTCCTTGCTGAGGATGCTCCATAACCGCCACACGCTGGCGCCCATGCTGCCCAGGTAGCTGCCGATGAACATCACGGGCAGCAATATCGCCACGGTCGTGCGCAATTGCGGATGGCTCGCGTCGACCAGTCCGCGCGCGAGCACCACATCGATGGCACCACCGATGATCGTGCCCAGCACGGTCGCGGTCCAGAATGGCACCGGCACCGCTTCGCGAAACGCAGCGGGGATCACGAAGAACCATAGACGCAGCCACGCGGGCAGCGCATTCCACAGGCGCGCGGCGAGCCCGCGCAGGCCGGCTGCCGGTGGCAGCACACGACCTCCGCGCTCCAGCGCCAGCATGACCTGCAGCAGTGGCCGGGTCGCGCGCGTGGGCTGGAAGAGGTCGAGCAGATGGGTGCCGCCGGCCAGCCACTCGTTGACCGCCTTGAGCTTCGTGAAGCCATCGGCCTCACGGCCGTACTCGGCGGCGGCCGTGACCGCGGCCGCGATCGCGCCCGCCGAAGTGCCGCCGATGGCGCGGAACCGGTAACGCCGCGCCAGTTCCAGAACGAGCGGCGGATACACGATGCCACTCGTGATGCCGCCCTTCATGACCACGTCGCACTGGAGCGAGGGGGCGGCGAACGCCGCGGCCGTGTCTGTCTGCGATGAGATGCGATCCGTCACGAGCGTCCGTGCCTCCATGCGCGATGGCATAGCCCCGGCAGGCCGCATGGCCCGCGCTTTTAGCACCTTAGCGCATCGGTCCTTCATCCGGAGACCGCGAAGATGCGACACCGCGAAGATGCGAAAGCTCCCGGGCGGACGGTGCCCAGGAGCTTCTCGCGGTCTTCTTTGTTGGTCGCCTTCGTCAGTGGCTTCGGATCTTTCGCGCGCTCGCGGTGATGGCGATCACGCCCATCGCGACCAGCGACATCGTGCCAGGCTCCGGCACGGGGCGCGTGGGCTGGTCGTCATCGGCAACGGGCTTTGGACCGCCTAAGTGGCCGTTGTGGCCACCTTCGATCTCGGAGGTGTTGCCGCGGTGAGTCTTGATCCAGACCGGCGAGTCACCAGCGATCGCGATACTCGCCACCGATAGCATGGCGGCAGTCATGAGCAGAAGCAAAGACTTGTGGCTGCTACTTGAGTGGCGCGGGGGTGTCGACATGAGAGAAGCCTCGGCAAGCACGCACGCATGCGGCTGCTAGGAGAGCGGGGAGCAGGTGAGCAACGTCAGACTCGGCGTGTGACGCCGGTCAAGGCAGGACGCTGAGGAACTTCGCGGCCTCGGCAGGCATCGTCTTGGGGCCGGAGCCGAACAGCAATTTGTTATAGGTCATGCCCTTGCCGTAGTAGCGCCTGATGTCGGTGGCGTTGGGCGCCAGGCGAGCACCCTCGATCGACAGGCCGGCGAACAGGCCCTTGCTGCGCGCGTACGAATAGATCTCGGACTTGAGCTCCAGATTGGTCGCGGCCTCACCGCTACGGCCGAACGGGCCCGCGGCCACACTGGCCTTGCCACCCAGCGTGATACGGCTGCCGTTCACAAGCGAACGCGCGCCACGATCCGACATGAAGAAGAGCACGAGGTCGCTGGACTCAGCGCCAAGCTGGAAGCCCACACTTCCGCCCGAGATGTTCACGAACGCCGGCGCCGACCAGCCCGTGGCTGTGCGGCAGCTCATGACGCCGCTGCCGTGCCGTGCGCCATAGCCGATCGCGGCCTTGACCACGCCCGGAAGGACCGCGATGCACTTGCAGTGCTCGAGCAGTTCCTTGGGTACGGCGCGGTCCGGAGCCTGGATGAGCTCATGATAGACGGCGATTCCTTCGGTGAGCTTCTTTGCCTGCTGGGCGATCTCTTCGTCGGTAGCGGCGAAGCCGAGACTCGCCGTCATG
Organism: Candidatus Eiseniibacteriota bacterium; assembly: GCA_025360715.1. Classification (GTDB taxonomy): domain Bacteria; phylum Eisenbacteria; class RBG-16-71-46; order RBG-16-71-46; family RBG-16-71-46; genus CAIXRL01. The sequence continues at coordinate 24,606 of JANYBS010000093.1, read as the reverse complement.
ATGGCGCATGTCGTGACGAGCGCGAGGACGAGCGGGATACGCTTCATCGGAGACTCCTGAGGCAAGGGAAACTGCGGCAGCCAGAGGCCTGGGATCAGGACGAGGTCGTCCCGTGCGGACGAGCCAATGCAAGAAGCTGGCCGCCTTGCGGCCAGCGTGCGTGAAGACTCCTAGTGTGGCTCGCTGCTTGGGTATGCGCCGCGCTCGCGAATACAGGTGAGCGGCGGGCGGCGACCCGCGCGTGGCGGCGTTGTAGTTCGGTGGAGCCCAAGGGAAGGAATTGCAGCGCTCGAGGCGACCGCGCTCCCTAACTGTCGCGTGGGCCTTCCGGCCGACCATGGCACCGTTCCTGCAGCGAGCCGGTTCATGCCATCCCAAAGAACGATGGTTCACACTCAGGTGCGACGCAGGCTCGCCGTCGCGGAGGGAGGATCCCATGTCGATCGCACTACCCACGCGCTGCGCGAATCCCGAGTGCAGGGCCGCGGATTTTCGCCCCATCCACCGTTTCTCCCGCGAGGTGGCGATCGATGCCGTGAATGGTCCGCCCGTGTTCGCGCACCACATCACGTTCCGCTGCGCCGCCTGCGGCCAGACCTGGGCTGTACAAGGTGACGCCACACGCGGCGAGATCGAGTTGTCGCCCATGCTCATGGTGCGCGAGAGCGCGAATGCGGTGCAGGTGACGAGCCGAGGTTGGTGAGCGAGCGTCCCTCGGCGATCACGAGAGTCGGACCGCGCCACGCAAGGGGAGGTGGTATAGTCCGCCATCCTCATCCAGCGACTTGCGCCGTGGGTGCCGGGCGACCAGCCCAGTGCCGCGAAACGGCGATCCCGCCCCAGACGGGCGCGGGTCCTCTCACGATCGGAGTACCGAATCGCATTCTCCAAACGTCCCAGCTTCCTGAAGCGTCAGAAGGAACAGCAGCGCTTGGCCAAGGCCACCGAGAAGCGCGAGGCGCGCCGCGCCCGCAAGCACTCCAAAGAGTCCATGGGCGACCAGCAGGAGCCCGGCGATGGCACGGATCCGAACCTCGAAGGGGCTGAAGGTATGCCAGAGGGTGCGGCGGGCGACGACGCAGAGGTCGAGCAGGACGACGCCGAGAAGCCGACCGGCTAGCGGCCGGCTTCCCGCGTCCAGGTCCTAACGCAGCACGGTCACGCGGCTGGCTGCCCGTTTGCCGGCCTGCTGCCACAGCATGAAGTAGATGCCTGGCAACACGCGTTCACCGCCGCGTCCGCGCGCGTCCCAGGTCGCGACGCGCGCGCCGTGACCCTGTGCGGGTTCGAGCATGCGCACGATGCGCCCCTGCATGTCGTACACGAGCAGGCGACCGCCACCCTCGCCCAAGCGGGGCAACGTGATCGTGCACGCGCTTCGCATGGGGTCGGGCGAGACGTGCAGTGCTGTGGTGCCGCGCAGGAGTTCGTCACCGACGCCCGCGGTCGTGATGCCGTGCGGGCCCGCGCCCGCGGGAATCACGCCATGGCACACCTTGCAATCCCCCAGCGGCCCGGCGTGACCTTGCAGCGCGATGTTGTTGGCATTGTCTTCGGGCTGCCGGCTCGGGACATCGGCGTGCGTGCTGTTGTGGCAGCCCTCGCACATGACGCCGCCGTGCCCGGTGCTGAGCTTGAAGAGCGTGTTGGGGTTCTCGGCATAGGCGGCAGTGTGGCAACTCGCGCACGAGGGCTCCTGCACCCACGGAATGCGGCCGTTCTCGATCCCGCGCGCCATCGCTGCCATGTTGCCGTGACAGTTCTGGCACTGCTGGCCGTGCAGCTGGTTCATGGCGCCGCGAAGGCACTGCGTCTTGGGTCCCGGATGGCACATGTAGCACTCGTTGGTGCCGCTCATGGTCTGGTCCATGAACTGGTGCTGGTCATGCATCTTGAGCGAGAAGTAGCCCGCCTCCGGCTTGCCCGTGGTGCCCAGCGCGGGGTCCGCATGGCACTTGGCGCACAGCACTGGTTTGGCGTTCGGGTCGAAGCCCGTGACGCGCGGATGGCTATTCAAGATGGCCTGTTCGCTGCGATGACAGCCCGATGCGCCACAGTTGATCTCGGTCGAGACCGGGATCGTCGGCGTGCTGCGCGCGATCTCCAGCCCTTGCGCATCACGTGCGACCACCAGCGCCTGCTGGTAGGGATGCTCGTGCACGAGGTCGGAGTCCGGCCACGGCGTGACGGGGATGCCGACCGCCGCGAAGTGAGCACCACTCACGTCCATACTGCCGCTCAGGCTCTTGCCGGTGAGCCCCACGTCCGGCGCGAGCGTGACGCCGAACAGGCTGGGCGCCCAGGCCCAGAAGTCGGTCTTGGTCACCGATGTCGTGTTGCCGGGAACCGAATAGCCGACCGTGACGCCTTGTGTGATCAGCTGCGGCGCATGCGTCGCATCGCCGCGGCGGATGACCTGTGCCATCAGGTTGTTGAAGGGTGGCAGGATCGACAGCGTGGCGTGCGTCTGGTTCATGCAATGCATGCCCAGGTCGTTCCACGCCACCACGATCGTGTCGCCAAGCGTCTGCGTGGCGCTGTGACCGGAGGTGAACGCCATCGCGGTTGCGGCAGCCAAGGCGGCTGCGAGGAGCAGAAGTGGGCGGCGGGGCACGGTGCCTCCAGCGAGATAGGGGTCAGGGGGTGTCTCGCCAGTGAGAGCCGCAGGCCGCGGTGAGGATCTCCCGACATCTCGTTCGGGTGTCGCGCTGGCCTTCCGCGTCGCACTGGGTTTGCTATGATGACGATGCGAGAGCAGCAGGCAGGTCGATCCAAGTGTGAGGGGATAGGAGTGGTCAAGATCGGCCCGGCACGCAGCACGGCATCGAAGGCGCACTCGGGGGCCGGCGCACGTTCCGAATCCCGCCTGCTCGCCGCCGCGCGCAACGGCGACGCGGCCGCGCTCACCGAGTTGCTCGAGCTGGCGTCCGGCCCCGCGTACCGCTTCAGCAAGGGCTTCTGCCGCGACCCGCACGACGCCGAAGACCTCGTGCAGGAGGTGCTCGCCACTCTCCTTCGCTCGTTGGCCACCTTCCGCGGCGAGTCCAGCCTGTCCACGTGGACCTACACGGTGGCGCGCCGCGCGTGCGGGCGCCTGCGCAAGCGTGGCGCGCGCAGTTCCAGCCTGGACGCGATGCTCGAGACACGCGAGTTCGCGGCGGCTACGGCCGACGAGCCCGCGCCGCGCGCCGAACGCCGCGAACTGAGCGCCGCGCTCGAGCACGCGATCGCGGGGCTGCCCATGGTGCACCGCGAGGTCGTGGTGTTGCGCGACGTCGAGGGCCTGCCGGCCTCCGAGGTCGCGCGGGTACTCGGCATCGGTGAACGGGCCGTGAAGTCGCGCCTGCATCGCGCGCGTATGGCGTTGCGCGAGACGCTGGCGCCGTTCATGACGCCGCCACGCGCAAAGGGTCTTGCACCGCTGCCATCGTGTCCGGATACGGCGCTTCTGCTCAGCCGCTACGTGGAAGGCGAACTGAGCCCGCAGGTCTGCGAGCGCATGCACGCGCACCTGGAAACGTGCCCGGCGTGTGATGAGCGCTGCGATTCCTTGCGCTCGGTCCTGGGCGCCTGCCGTGCGTACGGTGAGCGCAAGGTGCCGGCCGACCTCAAGCGCGCGGTGCGCGCGGCGATCCGAATCTATCTGCGACGCTCACAGGAGGAACGCCCGGTCAGCCGTCGGTGATGGTCGTGGTCATGATCTCGGGCGGATGCTCCAGGTGCTTCTTGACCGTGCACTGTTCCGCCGAGCGCACCAGCGCCGCGCGGTACTTGGCAGGAAACGTCGGCGGCACATGGATGTCCAGATGCACGCCCGTGACCATGCCGCTCGCGGAGTCCACATCTTGGTGCTGCTCGATCTGGATGCCGTCGGTCGGCAGGCCGCGCTGCTGGCAGAAGCCCAGCACGTACACGCCCGCGCAGGTGCCGATCGAAGCGAGGAACGTCTCGAACGGCGTCGGCGCGGTCCATTCGCCGCCGCTCTTGCGGCTCTTGTCGGTGTGAATGGTGTGCGGGCCCATCTCCGCATCGACGCGGGCGCCGCCCGGGAAGTGGATCCTGAGGTCCATGAGTGGGACTCCTTTGGGGGGGGCGCAGCCACAGGCCGCGCTTGTTCTGCACGAAAGGTAGGAGGCGCGTCGAGCCCAAAGGATCCGCGCGAATCCTTGCGGGCGCTGCGGTCTCCTACGGCGTGGAAGCCTCAAGCCATGCATGCCCCTTCGACCTTAGGAAGTGAACATGCTCAAGAACATGGGTGGGATCGACCGCGTCATTCGAGTCGTGCTGGGCCTCGCCGCCGTCGCCGCTGGGCTGTACTTTAGGAACTGGTGGGGCGCCATCGGTATCGTGCTGCTGCTGACTTCGGCGGCCGGCACGTGTCCGCTCTATCTTCCGTTCGGTCTCTCGACCCAGCCCGCGGTCCGTTCGCCGCGTTCCTGAAATGAGGCACATGATGTTACGCGCATCGTCACGCTTCCCCCGCATCACCGCGCGAGCGGCCGCACTGCTGCTGTTGCTCGCGCTCAGTGGTTGCAAGCAGGTGCCGGGAGCAGCGGCCAATGCCGCGTCGACCGCCGGCCTGCCGGCCATCGAAGCGCGCGATCCATGGACGACCGCGCAACTCGTGACGCCCGCTGCCTTGGCCGCCGAACTCAAGACCAAGCCGGCAGCGGAGCCGATGCTGCTGCACGTGGGCTTTCACGTGCTCTACCAAGGTGGCGCGATCCCGCATTCACGATATGCAGGTCCGGGCCAGACGCCCGAGGGCATCGCGGGTCTGCAAGCAATCGTGAAGGATGTGCCCAGGGACCAGGACATCGTGATCTATTGCGGCTGCTGCCCTTGGGATCATTGCCCCAACATGCGGCCCGCGTTCGCGGCGCTCAAGGACATGGGTTTCACGCATGTGCGCGCCGTGGCGATCACGAAGAACCTCGACAGCGACTGGGCCGACAAGGGTTATCCGATCGCCAAGCCGACCCCGTAGCCGAAGAGTTCACATCTTCACGTCCTCGCGGCCCTCTACCGCCGGTGCAGGCACCCGAGACTGGGACTGCCCGGGAACCCGACCTGGTGCGGTCCCGGACTCGCAGTCCAAGCCAGGAGGGTGCGTGAGCACCATAGAAAGGAAGCCTGGATGAGTGCCATCGGTAGCATCTCCAACGTGACGCGAGCCACGATGGTCGCGCCCATCGCCCCGCCCAAGGCGCCGGCGAAACAGGCGGTGTCCATGGACTCGGATGGGGACTTCGACGGCAGCAGAGCCGGCGAGGTCGAGGCGGGCAAGGGCGGCAGCATCGACGTCCGCGCCTGAACTCCGGAAATGGCAGGCAGAACCATTCGGCCGCGGCACTTCGGTGCCGCGGCCGCAGTCTTCTACCGGCCGCCTTCCGCTGGTGCCGGGAAGCGCTGCGCGATCCATGCCTGCCACTGGGGCGACACGCGCGCAACGGTCGCCGCGGCATCCTCGCCGTACATGTAGAAGTTCATGGCGATCATCGTGGGCCCGCCGCCGGGGAATCCCCACGTGCCCAGCGCGAGCACGCCTGCGGGCGCCACCCAAAGCTGGCTCACGCGTGCGCCGTCGATCCCCGATGCCGTGGTGATCGTCTGCCATGCCTCGGATTCGGTGGCGGCGACCGGCGCCACGAACTGCGTGATCGCGCTGCGTTGCCCGCGGAAGTGGGTGAGAGAGAGCACGAGCGTGCGAACGAAGCCGAAGAAAGCGGCCTTGGCGAACTCGAGCTGCTGGTCCCATTCGTCGGTGCTCGCGAAGAAGCTCTGCACGATGCGGACCGTGCACACGCCGCCGCTGCGCGCTTCGACGTTCCACTCGGTCGCAAGCGGCGGCGCGCCGCCCATGCTCTCGCCCTGCGATGCGAACGTGCGCGGCGGGTGCCACGCCGTGATCTTTGAACGCGGCTCCATGCCGGGGCCGAAGGTGAGCTTCATCGCCACCGACTTGCCGTCCTGCGTTTCGAACTCCGCGGGGACGAACCACGAGGAGATGCCGGGCCCGGTGGCGATCGCATACCAGACTTCTTCGGGCGTGCCGGGGACGTCGAACGTGGTCTCGACACTGCGGCGTCCGCAGGGTTCGTGTTTGACGCTCATGGGGTCTCCTTCATGTTTCTCCTTCATGTTTCTCCTTCATGTTTCTCCTTCACACGAGTTGCTGGGCTCCCGGCTTCTGTGGGAGGGGGTGAGCCACGAGGACCAGCCGGTGCGCGCGTCCGCCGGGCGGAAGCGGATCTCGGTATCGACGGCGAGAGTCGCCAGGCCCTTGCGCGAATCCTTCGCACGCCGGATCAGGTCCGCGACCTCGTGGACGATCCGCGCACCCAGTGCGATGAGATAGCTCGCCGAAAGCCGGTCCATTGGACGGACCGTATCGACGGCGACCGGTCCCATGGCGCCGGGCGAGACGACGTACGAAGCGGAGGTCGCGACCAGCAAGCGTTCGGTCAGCCCGCCCCACTTGCGCTCCTCGGCCAGGGACCGCTGTGGCAGAATCCGGTGAAGGCCCTTACGCTTGCGCCATGGCTCCGTCACCACGCTCGCTGCCTGCGCACCTGCGAGGCGCCCTCACCTTCGCTGCCGCGGCATTGCTGCCGCTCATCGTATACGCGATCACCCTGCACCCGGGCCTGCCGGCGGGCGACTCGGGTGAGCTGATCACTGCCGCGTGGACGGGCGGGATCGCGCATCCGCCGGGCTATCCGCTCTACGTGATGCTCGCGGGCGCCTGGGCGCACCTGCTGCCGCTGGGCAGCGTCGCGTGGCGCATGAACCTGTTCTCGGCCGTGTGCATGGCGCTGGCGGCTGGCGTGGTCGCGCTCACGGTGGCGCGGCTCTCGCGCTCGCACCTGGCGGCGCTCATCGCGGCGTGGGCGTTCGCGTTCGCCGCGCCGGTGTGGAAGTACGCGCTCGTCGCCGAGGTGTTTGGCCTCAACGCGCTGCTTGCGGCGCTCGCGCTGTGGGCATTCGCGCGGGCGCTACCGATGCCGCCCAAGCCGCCCACACCCGCGCCGGCGCCGCAAGTCTCGCGCCGTCGCACGCGCCCGCCGCGCGCCGTGGCCGCGCGTGCGCCTGCTGCGGTGCCCGCCGTGCCGGATCGCGCGGCCGTGATGGCGATCGCGTTCCTCACGATCCTCGCGCTCTCGCACCACCACACGTTGCTGATCCTGGGCGTGCCGCTTGCGGCGGTGTCGTATGCCCAAGCGTGGCGCGCCAGCGCCGGTCACCGGATGGCGCTCACGCTCGACGTGGGGTTCGCCAAGTGCGCGGCACTGCTGCCGCTGTTGTGGCTGCCGTTCGCGAGCGCGCATCCGCACGCGCTCGTCTGGGGCGATGCCTCGAGTGTGCGCGGATTCCTCTCGCTCTTGCTGCGCGCGGACTACGGCACGTTCCATCTGGCGCCGGTACAGTCGGGCATGCAAGCGGACACGAACCACGCGCTGCTCTTCGCGCAGAGCCTGCCGCACGCGGTGGGGCTTCTGCCGCTGGCCTTTGCGCTCGTCGGAGCGGGCGTCATCGCCCGGCGGCATCGTGCGCTGTCGACGGCGCTGCTGCTGTACGCGCTGCTTCAGGCGCTGTTCTTCGCTCGCGTCGAGTTCCCTTCGAACGCACTGTGGCTGCGCGGGGTGGTCGAGCGCTTCTACATCCTGCCCCTGCTCGTCCTGGCGTTGCTCGCCGGGATGGGCGCCGCGTGGGCGCTCGACCGCATGCGCGGCTACCGCATCGCGTTCGCGGCCGATGCGGTGGTGATGCTGGCGCTCACGCTCTCGTATCCGCTCGTCGCGCATGGCCGCGTCGTGGACCAGCGCGGCAACATGTTCACGCAGACGCTGGGCCGCGGCTTGCTGGCCAGCCTGCCGCCGCACGCGGTGCTCTTCACGCAGGGCGATCTACTGCACAACGCGCTCGCGTACCTGCAGCGCGTGCAGGGAGAGCGCCCCGATGTGACCGTGTGCGACCAGGAGTTGATGACGTATCCGTGGTACGTGCGGCGCCTGCGCGCGTCGTCGCCCGGTGTGCTGCCGCCTTTGGGTGTGGCGCAGCGCATCGCGCTCACTGATGGCCGCGTGCTCGAAGGCATCGCGCTGCATGCGGGCGACTCGCTCGATGTGCTTGTGCAAGAAGGGCGCGCCACGCTGTCCCGCGCGCAGATCATGCGCATCACGGCAGCGCCGGCGGAGTCTTTGTTCACGAGTTCGCGCGCGGCGTTCTCGAGCGAGCCACTGCGCGAGCGCGGCGAGGACCGCTACTCGGGCCAGCCGGGCACACGGAACCTGCTGTGGCTCGAATATCTGCAAGGGCGGCGCCCGATGGCATTCGCGGGCTTCAAGGACGACAGCTATCGCGCTCGCTACACCCTCACGCCAGTGGGTTTCGTCGGCTGGGCGAGTCCGTTCGCTGCGCCGCCAAGCGTGGCGACGCAGGTCGCGGCCACGCTGCGCGCATTGGCCGCCGCGCCGCTCGACGTGTATCTGCGCGCGTACGAGCCCTACGCGTTCGAGCAGGCCGAGCGTTGGCGCTTCACGGCGGTCGCCAGCCGCGCGGCGCTGCTGCTGTGCCAGAGCGGCGTGCTGCCGCTTCCCGACTCGCTCGAGACGGGGCATCAGCGGTTGGTCGCATTCGCCGAGCGCTTCGAGGCGATCGAGCCGTGCCCCGATCCGCCGTGCTTGCGTGCGATCGCGTTCCTGCGCGAAGCCGACCCGGCGTTCCGCGACGTCGGCAAGGCGCGGCTCGACTACGAGCGCTATCAGGCCAGCGGCGTGGCGGGAGCGGCGCAAGACGCCGAAGTGAAGGCGGCGTTGGCGCGTCTGGGGGCGGTTTCGCACTGAACAGCGCACGTTCAGCGCGGGCGCTATCGCGTTGCGAGGAAAGTGTTTCGCTCGAGCGCCCGACTCCTGATGCCGCCCTGATGGCCGAACCCCGAAAGTGATCCTGCTGCGGCGCCAGTGCGGCGTCGCGCGTCACCTTCGAGGGCTCCCCGATGATCGCGGTCCATCGTCTTCCTGGCAGTCGCCTGGTTCTTGCTGCACTCGTCTCGTTGTGCGTAATCCGTCCGCAGGCCGCCGGCGCCGGTGCGGCCGCTGCCGGCGATTCGCTCGCCGCATCGGCCGCCGCCGAGCCGTTCGCGTTCGCCGACTTCTCGTGGGTCCCCGGCGGCGCCGGTCCCGCCAAGCGCGTTCTTGCTGCAGGCGCATTCACGGGCGAGTTCCGCTTGGACGACGCCTATCACTTCGACTTCTCGCAACCAAAAGACAACACGATCTCGGGCTCGAGCGAGGCCTTCCGCCACGGCGAGTTCCCGATCACCCAGCTGGGCTTTGGTGGCGATCTTGTCGCCGGCCACGTGACTGGCCGCGTGATGACACAGTTCGGCCTGTATTCGCAGGCGACGCCGCGCAACGACGCGAGTCCCGCGCGCGGGCAGTGGCAGTTGGACAACGCCTATCGCTACTTGTCCGAGGCGTATGGCGGTTATCACTTCGACGCGTGGCATGGCGTGAATGTGTAGATGGGGCTCTTCATGTCGTACATCGGCCTGTGGAGCTACTACAACGCCGACAACTGGACGTATCAGCCGTCGTACGTGTCATCGAACACGCCGTGGTTCTTCAACGGCGCGCGCGTACAGATCTTCCCGACCGAGCATCTCAAGATCGAGCCGTGGCTCATCAACGGCTGGCAATCGTATGGCCGCTTCAATGCCGCGCCTGGCGGCGGCGGGCAGATCCTGTGGCGGCCCACTGGCTCGTTCGAGTTCGTCGGCAACCAGTACGCGGGCACCGACACGTACGACAACTCGAGCCGTCGCCGCCTGCACACCGACGACAGCGTGATGCTCAAGTGGCTCGATCGCCCAGGACGCGGGTGGAGCAAGGCTGCGTGCTCGCTCACGCTTGATGCGGGTGGCGAGACCGGCGGCGGCGTCTCGCTCCACGACCAGTACTTTCTGGGCTTCATGGCCTATCAAAGGCTCTGGTTCGCGCATGACCGCTACGGGCTCACGGTGGGCGGCGGCGCGATCACCAACCCGGGGCGCTATCTGGTGTTGCTGCCGCCCATCAACGGCGCCACGGCTGCCAGCGGCACGCCCTACTTCAGTGCGAATCCCGGCGACGCGTTCCGCGCCTGGGACGTGCAGGTGGCGGGCGATCTCTCGCCGCAGGACGCGATCACTGTCCGCGTCGAGTATAACCATCGCGCCGCGAACGTGCCGTACTTCAGCGGCCCGGGCGGTGTCACGCCGCCGGGCGGGGACCAGGGCGCGCCGGGCTCGCTCGTGTCCGGCTGGACGCCGGATCTGGTGAAAGCCGAGGACCGCATCACGTTCGCGATGCTCGTGCACTTGTGAACGCGTTCGCGTCTCAAGCTTCACGCACTCCTGTCGTTGGGGTGGGGCCGCCATGGGCTATGGTCCATGTGTGGTCCCCACGGCCAGCTCGCTCCCCAGAACGCTGACGACCGGAGGCCACTCGATGCGCCACATGACCGCCCGCCTTTGCCTGATGTCGGTCCTGATCACCGGGATCGCCCTTGCCGCGCACGCTGCGCCGGGGATCCAGAAAGAACCCGCCGCGGAGCATCCCGGCGGCATGCGCCAGCCGCAGTCGCCCCCCGGCGATAGTGGCCCGCTCGCGCAGCTCAACCACCAGATCCAGGCCATGCGGGCGGAGCTGCACGCGCAGCTCGATCCGCTGCAGGCGCAGGTGAAGGCCCTGCACGAGAAGTACGATCCGCAGCTCAAGACGCTCGAAGAGCAGCGCCACGCGCTGGCGGAGCAAGCCAAGCCCCAAGCCGTACAGTCCTTGGACCAGCAGGAGGACCAAGCCCTGGCAGCCCTGGGCGATCAGGAGAAGGCGGACGCCGAGAAGCTGCACCAGAGCTATGGCGACAAGCGCAAGGCCATGCAGGCGGACTATGCGGCGCGAATCAAGGCGCTGGAGCCTCCCAAGCACTGACCGTGCGCTCTGGCAGGCGGCCCCGGGGGGGAGTCCCCTCGGGGCCGCTTTCGCACATCGGCCTTGTCGGATGAGCCCCGGGCCGCGTAGTTTTGAGGGACCGAAGCCGTGACCAAGCCCCCACCACCGAAGGGCCCCTTCGCATGTCCGAGCTGCCGCCGGATGTCGAGAGCATCACCGCCGAGTCGTTAGGCGAAGCTGCCGTTGCTGCATCGCGCGTGCATGCCGAGATCGCGGGGATGACCCATCCCGGCGTTCGTCCGAACAACGAAGATGCGTATGCGATCTTCCGCATCGGGCGCTACATGGAACGCATGGACAGCAATATCCCCGAGAGCGAGATGCCTTCGCGCCACGAGGAGTCCGGGCACCTGTTGCTGGTCGCCGATGGTGTGGGCGGCGCGGAGGGCGGCGAGGTCGCGAGCCGCATGAGCCTGCGGACCATCCTCGACCTGGTACAGCGCGCACCGCGATGGGCGCTCAAGCTGGACGACCCGCAGACGCGCCATCACGAGATCCAGGGCCTCATCACGCGCTCGCGCGGCTACCTGCAGTCCATGCATGCGGCCGTGCGCGCGCGCCAGGTCGAGACCCCGGCACTGGCCAGCATGGGCACGACGCTCACCGGCGCCTACACGGTGGGCGTCGACTTGTTCGTGCTGCACGTGGGCGACTCGCGCGCCTACCTGCTGCGCGAAGGCAAGCTCGCGCGCATCACGCACGACCACACGCTGGCGCAGCAGTACGCCGACCTGGGGCTGGTGCCGCAGGACGCGGTGGAATCGCATCCGTTGGGTCATGTGCTCACGCGTGCGCTGGGCTCGCCCGTGGACGAGATCCAAAGCGACATGCATCACGTGCCGCTGCAAGATGGCGACACGCTCATGCTCTGCTCCGACGGCCTGACGAAGATGCTCACCGAGGACCACATCGCGGCGATCATGGGCGAGCACGCCGACAGCTCCATCGCGTGCCGCGAGCTGGTCAAGCACGCGCTGCTCGCGGGTGGCAAGGACAACGTCACGGTGATCGTGGCCCGCTATACGATCGACTAGCCGGGGCGCCCGTCTGGGGCCGCGTCGCGCGCGATCACCTGCGCGATCGCAGTGCGCGCCCGCAGGCTGAGCCACGCGACCTGAGCGGCGATGCCCAGCGTGAGTCCCGCCGCAGCAAAGTACAGCCCCGGCGCGCGCTGCATCGCGACACCGGTTCCGAGCACGATCGCGGTCGTCACGAGCAGCGCGGCGACGCTCTCGGTGATGCCGTGCGTGAGCCGGCTGTGCACGAGCGCGCCCTGGTACCAGCTCTGCAGCGCGCTGAAGGTGGGCGAGAGGATCAGCAGCCACAGCGCGAGCGCCGCCAGGCCGCGGGTGTCTGCGGGCAGCGCGGCGACATCGCGGAACCACATCGTGCCAAAGGGCGTGGCCGCGGCGATCAGCAGCACGCCGCCGGTCGCCAGGCCAAGGATCCACGCGAAACGCCGCAGCGCCGGTACGGGCCGGTAGGCGTCGAGCTGCGAGACCACCACCTCGTTGTAGGCGAAGCCCAGGCTGCGCAGCGTGAAGGTGGCCCCCGAGAGCGCCGGCCACGCGGCGAGTGAGCCCAGCGCCAGCGGCATTCGGCTCATCGCCGCGGCGCTCACGGGCATGGCGAGGAAGTTGATGAGCGGCGTCACCATGAGCGGTGTGTAGAAGTGCAGGAATGCCGGTATGGTCAGCGGCGGCGAGACCGCCGGCGCGAGAGGGAGGGTCTCGCGAAGCACCGGCCGCACGGCGAAGCCGGCATAGATGGCCTCGGCCACGACACCCGACGTGACCGCGGCGGTGCCCACGATGATCCCGGGGATGCCGCCGTGCCAGAGACCGGCGCACAGCACGCTCAGGTTCGTGCCCAGCCGCACCGCGGTGCCGATCGTGACCGAGCGCGCACGACCGAAGCGGATGAGCACGCCTTGTTGCGTTCGCCGGTACGCGATGCTCAGCGACCACGGCAGCATGATGCGCAGGCCGATGCGCGCGGGTTCGCGCACTTCGGGCGGCACGCCCAGGAGCGTGCCCGCGAGTAGATCGAAAAGTGGAGTGAACGCGACGAGCGCGTGGAAGGCGAAGAGCGTCAGGCCCGCGGTCCACATGAAGCGTCGCACGAGGCGGTAGCTGGCTTCATCGCGCGCCAGGGCGGTGCTGGCGGCGAGCAGCATGAGAATCGGCGATTCGATCAGCAGCGCGGTGGGGAAGACGACGCCGCCGTACGCGGCGAGACTCACGGTGGCCTGCGGCAACCGTGCCATGAACGCGCTCACCGCGGGCAGCTCCAGGCCCATGAGCAGCCAACTGCCGGCGAGCGGCAGCCAGACGTGGACGACGTGGCTCAGGCGGAGCGGGGAGCGTTCGGGCATGGGGCGGCGACACTACAAGCCAAGGTCCGGGAGCGCGAGGCGGCTCGCCCCACCGGCTGCTGCCGGCCGACGCTCGCATTCCGGCCTCAAGGCGGTCGGGCGTAACGCCGATACTTTCCGTGAATTGCAACGCCCCGCGGAATCGCAGCGCGCGACACGCGGGGACTCTATGGGCGATCTCGACCCCCTCGCGAGGCCACATGAACGACCGCGCTCTCCCGCCGCGGCTGGGCGGAACGCTACCTGCCTTCGCCCCGGCCATGGGGCTTCGTGAAGTCCTCGAAGCCGCTCCGGATCTTGTCTTCTGCTGTGACGCCTGGGGCCGTTTCGCCTGGGTCTCGGCCACGTTCGAGTACCTCACGGGCTATCGCACCAGTGATCTCGTGGGCACGTCGTTCGCCGCGCTGCTCGACCCGCGCGAGCGCGTGGGCGTGACGCGCGCCTTCATCGCCCAGCGCCGCGCCGCGCGTCCATTCGTGGAGCGCGACATGACGATCGTGCGTTGCGATGGCTCGCATGCGACGGTGCACGTGCGCGTGCGGCTCGTGGAGCGTTCGGATGGTGACACGTACTTCGTGGGTGTGGCCCGCGAGTGCGAACCCTGGCGCGACGTGCCGGCGGCACCCAGCGCGCCCGCGGAGCCGCCGGTGGCTGCGCCGCCTTCGCCCGACACCTTGGCACTCACCGAGTCGCTCACGGCGCTCGAGCGGCGTATCGAGACGCTCACGCGCGAGTCCGATGAGATGCGCGCGCGTGCGCAGCACCAGAGCGAGATGGTCGCCACGCTCAGCCACGAGATCCGCACGCCGATGAACGGCATCATCGGCATGTCGCAGATGCTCGCGGCGACGAACCTGGATCATGAACAGACGCCGCTCGTGGAACTGATCCAGCAGTCGTGCCAGTCGCTGCTGCAGCTGGTGAACGATTCGCTCGACCATGCTCGCCTGGATTCCGGGCGCATGGCGCTCGAGTGTATCGACTTCGACCTGCGCCGCACGGTGGAACAGATCGGTGCGCTGCTGGCGCCGACCGCCGACGCCAAGGCGCTGCACTTTGATTGCCGCGTGGACGCCTTGGTGCCCTCGCTCGTGCAGGGCGACCCCGGCCGCTTGCGCCAGGTGCTTCTCAACCTGGGCAGCAACGCGATCAAGTTCACCGAGCATGGCGAGGTGCGCATGCTGGTCGAGCGCGCGAGCGAGACCGACGAGCAGGTAAGCCTGACGTTTCGCGTGCGCGACACGGGTATCGGCATCGATCCCGAGGCGCAGGCGCATCTGTTCGAGTCCTTCACGCAGGCAGATGTGTCGATCGCGCGACGCTTTGGCGGCTCGGGGCTGGGCCTGTCGATCTCGCGCAAGCTGGTCACCCTCATGGGCGGCGACGTCGAGGTGCAGAGCCGCCCGGACGAGGGCAGTGAGTTCCGGTTCCATCTCACACTGGCCAAGCAGAAGTCGCTGCAAGTGAGCAGCGCTCAGGCGTCCGAAGTGCAGCTGCGTGGCCTGCGCGTGCTCATCGCCGATGCCACGCCCGGCGAGCGCATCGCCGCATGCGAAGTGCTGAGCGTGTGGGGATGCGAGACCGATCAGGCGTGCGACGCCGATGAGTTGCTGGCCCGCCTGCATGCTGCGGCCGCCGAGGGCCGCCCCTATGCGGTGGCGCTGATCGACACGCAGCTGCCCGGGTGCGAGGCCGATGCACTGGCCGGCCGCATCCGCGGCGCACACTCGCTGGACTCCACACTGCTGCTGCGCGTGACACCGCAAGGCCGCGCGGGCGACGCACAGCGCGCGCGCGACGTGGGGTTCTCGGCATATCTGCTCAAGCCGCTCGATATCGCGCAACTGCACGACGCGGTGATCGAGGTCGTGGCGAACGCCCAGGCGGCGCCGGCGCACGATGCGCGCCCGCTCGTGACGCGCCATTCGCTGGCGGAGGCGCGTCGCAGCCGGGTGCGTATCCTGCTGGTGGAGGACGACGCCGTGAACCAGCTCGTGACGCAGAGCGCGCTCAATCGCGTGGGCTATGCCCTCGAGGTCGCGTCGACGGGCCGCGCCGCGCTGGAGCGCACCGAGCAGGAACACTGGGACCTCATCTTGATGGACATGCAGATGCCCGATCTGGATGGCTTGCGCGCCACCATGGCGATCCGCGCCCGCGAGCGCGGGGCGTGGCGCACGCCGATCCTGGGCTTGACGGGTAACGCGGCGCACCCGGGCTACCGCGAGCGCTGCTTCGCCGCGGGCATGGACGATGTCTTTGGCAAGCCGATCGACCTCGCCGAACTCACTTCCGCCGTGGAGCGCTGGACGAGCAAGCCCGACGCGCGTGGCATGGAGCAGTCCAGCGAGGCGCCGGCGCCCGCGCCGCGGCTGACGGTGGTCTCGGGTCACTTCGAGCCGCCGTCCACGTTGAGGGTGGATCCGCTTTCGGTCATGCGCGAGGTGGAACTGCCGAGCATGCCCGACGGACCGGCTCTCGATGTGGAGCAGCTCAACCTGAGCAGCATGGCGCTTCCGGCGCTGCGCACGTCGCTACTGCATGCCTACCTCGGCGATGTCTACCCACGGCTCGAACGGCTGCAGGAGTCGCTGGAGAGCGGCGACCCGCGGCGCATCGAGTTCGAGGCGCACGGCCTGCGCGGCATGTGCGCCACGATCGGTGCCACCGGCTGCGTGATGCTCTTCAGCGAGATGGAGCTCTGGGCGCGTGAGGAGCGCGTGACGGATTGCCGGCGGCTGCTGGAGCCGGCGCTTCACGAAGTGCAGCGCACGGAGGAATTCATCCACCGATTGGAGCGCATCGTGATGCGTGAGGCAGCGTAGCGAGGTCGCGTGTTAGTTTGGGAGCATGCCCAGCTTCCTCACCCGGCGCCTTGCCGTGCTCGCGACCGCGCACTTCACGATCGACTCGTACTCGAGTTTCTTCCTGCCGCTGCTACCGCTGCTCATGGTGCGGCTGGGGCTCAACTACACGATGATCGGCGGGCTCGTCGCCATCGGATCGATGTCGTCGTCGTTCTCGCAACCGCTCTTCGGCTTGCTGAGCGACCGCCTGAGCCGGCCGTGGTTCGTGGTGCTGGGGCCGCTCATCGCCGCGTTGTTCCTTTCCAGCATCGGCCTTGCACCGAACTACCTCACGCTGGTCGTGCTTCTGGTGATCGGCGGCTTCGGCGTGGCGATGTTCCACCCGCAGACTGCGGCGATGGCCGGGAACAGCGGTCCCAAGCGCGGCATGGCGATGAGCTTCTGGGTCACCGGCGGCACGCTGGGCTGGGCGCTCGGGCCGCTGTTCGCCACGAGCACGGCGCATGGATTCGGATTGGATCACACGTACGTCGCGGCGATCCCCGGTGTGATCATGTGTGTGGTGCTCGGCGCATGGTTCCTGCGCCAGGCGCCCGTGCCGCTCGCCAAGCGCACGCGCACGCGCCTGTCGGACCTTGCGCCCATCGCGCGGCCGCTGCTGCTGCTGTACTTCGCGGTCACCACACGCTCGGCGGTGAGCTCGGGCTTTGCGACGTTCCTGCCGCTCTACGCGCATGCCAAGGGTTGGTCGGTCGCTCAGGGCGGCACGCTCACGACGGTCTATCTGCTCGCCGGTGCGCTTGGCGGCATGTTCGGCGGTTGGCTCGCCGATCACCACGGCGGCCGTGCCGTCGTGCGCCAGAGCTTCCTGCTGTCGATCCCGTTCTACGTGCTGTTCTTCCTGCTGCCCGACAAGCTGGGCATCCCCTGCTTGGTCCTGGGCTATTTCATCCTGCAGGGTTCTCTACCGGTGAACGTGGTCATGGGGCAGGAGCTCTCCCCGGCGCATTCGGGCACGATCTCGAGCCTGCTCATGGGGGCGGCGTGGGGGCTGGGCGCATTGCTGATCGGTCCCATCGGCCTGCTGGCTGACCATGCCGGATTGCATACGGCGCTCATGGTGCTCTCGAGCCTGATCGTGGTGGGACTGGGCTGCGCACTGGCGTTGCCCGACATCCGCCGCCACAAGAGCGCCGAGCCGCAAGCGACTGCGGAATCGGAGCTTGCCTGACGCCAGCTAGTGCCGCGACGGCAGTTCGTCCAGCGCTGGCGCGGCGACCGCCGGCCGCACACTCTCGCGGAAGTCGCTGAGCGGCGCCGGGGCGCGCATCACCCAGTGCTCAGCCCAGCCTTGCAGGCTGAGCAGCGTCCAGAGCGTGCGGCCGCGGTCCTCGCGTGCTTCCAGGTGATCGCTCAGCACCCGTTGCACGGCACCGGGATCGAGTACACCGGCCGCCTTCACACGCGCGGGCGAGAGCGTCTCGGAGACGAACGTGCGCAGGGCGCCGCGTGACCACGCCGAGAACGGCGGCGAGAAGCCCTGCTTGCGGCGCGCGAGCACGTCCTTGGGCAACAAGTCGGCGGCGGCCTGCTTGAGCGCCCACTTGCCACTCGTGCCGCGGATCTTCGCGTCATCGGGTAGAGACAGCGCGAACTCGATCAGCGCCGTGCGCAGGAACGGCGCGCGCGATTCCACGCCGTGCGCCATGGTGCAGCGGTCGACCTTGGTGAGCAGGTCGCCCGACAAATAGGTCTCGAAGTCGAGCAGCTGGTAGGCCGTGAGCGCGGCCTCGCCGGCGCCGTTCGCGCCAAGCAGCTGCATGTCGCCCAGCACCTGCTCCAGATGCCGCGCATGCGCGAGCGGCGCTTCGGCGCCAACGGCCGCGCGCAGCTCCGGCGCAAGCAGCGCCATGGCCTCGCTTGCGCGCGCGGTGCCGAACCATGCGAGATGCCGCTCGAAAGGCGAGAGGCCCCTCACACCCAGGAAGCGCTCGAGCAGATGAGCGATCGTCACGTGATGATGCTTGGGCCGGAAGCGCCGCGCGATGACGATGAGCGCTTCGGACAGCGGGCCCGGCACGTGCGCCGCGATGCCGGCGTGGCGATGGCCCAGATACGTGGGGTAGCCGGCGAAGAGTTCGTCGCCGCCTTCGCCCGTGAGCACCACCGGAACATGCGCCGAGGCGAACTTCGCGAGCGCCCACGTGGGCAGCACGCTGGGGTCGCCCAGCGGTTGGTCCATGCGGATCGCCCACTGGCGCAATGCTTCTTCGCCTTCGCGCACGCTCATCACCAGTTCGTGGTGCTGAGCGCCGATCGATTCCGCCACGCGCTTGGCGTAGGCGGATTCGTCGTAGCCGCGATGGTCGATGCGCATGCTGAAGGTGGGGAACGAGCGCTTGAGGCCGCGCGCGGCGAGCGTGGCCACAAGGCCCGAGTCGACGCCGCCGGAGAGGAACACGCCAAAAGGCACATCGCCGGGCACGCGCGACATCACGGCGTCGGCGAGTGCTTCGCCCGAGCGGCGCGGCGCGTCTTCCACAGTGGCGCTGGGCTGGCCGGAGACGAGCGCGTCCCACGGGCGCCAGTAACGGCGGATGCGCTCGTTGCCGGCCTTGAGAGTGAGTGTGTGCGCGGGCTGCAACTGCCGCAGGGCGGCGTACGCCGAGTCGCTACCCGCGAAGTAACCATGCACGAGGTAGCGCGCGATCGCGGCGGGCGAAGGCTCGCGCGAGATCCAGGGCAGCGCGGCGAGCGCGCCGGGCTCGGACGCGAACGCGAAGCGGCCGGGCGCGTGCGCGATGAAGAGTGGCTTCTCGCCGGCGCGATCGCGCGCCAGCGTCAGCTTGCGCGCGCCCTTGTCCCAGATGGCCGCGGCGAACATGCCGTCGAGCGCCTCGGGGAATGCGTCGCCGCGCTCTTCGTAAAGATGCGGCAGCATGGCGGTGTCGGGACCGTCGGGGACACGATGCCCGCGCAAGCGCAGGTCGTGCAGCAACGACGGGTGGTTGTACACCTCGCCGTTCGCCACGCCGATGATGTCGCCGCTCTCGTTCTCGAGCACGCGCGCCGGCTGGTTGGGCGCCACGATCGCCAGGCGCGCGATGCCGAGCGCGCACTCGCCGCCGTCCCAGATCGCTTCACCCGACGGGCCGCGATGCCGCAGCCGCCCGATCATGCCACGCACGAGGTCGAGGCGGTCGGTGGGTGAGAGGTCGGGCGCGACGAGTCCGGCGATTCCGCACATACGAAGCATGCTCCAGTCCGATGAGGCTGCGCCGATCAGCGGGCGGTCGGCGAGATGCGCCAAGCGACGAGACGCCGGCTTCGGAAGATCTCGTGACCACCGGCGGGAGCCTCGCCCGCGTGACGCGTCTCGCGGACGATCACGTCGGCCGCAGGCGCCGCTGCAGCCGAGTCGAGGAGCGGCCACTGTCCGCGCGCGCGAAGTGTCTCGCGATAGCGGACCGCGTAGTTGCTCGTCAGCGGCGTGCCCGTGGCCGAGACCACGGTGGACCGCTGCGCCAGCAGGTAGTCGGTCCCGGGAGTATAGCAGTCCTCGTACCGGACGGCGCCGCCGCCGCCAGTCCGGATCGCCTTGGCGAGCGCCGCTCCCGACTCCCTCTGGGCCAGGGGACCCAGCCATGGCCAACCGCCCACCAGGACCAGCGGCGCAAAGAGCAGCGCGGCCGCGAGTGGCTTGGGCAGCGCCGCCCGGCGCTGGCCCCAGGCCTCGGCGGCGATCCACGCCAACGCGGGGAACGCCGGCAGCAGATAGGTGACGAGCTTGGAATGTGACAACGAGAAGAATGCGGCTGCGAAAAGCACGAAGCCCAGTGCGACACGCGCGTGCATGGACCACAGCCCGCGCTTGGCGCTCCACGGCGTGGCGAGCGACCACGGCAGCGCCCCGCCCGCGAAGACCGCAGGCACGAACCACCACGGCTGGTCGCGGTGGAACGACTTGCTCGTCATGCGCTCCATGGACTCCTCCACGAACGCGTAGTGGGCGTATTCGGGGTGGCGGCGCAGCGCGAGTGCGAACCAGCCACCCGCGACGCCGAACACCATGAGCCAGCCCGGCCACCACGCGAGCCACGCGAACGCGCGGCGCGAGCGCGTGAGTGCCGCGACGCCCAAGCTGCCGCCGAACATCCACGCGAGCATGATCGGGCCCTTCACGAGCACGCCGGCTGTGACCGCCGCAAACATGAACGCGCGGCGACGTGTGACGTGCGCGTCGCCAGAGGCGGCCTCGAGCTCGGCGGCGAGGCCGAGCCACACGACGCTCACGCAGAGCGCGAGCAAAGCATCGAAGATCACGTACGCCGACAGCACCGCGAAGAGCGGCGCAGCGGCGGTGAGCGCGACCACTCGCGTCGCCTGCGCGGGGTCGCCGCGTCCACGTGCAGCGCGGGCGAGCAGGAACAGGATCACGAGGCTCGCGAGCATCGCAGGCAGGCGCGCGGCAAAGGGCGTGGGGCCGAACAGGCGGATGCAGACCGCGGCGAGCGCGAACAGCGCCGGTGGCTTGTCCAGATACGGCACACCGGCCAGGTGCGGGATCACGACGTCGCCGCCCACGGCCATCTCGCGGGCGACTTCGGCGTTACGGCCCTCGTCGGGGTCGAGCAGCGGATAGGCGAACGTGATCCACAGGCTCAAGGCCAGCGAGCAGGCGAGCAGCAGCCAGACGGCGCGCGGGGTCGGGGTCATGGGCGGCGACAGTAACCCGGACCATGCATGAACCGTGAGCCGAGAATGCCATCGGTGGGCGGCCATGAGGCGCGGGAACGCAGTGCATGTGGTGGCCGTCATTTCGCGCACTCACACGGCTTTGCATCGGTGCTCGCGCCAGATTCGGGGCTTGAGCGGGCCGCGTTGGACTCCGACAACCCATGGGCCGTACCGCGTGGTGGAGTGCTGCCCGGCGATGCGGCATGATACGGGCGTTCGAACAGGACGCCGACTCGCGGGCCATACGCGGCACGCGTCGAGAGACATGGAAGCGCCTCAGCCAGCAGCATCGGTCACATCACAGGGAGGGAGCCCGCATGGATATCGGATTCGTCGGCCTCGGTCGCATGGGCTACAACATGACGCTGCGCCTCTTGAAGGGCGGTCATCGCGTCGTGGCGTGGGATCGCGCGGCGGCGACGGTCCAGGAGGCGGCCTCGCACGGCGCGGTGCCTGCTGCCGACCTCGCGGCGCTTGTGGCGGCGTTGCCGTCGCCGCGTTGCGTGTGGATCATGATCCCCGCCGGCAAGCCGGTCGACGACACGATCGACACGCTGCTCCCGCTACTGTCCAAGGGCGATCTGATCATCGACGGCGGGAACTCGAACTTCCACGATGACAAGCGCCGTGCGGCGCGACTGGCGGAGTCGGGCATCCACTACGCCGACGTGGGCACTTCGGGCGGCATCTGGGGTCTGCAGAACGGTTACTGCATGATGATCGGCGGCCCCGATGAGGGCGTGGCGCGTCTCAAGCCTGCGCTCGACACGCTCGCGCCGCCGGACGGCTGGCTGCACACCGGCCCGGTCGGCAGCGGACACTTCTCCAAGATGATCCACAACGGTATCGAGTACGGCATGATGCAGGCCTATGCCGAGGGCTTCGAGATCCTCAAAGCCAGCGAGTACGATTTCGACCTGGCCAAGCTCTCGCACCTGTGGAACCAGGGCAGTGTCGTGCGCTCGTGGTTGCTCGAGCTGGCAGAGCTGGCATTCGAGAAGGATCCCAACCTCGAGAAGATCCGCGGCTATGTGGATGACTCGGGCGAAGGCCGCTGGACCGTGCTCGAGGCCATCGACAAGAACGTGCCGGCCGAGATCCTGACGCTGTCGCTCATGCGCCGCTTCCGGTCGCGGCAGGAAGACACCTTCACGGACCGCGTGCTCGCGGCCTTGCGTGCCGAGTTCGGCGGCCACGCCGTGAAGGCCAAGTCGTGAGTGCGAAGCTCGAGGTGCCGGCGGTCGTGATGCCAAAGCGCGAGCGCATCGTCGCGCCGCCGTGCGCGGTGGTGGTCTTCGGCGCGAGCGGTGATCTGACACGGCGCAAGCTCATGCCGGCGCTCTACAACCTGTCGGTGGGCACGCATCTCGACGACCGCTTCTCGATGGTGGGTGTGGCGCGCCGCCCGTGGGGCCACGACGCATTCGTGGAGCAGATGCAGGGCGGCGTGCAGGAGTTCTCGCGCACGCCATTCGACGCGAAGCTCTGGGAGTGGTGGGGGCCACGGCTCGACTACGTGAGCGGCGATTTCAACTCGCCCGATACCTATAAACGCCTCGCACTGTGCCTGGCAGACCTCGACGCCAAGCACGGCACGAGCGGCAACCGGCTCTTCTATCTGGCCGTGCCGCCCGATGAGTTCGCGGCCATTCTCCAGGGCCTGCGCGACGCCGGGCTCATCGTCGCGCCGGGCGCGGCGACGTTCTCGCGCGTGATCGTCGAGAAGCCCTTCGGCAGCAGTCTCGAGACCGCCAAGCAGCTCAATGGCCTGGTCGCAGAAGTGCTCGATGAATCGCAGACCTTCCGCATCGATCACTACCTGGGCAAGGAGACCGTCCAGAACATCATGGTGTTCCGGTTCGCGAACAGCATGTTCGAGCCTCTGTGGAACCGGAAGTACGTGGACCATGTGCAGATCACCGCCGCCGAGACCGTGGGCGTGGGCACGCGCGGCAAGTTCTATGAATCCACCGGCGTGCTGCGCGACATCGTGCAGAACCACCTGCTCGAGGTGCTCTCGCTCTGCGCCATGGAGCCGCCGAACACCGGCCACGCCGACGATGTACGCGGCGAGAAGCTCAAGGTCCTCAAGGCACTGCGGCAGCCGTGGAGCGACACAGTGCCGAACGACGTGGTGCTGGGCCAGTACAACGGCTATCGCACCGAACCGGATATCGCGCCGCAGTCGAACACGCCGACCTTCGCCGCGATGCGCGTGTTCATCGACAATTGGCGCTGGCAGGGCGTGCCGTTCTATCTGCGCGCCGGCAAGCGGATGGCCAAGCGAGTCACGGAAGTCTCGTTTCACATGCAGCCGATCCCGTTACAGCTCTTCGGCAGCGCGGACCTCTGCGAACACGTGGAGCCGAACGTGCTCACGCTGCGGATCCAGCCCGAGGAAGGCATCCAGTTGGAGTTCTCCTCCAAGGTGCCAGGCCACGACTTCACCGTGGGGCCCGTGGTCATGGACATGAAGTACACCGAGGCCTTTGGCGGCGAGCCACCCGAAGCGTACGAGCGGCTATTGCTTGACGCCATGCGCGGTGATGCCACGCTCTTCTCGCGCCGCGATGCGGTCGAGACGTCATGGGCGTGGATCCAGCCGATCCTCGACTATGTGGAACAGCATCCGCAGAAGGACTTCCCGAACTACGAGCAGGGTTCGTGGGGGCCCGCCGCGGCAGACTCGCTCATCCACAGCGACCGGCGGCAGTGGCGAAACCGCTGATGCTGGTCCCCGCCTTGCAGCCGCGCATGCTCCCCACACCGGAGCAGTGCGCGGTGCTGGCGGCGAGCCTGGTGAGCAGCCGCGGCCGCGCCGCCATCGCAGAACGCGGGAGCTTTCGCGTCGCCCTTCCCGGCGGCCGCTCGCCGCGCGCCATGCTGCAGAAGCTCGTCGAGACCACGCTCGCGCGTCCCGACCGGCTGGATTGGTCGCGCGTCGAGGTGTTCTTCGTGGACGAACGCGCGCTGCCGCCGGATCACGCCGACAGCAACTTCCGCATGGTGAAAGAGGCACTGGTGCAGCCGCTGGGCAGCGCCGCGCCACGCGTGCATCGCATGAAAGGCGAGGCTGCGGATCTCGAGGCCGCGGCCACCGAATACGCGGCCCTTTTCGAGACCCCGCTCGACCTCGCGCTGCTCGGCATCGGCGAGGACGGCCACGTGGCGTCACTCTTCCCGGGCTCGCCACTCCTTGAGGAGTCGCAAGCGCGGGTGGCGGTCGTTCACAACAGCCCCAAGCCGCCGCCGTTGCGGCTCACACTCCTGCCGCGTGCACTGCGTGAGGCGCGTGACGTGATCGGCCTGGCGATCGGGCTCGATAAGGCCGAAGCGTTTCGGCTGCTCTATGACGATCAGGATGCCACGGGCGTCCCGGCGCGCGTCTGCCCGGGCGCGACGTGGCTGTGCGACGAAGCGGCCGGCTTGCTGCAGTTGCGTGAGCATGAGCAGCGCTTCGACGCTCGCGCGCGTGAGCATCGCGAGCGCGCGGGCGACTGACGCTACTTCTTTTGTTGTGTAGCGAAGAATGTGGATGATCTGAAGCCGGGCGGCCCGCGAGGGCGCCCGGCTTTTGGTTTCAGTAGGCGTTCTTCAGCCTGTGCGGCCTCGCCTTGTGCGTTCCCGGCGCATGCTCGCGCCGGTCGTAGTAGCCCTGCCATTCCTCGGGCAGCGCCGTCCGCTTGGGGAACAG
>JANYBS010000053.1 GCA_025360715.1 Candidatus Eiseniibacteriota bacterium | reverse complement strand
GGCGGCCTGGTGACCTCGTTCGCGCTCGAGCTGCTCGTGTACCCGGCGATCTACTACCTGTGGCGGCGCAAGGAAGTCACCGAAGGACCCGCGGGGCCGGAGTGGACAGAGGGAGCGGTGCATTCGGAATCTGCTGTCCTGTCAGAGCCCCTCGCGTGAGCGTGTGGCGGGGAAGAGATGCCGCTGGTCGAACGTCAACCGGGTCCTTCGGGATCCGTCGCAAAATCCACCGCGAATGCCGGCGATCCGGTGCTCGCAACAAGGGGAGATTCATCATGCAGGTCCTGAGCCGTTGCCTTGCGGTCATGGTGTTCGTCAGCGGAATCCTGGCCGCACCCATTGCTAGCGTGGCGCCGGCCGGCGCCCAGTGCGGTATGAACATGGGCGGTGGCGGACACGATCACTCGGCGATGCAAGGCAGTCATGCCGCCAAGCCTTCGGGTTCGGAGAAGAAGCTGGCGCAGAGCATTGATCGGGTTCTTTCGGATGAGCGCGGGCGAGCGATGCTGGCCGATGCCCTTCTCAATGACCGAGCGTTCATGGAAGCGCTCGTGCAGCGTCTCGCGGCGATTCCGGAGTGGCGGGCGATGGCGGTGCGGCAGCTCGCGGGCCCCGCGCCCACGGTGACGGGTGGGAGCAACACGCCTGGGGCGCCCAGTGCCCCGACGGCCACCTACGTCTGCCCGATGCATGCGGACGTCACTTCCTCCTCTCCCGGAGACTGCCCGAAATGCGGCATGGCCCTCGTGCGAAAGGACGCCCGGCGCGAATAGGGCCGGCAATGTCGAGCCATCCATTCCCTTGCCAATCCGAGATTCGGGCCCGGCAGGAGGAGGGCTACCCAATGAAGCACGACATGGCGAACCTTGCGGCGCGGGTCTCTCATCCCGCTCCACTCGAACGCCGCAAGGTCGAGATCGTGGCGCTCTGCGCGGTGGCAGTCGCGTTGATCCTGATGATGCACTACACCGCCGCCCTGCACCAGTTGGGCGTTCATGACGCTTTGCGACGGCTCTTCTACCTGCCCGTCATTCTCGCGGCGATGGCGGCGGGAAGCCGTGGTGGGATTGGGATCGCGGCCTTCGCCGTGCTCGGGTACCTGCCGCACCTGCGACAACTGGCTCGCACCGATTCGCGTGTGATGGATTCGGCCGTCGAGCTTGTCCTGCTGCTGCTGATCGGCGGGCTCGTCGGCTGGTACGCCGACGTGAGCCGGCGGGCGCGGGCGCAGGCGGCGGAGCGGGGCAGGCTCGCCGCCCTGGGCGAGACCGGGCTCGCCCTGATGGCCCAGACCGAGGGCCCGCTGGCCGCGATCGAAGGGCAGGCGGAGTCCCTGATCGCAACATCCGGGACCGGCGGCAGGAGCAGCGTCGTGTTCGCCGCTCAGGTCATCCGAGAGGAGGCCGCCCGGGCCCGGCACCTGCTCAATGACCTCGCGGAGATCGGACGCATCTCGGAACCGCGGCGTGAGCGCGTCGATCTGTCCCCGTTGCTGGAGCGGGTCATTCGGGATGTGGCCAGTGCACGGCGTGACGGGCGCAGGGCCATCCTGGTCGATCACCCGAAATCGTGCGCGGTCGAGGCGGACCGACGCGCGGTGGCATTCAGCCTGCGAGCGCTGATCTTCGGACTGCTCGACAGCGTGCCGCCGCCGGGCTGGCTGGAGGTGCGCATTGCTTCAGCAACCGGCTCGCCGTCGACGGTGGAACTCGGTGTCTTCTCGCTGGGTGAGGTGCTGCCGGATCTCGAAGAGAGCCTGACGCGCGTCTTCGGTGCCGGGGCGGGCGAGTACCGGATCCGCCAGGTGCTCTGCATTCGCCTGCTCGCTTCGCTCGGCGCCTCGGTTCGGTTCCATCGCGTCTCAGCCTGCCATACCCGAATCATAATCGGATTCACAACAACGCGACCGGGGCTGCACGTCGAGAACGGCGTCCAGCGCGGTGGAAACCAAAAGGAGAAGCACGTGAAGAGTCCGTCATTGGTGGTTGGAAGTCTGCTGGTCGTCGGGCTGATGGCGGTCACCGGCTGTGCGGCGGGGACGAAGCTTCGCGGAACGTGGCACGAGCCCGGCGGCGGGATCGAGCCCATCCGCCACGTGATGATCATCCACGCGACCCGAACCGGGGATGCGAGGCGTGTCTTCGAGGATCGTTTTGCCGCCGCCCTGAAGGACCGGGGAGTCGAGGGCGAAGTCAGCTACACCATGGTGGGCGACAACCTGCTCGACAGCGCCCGGGTCGACATGGAGGTCCACAAGGGGCACTGCGACGGAATCCTCGTCACGAAGGTCCTGGATGACGAGACAGTGCGCAGCTACTACCGGCCGGCCGGACAGTTCGCGTCCTCCCGAGGCCAGAGTTGGTCCCACTATTCGCGTAACCAGACACAGGTGATCGAGACCCGGGTCATTGATATGGAGACCCGTCTCTACCGCGTCTCGGACGGCAAGCTGCTTTGGTCTGGTCTCACGCGATCGAGCCTCCCGAAGTCCGATACGCCAGAGAAGCAGATCGACCCGATGGTGAAGCGGCTCGTGAGTTCGATGGAAAAGGCCGGAGTCGGGCTGGCGGTCCGGAAGTAGGCGATGCGTGCGGAGGCGTGAGTTGAGATGTGTGGGTGCGGAAGGAGGGACGTGATGAGTGCTCTTCGCAAGGATCCGTGCACGGGCCGGTGGGTCGTGCTCGAGGACCTTTGGCCCGTGCGTCCCTTGGAGCCGGGTGCGTGTCCGTTCTGCGCTGGGAATGAGTCGCTGACCCCGCCCGAGATTGCTGCGTGGGGGTCGACGGGACGGGGTCCAAACCTGGCTGGCTGGAAGGTCCGGGTGGTCGCCAACCTGCGTCCCGCGCTTCGTATCGAGGAACCGCTCGCCCGCAGGGCGGAGCGCATGTACGACGCCGCCTGCGGCACGGGCGCGCATGAAATCGTGATCGAGACTCCCGAGCACGAGGACCGGCTCTCCCAGTTGTCGCGAGAACACATCGCCCTTGTTCTCTCCGCGTGGGCGGCGCGCATCACGGACCTGAAGCGGGACCGCCGCATCCGCGCGGTTTTCGTCTTCAAGAACCAGGGCGTCATGGCAGGGGCGGCTCTGCCGAGCCATGCCCACTCCCAGATCATCGGCCTCCCGGTCACTCCCAAGGCGCTCAAGGAGATCCTCGACGGAGCGCGGACGCACTTCCGTATCAAGGAGCGTTGCGTCTTCTGCGACATCCTGCGCGAGGAGCTCGAAGACGGACGTCGCGTCATTGAAACCTCCGAGCACTTCGCGGCGATCGCCCCTTTCGCCTCCCGCCATCCATTCGAGTGCTGCATCCTGCCGCGAGAGCACACACCGGACTTCGAGACGACAGGCTCTGACGCCCTGCTCGATCTGGCGGGACTGCTCAAGTCACTCCTGCGCCGCCTGGAATCGACGCTGGCCGAGCCGGCGTTCAACCTCTTCCTCTACAGCGGTCCGAATCGCGATAGCCGGCCTGGCTACTGGACCACGCTCGACCAGGACTTCCACTGGCACATCGCCGTCCTGCCGCGCCCGACGCAGGTGGCCGGCTTCGAAGTCGGCACCGGTTTCTATTCGAACCCCGTCTCGCCGGAGAGGGCCGCCGCCGAGCTCCGGAACGGACCGGACTGGACAGCCCAGGGAGCGGGAGCGTCGTGAATCAGCGCACCAAGCCAGGCAGATCGAAGCTCACCTGCACGCCGAACAGCCCGTGCCGTCGCCGGCACCAAGGAGACTCCATGCTTGCTCGCCTCGTCCTCATCACGCTGCTCGTCGGTACGGTCGCAGGATGCTCGAAGCGCACGACCAGCCCGGTGCAGCCTGCGTCATCCGCCGTGCTCAAGTCGACGCCCGGGGATGGTGCGACTGCGGTCCGGCTGGATGCGGGGATATCGCTCGACTTCGGCGTCGCCGTTGATCGCGGTGTCGTCGAGAGGGGTTTCCATCTCATCAGCGAGGCCGATATGAGCGGGCCGTGCCCGGACTCTTCAATGGCGGTTCACGTATCGATGGACTCCGTCATGAGCAACCCGGCCATGCTCGCCCACATGGATGCCATTCATGCGACGGCCGGAGCGATCACGTGGAACGACGCAGGCACAGTCTGCACGTTCATGCCGGACACACTCATGCGGGCTCAGACTCGTTACATGATGCACATGGATCGCTCGATGTTGGAGATGATGGGTGGCAAGGGGGGGGTGATGGCCGGCGGGCAGATGACCAGCTTGGGCGACATGGTGTCTCACTTCCAGACCACGACCGCGGACGGGCACGCCGGACATCACTGAACCAACGCAATCCGACATCGAACGCCCGGAGGTCTTTGGACGCGCCAGCGGACGGTACCGCGGCAGGCGATAAAGCGCCCAGCTTCAGGGCCGACACGCCGGCACGCCGCACATGGCGCCGAATACCAGTAGGTACAGGCGACGGCAGTTGCACTCGGGGTCCCCCGAAACCGAAGTCGTCGTCCTGGCCCTGCTGGGTGCGAGCCGTCGGCATCGCTCTGCGCCGACCGGGTTGGTTGCGCCTCAGACGTCCCGCCTACTACTGTTTCCGCATCTGGGAGGTCGTGAAGTCGGTCGCCCGGCCGGCAACCTCGGCCGTGTAAGTATGTCCGGCCGCCGGTGCTCCCACGATCCGCAGGGAGGTGGGTCGCCGCATGAGCCGAATCGGATCGCAGTACGCAGCTGAGGTCGGCCGGTTGGCAAGGTCGGCAACCGCCACCGAGCCAAGCTTCTACCCGGCCATCAAGACGCTCCTCGCGGGCATCCTCTCCGCCCGCGGCCTCGCGTTCGACGTGCGCATCAACACCAGCGAGCGCCGGGAGGGCGGCGGTTCCGACATGCCCGACGTCGCGCTGTACGACGGAGCCGGTCAGTTCCCGGTGGTCTGCGGCGAAGTGAAGCTGCCGCGCGCCGAGATCGCGGACATGGTCGTGTCCACGGCCGGTGACGACCAGGTGGGCCGCTATCTCGCTCGCTCCCACGTCCTGCTCCTGTCGAACGTCCGGGCCTTCGCGCTGGTGACCGTCCGGCCCGGTTGGAGCGGGAACGGGACCGTGCCGCCGTCGCACCGCCGGCTCGAGCAGGTCGTCGAGCTATGGCCGTCGCGCGAGGCGTTCGAGGCCGGGGCTGCGGTGGATCCCGCCACGTTCGACCCGCTGGCGGACCTCCTCGAGGCGGCGCTGACGCGCTTCGCCACCATCACCGAGCCCGAAACCCTGGCCCGCATCCTCGCGTGGCAGGCCCGCCAGGCGAAGGCGGACCTCCCGGCCCGGTTCGGCGAGGCAGTGCGCGACCTGCTCGACGATTTCGGCCGCGCGCTCGGGGTCACGTTCGAGGGGCAGGAGGGCGAGGAGTTCTTTCGCTCGTCGCTCATCCAGACGGCCTACTACGGCCTGTTCGCCGGCTGGGTGCTCTGGCGGCGCGCGGGCGCGCAGGGGACGTTTCGCTGGGAGGACCTGTCCGCGTACCTGAAGATCCCGTTCCTCGGGCAGCTCTTCCACGAGTTCCGGCATCCGGCGCGCATTCGCGAGCTGCGGCTGGCCCACCACCTGGACTTGGCCACCGAGGTCCTGCAGCGCGTCGACCCGGAGGCGTTCTTCCGGCGCTTCCGCGCGCCTTCGCTGGAGCAGGAATCCGAAGGCGAAGGAGCAGCAGCGTCCGCGGCCATCCTGTACTTCTACGAGCCCTTCCTCGAAGCGTTCGATCCCGAACTGCGCAAGGAACTGGGCGTCTGGTACACGCCGGGGGAGATCGTCAGCTACCAGGTCCGGAAGGTCGACCAGTTGCTGCGCGAGGAGCTCGGCTGCGAGCGCGGGTTCGCGGATGAGCGCGTCGTCGTGCTCGATCCCTGCTGTGGCACCGGCGCCTACCTGCTCGAGGTCCTGCGATGCCTGGCCCGCCAGCTGAAGGAAGAGGGTGAAGAGGCGCTGCTGGGCGCCCGGCTGCGGGATGCCTTCACTAAGCGGATCATCGGCTTCGAGATCCTTACGGCACCGTTCGTGATCTCGCAGCTCCAGCTCTATCTCGTCCTGGCCGACCTCGGAGTGGCCCCGGACGAGACCCAACGGCCTGCCGTCTTCCTGACCAACGCCCTCACCGGCTGGCACGGCGAGGAGCAGATGAAGCTCAACTTCCCCGAGCTTCAGCAGGAACACGATGCGGCGCGGGCGGTGAAGAAGGACGCGAAGATCATCGTGATCCTAGGCAACCCGCCCTACAACCGCTTCGCCGGCGTGCCGCTCGAAGAGGAAGCGGACCTCGTCGACCCGTACAAGGGGATTCGCCGTGACGCCAACGGTCGGCAGGTGGGCAACTCCGAGCTGTTCACGCGCTGGGGTGTGCGCAAGCACCTGTTGGACGACCTGTACGTGCGGTTCTTCCGCCTGGCCGAGGCGCGGATCGGCGAGCGCGCGGACTTCGGCGTGGTCAGCTTCATCTCGAACAGCTCGTACCTGAACGGCCGCTCGCACCCGATCATGCGCGAGTCGCTGCTCGGGAGCTTCCAGCGCATCTGGGTGGACAACCTGCACGGCAACCGGCTGGCGAGCGAGCGAACGCCCCAGGGCGAATCGTGCGAGACGATCTTCAACGTCTCGGGCGGTGGACCCGGCATCAAGGTGGGCACGGCCGTAGTCACGTTGCTCAAGTTGAGGGACCGGAGCGGGGCGCAGCAGATCCGCACGCGCGACTTCTGGGGGCGCGCGGCTGCCAAGCGTGGCGCGCTGCTCGCGTCGCTCGACATGGCGAGCTGGTCCGCAAAGGAACGAAGGACGGCCGCCGAGCGCCCGGAGGGACCCCGCCCGTACGAGGACTTCACCCCGCAGGAACGCGGTGGGTGGAAGCTCGTGTCCCAGACCACCGCCGGAGGCTACGAAGACTGGCCCGCTCTCGACGAGATGTTCCCCGCCGGGTACCAGGGCGTGAATCCGAACCGCGGCATCGAGGGCAGCCTGATCGATGTCGATTCCGGGGCGCTCGAGGCACGCATGCGGGATTACTTCTCCACGCGGAGCTTCGAGTCCTTCCGGCGAGACCACCCCGTCGTGTGCGAGCCGCGGGCGCGCTACGAGCCGGAAGCGGTCCGCGATCTGCTTCGTCGCACGAGTCGCTTTCAGCCTGACCGGATCGTTCCGTACCTGCTCTTCCCGCTCGACGTCCGGTCTATCTACTACGAAACCGAAGGCAAGCTGCTGAACGAGCGCCGGCCGGAGCTGTGGGACAACCTCGCGAAGAACGAATTCTTGCTGGCCGTGCCGCAGCCGCGGCGGGTGTCAGAGGCTCGTCCGCTACTGGCCACGACGCTGTTCGACCTCCACCTGCACGACCGCGGCTCGGTGGGATTCCCGGCGGAGGTGCACGGTGCACCGGAGGCGACCGATCTCTTCACCGCCGGCCGGGAGCGCGGGGCGACCGTCGAGGCGAACCTCCATCCGGCGCTCTGGGAGGCCCTCAAGGCCGCCTGGACGCTGCGCGGGGCAGGGACGGCGCGGCCGCCCGCAAGCTCACGCGGTCGCTGTTCAGGGCGGTGCTGGCGATCGCACACTCGCCCCAGTTCGAGGCCGATCACAAGGACGCGCTGGCGCAGGACTGGGCGCGTGTCCCGCTGCCCCGGGATGCCGCACGCCTGGCCGAGCTCGCAGCGCTCGGCGAGAAGATCTGGAAGCTGCTCGACCCGGCAACCGACGCACGCCGCACGATCACGGACGTGCTCGGCGCGAACGCGCGGGAACTGGCCGTCCCGACCCGGACCGACGGCGGCATGGTCGCCGAAGCGGCGCTGGTCGTCTCGCGCTCGTACTACGGCGCCGCGCGCGGCGACTGGCGGGAGCGGCCGCCGGGGGAGGCGGAGAGCTGGCGGGACGGATGGGGCGCCACGACCGGCGATCTGTTCCTGAACGATGAAGTCTGCTTCCGGAACGTGCCGGCGAACGTCTGGAGCCACGAACTCGGCGGCTATCCCGTGCTCAAGAAGTGGCTCGGATACCGGCACGCCGACCGCCGCGGCGGCCGGCCGCTGACGCTCGCCGAGGCCGAGCATTTCCGCGGCATGGTCCAGCGGCTCGCAGCCCTGCTCGTGCTTGCACCTGCGCTGGACGCCGCGTACGAGGCTGCCGGCGCCGAGTGCTTCACCGCCGAGGAACTCGGGCTTCGTTGAGCGGCGCTCGTTGCGCCAGAACAGTCATTGTACGCTCCTCTCACGAGGCCTTCCACCCTGCTTTGCCGGCGACCACTTGCCTCGGTTTGGTCTACGGTAGCTCCTTCGGATTCCGCAATTGAAACCCGCATCCTCACGGATTCATCGCGGCGACCATCAGTGGCCGCGCGGGGAAGCGCGCATGGCCGCTCGCGCGAGCCAGGTTCACGCTGCCGGTCTCGAGCGGCTCGCGCAGGGCATCGAGCAGATGCCGCGGGTACTCGGCGAACTCGTCCAGGAACAACACGCCATGATGGGCCAACGACAGCTCGCCCGGGCGCGGCGGTGATCCACCGCCGATCAAGCCCGCGCGTGACAGGCTGTGATGCGGCGCGCGGATCGGCCGCGTGAGCATGAGCCCCATGCCCGGCGCGCGCAGGCCGGCGGTGCTGTGCAGGCGCGTCACCATAAGAGCCTCGTGAGGCTCGAGCGGCGGCAGCAGTCCGGGCAGCCGGCTCGCGAGCATGCTCTTGCCCGCGCCGGGCGGGCCCACGAACAGCAGATGGTGCTCGCCAGCGGCCGCGATCTCGAGCGCGCGGCGCGCGAGCAGTTGCCCGCGCACGTCGGCCAGGTCCACCTCGCTCGTCACCGCGCGCGCATCGGGCGCCGCGGGCCGCGCGAGCGTGAGGGCCTCGCCGCGCAGCCATTCGAACGCTTCGGTCAGGGTGGCGGCCGCGTGCACTTGCAGGCCTTCGACGAGCGCCGCTTCGGGGGCGGCCTCGGCCGCGCACAGCAGCGTCTTCGCGCCGCCGCGCCACGCGGCCTCGGCGAGCGAAAGCGTCCCGCGCGTGCCGCGCAATCGGCCATCCAGCGCCAACTCGCCCAGCGCCGCCGTGCGCACGAGCCGCTCGCCCGGCGCCTGCTCGGTCGCCACGATCAATCCCAGCGCGAGCGCCAGATCGGCCGCGGCGCCTTCCTTGCGGCGGCCGGCGGGCGCCAGGTTCACGGTCACGCGGCGCTCGGGCGGCGCCAGGCCCGCATTGCGCAGCGCGGGCCACACTCGCTCGCGCGCCTCGCGCGCCGAGGTGTCAGGCAGGCCCACCATCACGAAGCCAGGCAAGCCCGGGCCCACGTCGACTTCGCAATCCATCGCGAAGGCATCCAATCCCCACAGTGCAGCCGTATGAACGCGCGCGAGCATGTGCAGCTCCAAGCGCGGGGGCGGGCGGTGCAAAGCAAAGGCTCCCGCGGACCGCGAGGCCTTGGGGAGCCGACGAGCGCAAAGCTAGG
>JANYBS010000052.1 GCA_025360715.1 Candidatus Eiseniibacteriota bacterium | reverse complement strand
TTCCAGGTCGTGAGTATCACGCGTGAACAGGTCGTCCTCAGACGAGGCGACGAGAGCATCACCCTTACTCGTAAGCCGCAGGGAGAGTGACCGTGCATCGTGTCTTTCGCCGCCTGACCCTTTGCGCGGTACTCGCGCTCGCCGCCTTCGCGGGCCCCGCGACCGCCGCGCCGATGTCGAAGCTCATCAGCCTGGACGCCGATGACGCCAGCCTGCCGGCCGTTCTCAAGATCCTGGCCGAGAAGGGCGACCTGAACATCATCACGGGCCCCGGCGTCGCTTCGGGCAAACTGACGATCCACATGAAGGACGTGCCGGTGGATCAGGCGATCAACCTGGTCGTGCGCGCGGCGGGGCTGGGCTACGAGCGCATCGGCAACTCGGTGCTGGTGGCCGAGGCCAAGTCGCTCAAGGACGAGACGGGCTTGTCGTCCTATATCGTGCCGCTCAAGTTCGCCGACGCGAACGAGGCCAAAGCTGCGTTGCACGGCCTGTGCGAGCAGATCGAAGTCGACCACACGGGCAACCGCCTGATCGTGGTCACAAGCCCGCGCATCATCGCCGAGATCGAGAACGTGGTGGCGGAGCTCGACAAGCCCGCGCGTCAGGTCATGCTCGAGGCGCGCATCACCGAAGTGTCGACCGATGACTTGAAGAGGCTCGGCATCGACTGGGATCTGCTCAACAAGCAGACGTTCATCTTCGCCGAGGGCAAGTACGACTCGCTGAGCGGCTCGGCGACCGGCTCCACCACCGACTTCTCGGGCCTGAAGGTGTTCAACAAGAGCGACGGCAAGGGGCTTCTGGAACTGCGCGACTTCAGCCGTATCGCGAAAACATTCAACGTGACGCTCGACCTTCTCATCCACAACGGCAACGCTCGTGTGCTGGCCAATCCCAAGATCGCCACGCTCAATGGCAAGGAAGCCAGCATCCTGATCGGCTCGCGCGTGCCCTACCAGACGAGCGGCACGACGTTCGCGGGAGGCGGCGCCGCGCAGGTCACCCAGGTCCAGAAGGAAGAGGTGGGCGTGAAGCTGCGCATCACGCCGGTCATCAATGCCGATGGCTACATCACCACGCAGATCACGCCCGAGGTCAGTTCGATCGTGGGCTTCAAGGGCCAGAACAACGACCTGCCCGTGGTCGACACGCGCCAAGCCACGACGACCGTGCGCCTGAAGGACGGCAGCAGCATCATCATCGGCGGCCTGCTGAGCGAAGAGAAGTCCACGAGCATGACCAAGGTGCCGATCCTTGGCGACATCCCTGGCCTGGGCTACTTCTTCCAGCACCGTGTCGTGACGACGGCGAAGAAGGATCTCGTGATCGAGATCACGCCGCACATCCTGGCCGACCCGCAGTAGGCGAGTGACGGGGCTGCACGGGGCGCAGCGTCTCTAGAACGCGCGCACCCCGTGCACCTCGATGACGCCGGCAATCCAGCCCACCCACTGCCCCACCGCCACCGTGAGCGCGATGGTGACCAGCGCCAAGCCGGCGTTGCTGAGCCAGGGGGTCTGGTGCCGATAGCGGTACAGGCGCCAGATGAGCAGGGGCACGATCACGCCCTTGACCAACACGAACGCGAGCCAGTGCTCGTGCGCGAGTCCAGCGAGGAGCGGATTGCCCTCGCGATTCCCGAAGAGATGGATGCCGATCGCTGTCGCGAACAGGTCGATACTGTTGGCGACCACGGCCAGGAAGAGCACGGTCTGCATACGGTGCCTGCGAGGAATGTGCGAGTTCGTGAGCCCGGCTGCCGATATTGTCAGAGCCCAGCCCCGGTCTCAATGACTGAAAAGCACCCCGTCTGGAGTCCCAAGCGTGAGCCTTGAACTCTATATCGGCATCTGCGCCACACTCTTCGGCCTGGTCATGGGCAGCGGCGTCACCGCTCTGGCCTGGCGTATGCCGCGCGGCGAGTCGTGGGTGCACGGGCGCTCGCGCTGCCCCGGCTGCGGCCATGTGCTGGGCGTGTTCGACCTCTTCCCCGTGCTCTCGTGGGCGCTCTCGGGCGGCCGCTGCCGGCATTGCAAGACCCAGGTGAGTTTCCGCTATCCCTTCACCGAACTGCTCTGCGGGACGTGGGCGCTGCTCGTCTACCAGCGCGACGGACTTACCTATAGCTACCCGCTGGTGGCGCTCTGGGGCTTCATGCTGGTCACGTTGCTGTTCATCGACCTCGACTTTCAGTTGCTGCCCGACAAGCTCACGCTCCCCGGAACCCTGGTGGCGATCGGCGCCGCGCTTCTGGGTCCCGGCTGGTGGCACGCACTCACGGGCATGCTGGTGGGCGCAGGCCTGCTGTGGCTCGTGGCCGAGGTCTACTTCCGCGTGCGCCGCATCGAAGGCATGGGCGGCGGCGACGTGAAGCTCGCGGCCATGTTCGGTGCATTGCTGGGCCCGGGCGCGGCATTGCTCACCATCTTCTTGGCCGCCTTCGCCGGCAGCATCTGGGGCGGCATCCTGATGGCCCGCAAGCGCGGCGACGGGCTCACGGCGCTGCCCTTTGGCACGCTGCTCTGCCCGGCTGCGATGGTCGCGTACCTGTGGGGCGACCACTGGATCGCGATGTACACGAGGCTGTTGCGACCTTGAGTGCCGCCCGCCTCCGGCCGAGCCTCACGTCGGCCGACGAGCGGGTTATGCACGAGACAACTCCCGCGCGAGGCGCCGGCGACGTTCGTCCATGCGCCGTTGACCCCGCCGTGCGCCCGCCGCATCTTTCCTCCTTCGCCCGGTTCGTCCATCCCGAAGGAGGCTTCGTGACCCGCTCGCGTATCACCGGCATCGGCTTCCATGTCCCGCCGCGCGTGGTCCGCAATGCGGACCTCGAGAAGATGATGGACACGAGCGATGCATGGATCATCGAACGCACCGGCATCCGCGAGCGTCACTATGCAGACCCTGGCGTGGGCTCGAGCGCGCTGGGCCTGGAGGCCGCGCGCCGCGCGATCGCCGACGCAGGCCGCGAGAGCGGCGACATCGATTTCATCGTGTACGCCACGACGACGCCCGACTACATGTTCCCGGGCAACGGCGTGCTGCTGCAGCACGAACTCGGCCTGGGCCACATCGGCGCGCTCGATGTGCGCAACGCCTGCAGCGGTTTTCTCTATGCGCTTTCCGTGGCCGATGCATTCGTGCGCATCGGCCGCTACCGCTGCGTGCTCGTCGTGGGCGCCGAGGTGCAGAGCACCGGCCTGGACCTGACCACGCGCGGCCGCGACATGGCCGTGCTCTTTGGTGACGGCGCCGGCGCTGCGGTGGTCGAGCCGTGCCAGGCACCACAGGGCATCTTGTCGTGGGCGCTGCACGCCGAGGGCGCGCTGGCGAAGGAGCTCTGGTGCGAGGCGCCTTCGTCGATGGTGCCCGGCCGCGTGACACCCGAGATGCTCGAAGCGGGCCGCCACCTACCCACCATGAATGGCCGTCAGGTTTATAAGAACGCCACGACGCGCTTTCCCGAGGTGATCGAGGAAGTGCTTCGCGATGCGGGCCACACGCTCGAGGAAGTCGCACTCATCGTGCCGCACCAAGCGAACCAGCGCATCGGCGACGCGGTCGCGGCGCGCCTGCAAGTGCCACCAGAGAAAGTTTTCCAGAACATCCAGAATTATGGGAACACGACTGCAGCGAGCATCCCGATCGCGCTCACCGAGGCGCGTGATGCGGGGCTGGTCAAGGGCGGCGACCTGATCGTGCTGGCGGCGTTCGGCGCCGGGTTCGCTTGGGCGGGATGCGCGATGCGCTGGTGAAGGCTACAGTGCGTGCTTCCGACGCACGATAGGACGCACCTCGGTCAGGGCGGGACCTTCGCCGAGCTGCGCTTCGACTGGAGAAGACCATGCCGCAGCCCACGCCATCGCTCGACCTCGCCTCGGTGGATGTCACCTCGCTTTCCCGGCTCGCGCAGGGACTCACAGGTTCCGAAGTGCTGCGCATCTCGGGCGAGATCCGCGCCCTGATCACCAAGGGCGACCCGGTCTGCAACCTGACCGTGGGCGATTTCGATGCGCGTGAGTATCCCGCACCGGCCGCGCTGCTCGACGGCATCGCCACGGCGCTGCGCGAAGGGCACACCGGCTATCCGCCATCGAATGGCATGCTCGAGCTGCGCCAGGCGATCGTGCGATTCCTGCAGCGTGAGTTCGCGCTTTCCTATCCGGTCGAAAGCGTGCTCATCGCCGGCGGCGCGCGGCCGCTCATCTATGGCACGTACCGCACGCTCGTGGACCCGGGCGAAGCCGTGGCGTTTCCGGTGCCGTCGTGGAACAACAATCACTACTGCAACCTGGTCGGCGCGCAGCCCATCATGCTCGAGGTGGACCGCGACTCGCGCTTCCATCCCACGGCCGAAGCGGTTCGCGCCGTGCTGCCGCGCATCCGCATGCTCGCGCTCTGCACGCCGCTCAACCCGACCGGCACGGCCATCGACCCCGACGTGCTGGCGCAGATCTGCAGGGACCTGATCAGCGAGAACCATCGCAGGGCGGCGGCGGGCCAGCGGCCCGTGTTCCTCATGTATGACATGGTCTACTGGGCGCTGGAGTTCGGCCGCACGGTACCGGTCACACCGATGAGCCTGGTGCCCGAGATCGCGCCCTACACCGTGATGCTCGACGCGATATCCAAGTCGCTCGCCTCCACCGGCCTGCGTGTGGGCTGGGCGGTCGGCGCGCCGGCCGTGATGCAACGCATGAGCGATTTCCTGGGCCACGTCGGCGCATGGGCGCCGCGCGCAGAACAAGTCGCGAGCGCAAAGTTCCTCGACGACGCCGCCGCGTTCGCCGAGTTCCGCGCCGGCATGCAGTCGCGCCTGCGCGAGCGGCTCACGCTGCTGCATGACGGCATCACTTGCATGGCCGCTGCCGGCCACAAGGTCGAGTCCATCGCGCCCGAGGGCACGCTGTATCTGTCGGTGCGCTTCGATCTCTTCGGCCGCACGATCGACGGCATCACGATCCGCACGAACGACGACCTGCGCCGCGTGCTGCTCGCGGGCGCCGGCCTTGGCGTGGTGCCCTTCCAGGCCTTTGGCCTTGCCGCCGAGACGGGCTGGGTGCGGCTCTCGGTCGGAGCCGTCTCCGTGCAGGCCGTGAGGGACGGCTTGGTGCGCCTGCAGGCGCTGCTCGAACGCGCCTGATCCGGCGCAGTGCCCCTTCGCGCGGCGTCCCCTGCCCGGGGCCGCCCCGCAGCCATTTGCGGCAGGCGCGGCTCCCGGCCTCGGTGCTAAGGTGCGGCATTCCTTCAGCCGCCCACTGGCGCCACCTCCGAGGCTTCTCATGCGCGCACGCAACGCTGCCGTCCTTCTGGTTGCCGTCCTGACCCTGGCCAGCGCGGCCCCGGTTCGGGCCTCGTCCCAGTTCCTGCGCCGCCCCGACATCCATGGCGACCAGATCGTCTTCACGAGTGAAGGCGACCTGTGGCTGGCGTCGGTCACGACCGGCGTCGCACAGCGCATCACGTCGGATGATGGCGTGGAGAGCGCGGCCTACTTCTCGCCCGACGGCAGGTCGATCGCGTTCACCGGCCAATACGACGGCGGCACCGACGCGTACGTGATGGACCTGGACGGCGGCCCGCCCAAGCGCCTCACCTGGTGGGCCGGCCCGATGCGCACGCAGGGCTGGACGCCCGACGGCAAGCAGGTGCTCTTCCGCGGCCAGAAGGGCTTTCCGCGCGACTTCCGGTTGTGGGCCGTGCCGGCCACAGGTGGGCAAGCGATCGCCCTCGCTGTGCCGTACGCCGAGTTCGCGAGCATGAACCGCGATGGTCACCGGCTGGCCTACGTGCCCGTGAGCGCCGAATGGCAGCACTGGAAACGCTATCAAGGCGGCGAAGCCGACGACATCTGGCTCACGGACCTGAGCGCGCACACTTTCCAGCGCCTCACCACCGACCCGGCCATCGACACGGAGCCGGTGTGGGTGGGCGATCAGGTCTACTTCGTCTCCGAGCGCGATGGCCATGCGAACCTCTGGATGATCCCTTCGCAAGGCGGCGCCGCCACGCAGGTCACCCACTACGCCGACTACGACGTGCGCTACCCCAGTAGCGATGGCGCGCGCGTCGTGTACGAGCACGGCGACGGCTTGGGGCTGTACGACCCGGCCACCGGCAAGACCACGGAGCTGGCGGTGCAGCTGCATTCGGATCGCGTGCATGCGCGGCCCAAGCGCGTGCAGGCGGCGACTCAGCTCGCCAGCGTCGTACTGGGGCCTACGGGTAAGCGCATGCTGGTCTCCGCGCGCGGGCAGATCCTGAACGCGCCCGCCGAGAATGGCGATGTGCGCGTCGTGGCGGCGCAGAGCGGCGCGCGCTGCCAGTACCCGGCGTGGTCGCCCGACGCTCAGCGCTGCGCCTACGTATCGGATGCTTCGGGCGAAGAGCAGGTCTGGATCGCGCCCGCGAACGGCGGCGAAGCGAAGAAGCTCACGAGCGATCATCAGGGCCCGCTGGGCCCCATCCAGTGGGCGCCCGACGGCAAGACGCTGGTGACGAGCGACCGCGAGATGCGCGTGCTGCTGGTCGACGCCACGACGGGCGCGATCACGGTGGTCGACCAGGCCGACCGCTCGGGCTCGTACGACTACGTTAACGACAGCCCGCAGTACAGCCCCGACGGCCGCTGGCTCACGTATGTGAAGGCTGGGGCGAACTGGAACTACTCCGTGTGGCTCTATGACATCGCCAAAGGCACGCGCACGCGCATCTCGAGCCCCGAGATGCAGGCCTCGGCACCCGTCTTCGATGCCGAGGGAAAGTTCATCGCGTTCCTGGCGGATCGCGCGTTCGATCCCAAGACCGTGAATGCGAACCGGTATTTCACGTTCGACAAGTTCACGCGCGTGACGCTGGTGACGCTCGCGGCCGACACCAAGTCGCCGTTCCTGGAGAAGAACGACGAAGAGCTGCCGGGTGAAGCGAAACCGGGCAAGGACGGCGATGACAAGAAGGACGCCAAGAAGGTCGGCACACCGCTGCCGGTGACGAAAGTCGATCTCGCCGGCATCACCGAGCGCCTGATCGACGTGCCCGTGGATGCCGACCACTACGTGCGCGTGCTGCCCGTCGAAGGCCGGTTGTTGCTACAGGTGAGCAACGGCGAGTCGAGCGAACTGCGGGCGTTCGACTTGAAGAAACTCGAGGTCTCGACGATCGCCAAGAAGATCACCGACGTGCAGGTCTCGGCCGACCGCAAGAAGATCCTCGTGCAGGATGGCCACACGTTCCGCGTGCTCGACGCGAGCGCCGATGGCCTGGGCGACAAGACCGTGCCCACCGACGCGTGGGTGCTCGACGTGGACCCGGCGGCCGAGTGGAAGCAGCTCTTTCACGAGACGTGGCGGATCGCGCGCGACTTCTTCTACGACCCCGCCATGCACGGCGCCGACTGGCCGGCCGTGCGCAAGAAGTACGAGGCCATGCTGCCGGCTGTGGCCGACCGTAGCGACCTGCTGTTCCTGCAAGGCGAAGTCATCGCCGAGCTCAACTGCGGCCATGCGTATGTGCGCGGCGGCGATCTCGTGACCGCCCCCGTGCTACCGATGGGCTTCCTGGGCGTCGATGTGGAGTTCGTGCCGGGCGCGAGCCCGGCGTACCAGCTGACACGCCTGCTTCCGGGCGACGGCTTCGAGTTCGATGCGCGTTCGCCGCTCTTGGCACCCGGCGTTGGCGTGAAGCCCGGCGACTACCTGTTGGCGGTGAACGGCCGTCCGGTCCGGGCGGATCAGGACCTACAGGCACTGCTCGTCGGCACGGCGGGCAAGGTGACGAGCCTCACGATCAACTCCAAGGCGAGCTTCACGGGCGCGCGCGAGGTGCGCATCAAGCCGCTCCCGAGCGAAGCCAAGCTGCGCTACTTCGACTGGGTCGCCGCAAAGACCGAATACGTGCGTAAGAATGGCGGCGAGAACATCGGCTACCTGCATATCCCCAGCATGAGCGAGCCGGGCCTTGTGGAGTTCGGCAAGCACTATTATCCGAACCTGCAGAAGGATGCGTTCGTCTATGACGTGCGCGAGAACGGCGGCGGCTATATCGACGCCATGCTGCTTCTGCAGATGAGCAGCAAGCCGTACTCGTGGTTCAAGCCCCGGTTCGGCGCGTCGTGGACGCGCCAGGACTGGGCGTTCGCGGGGCACGCAGCCACGCTCTGCAACGAGAACAGCGGCTCCGACGCAGAAGAGTTCAGCGATGCGTTCCAGCGCCTCAAGATGGGCCCGGTGATCGGCGTGCCCACGTGGGGCGGCGAGGTCGGCAGCGGCGGCGGCTATCCGCTCATGGACGGCGGCGCGCTGTATATCCCCAACTACGGCGAGTGGGTGGCAGATGGCCATTGGGTGATCGAAGGCACCGGCGTCAAGCCCGACATGATGGTGCCCGATGATCCTGCGGCGGTGCTCGCTGGCCGCGACCCGCAGTTGGACCGCGCGATCGAATATCTCAAAGCGAAGCTCAAGAGCGACCCGGTCGTGATGCCCACGCCGCCGCCGTTCCCCGTCAAGACGAAGCACTGAGCGAAGGAGCTTGCGATGGCTGCTGGTCCGCTTCTGGAGTTCTCGGATGTATGGCATGAGCTGGCAGGATTCGTGGCGCAGTTCATGGCGGTGGGCGCGGCCGGCTTCTGGCTGACGTCGCGCCGTGCCGCGGCGGGCGAAGTGCGCGACGACGCCGAGCGCGGCCTGCTGGCGCGCGCCAGTATCGGCGCGTCCACGATCGGACTCGCGGGCGCGCTGGGATCTGCGGGCCTGCTCTACCTGAATCTGGCCGAGCGCGCCGCAGGCAAACACGTCGCGCTCGTGGAGTTCGTCCGCAGCCAACCGCCCATGGAAATCGCCGTCGCATTCTCCGTCGCAGCAGTCGTCGGCTTCGCGCTCGCCCGCGCGCGCGTGGGGCTGGGTTGGTGGCTCGCCATGATCGTGCTGCTCTCCCCGTTCCGCGCGCTTCTCACGGGTACGCCTCTCCAGCGCCTGGTGAATCCCGTGCACCGCTTCGCCGGGGCACTGTGGATCGGCACGCTGTTCGTGATGGTGCGCACAGGCTTGCAGCCGGTCCTGAAGAGCAGCCTGAGCGAAGAGCGCCGCGCGAAGCTTGCCAAAGTCATGGTCGACGCGTTCTCCCCGCTCGCGTTGGGCGGGTTCGCCGTGCTGGGCGTGATGGGCGTGATCACCGCGTGGACGAATCTCAAGAAGCTCGATGCGCTCTGGACCACTCCCTTCGGCTTCGCGCTGATCGTGAAGCTGGTGATCGTCGCAGGCGTCGTGGCGCTGGGCGCGATCAACTGGAAGAAGCAGAAGCCCAAGCTGGGCACGTTCGAGGGCGCGCAGATGCTGAGGCGTTCCGCCGAACTCGAGCTCTGGTTCGCCACCGCCGTGCTGATCGTCACTTCGATCCTGGTGAGCCTGCCCGGGCCAGGCGAATAGCGCGCGGGCCGCAGGGCCCGCGGGTGCTCAGGCCAGATTGTGGAAGACCCTCTGCACGTCCTCATCCTGCTCCAGGCGGTCGACCATG
Source organism: Candidatus Eiseniibacteriota bacterium (assembly GCA_025360715.1). Lineage (GTDB taxonomy): Bacteria > Eisenbacteria > RBG-16-71-46 > RBG-16-71-46 > RBG-16-71-46 > CAIXRL01. Next base: position 48,493 of record JANYBS010000052.1, on the reverse strand, counting down.
TTGAGCACTTCGGTCGCCTGGTCCTCGGGTAACGGCGTGCCGGCGGCGGGGATGTACTCGGACTCCGCGGATATCGGCGTGATCTTGCGGTCCTCGAGCGCCTTCTGAAGTCGACCGAAGTCCGGGAACGCACAGCGGATCATCACCTGCGCGTCGCCCTTCTCACCCACGCTCTCGCCCATCTCTTCAAGACCGTGATCGATCAGGTCGAGCTCGAGCGACTCGGCGTCCAGGCCTTCGGGCTTGAGGCGGAAGACGCCCATGCGCTTGAACATGAAAGCGACGCTGCCGGTGCTGCCCATGTTGCCGCCGAACTTGTGGAACGCTGAGCGGATGTTGGCCACGGTGCGCGTGGGATTGTCGGTCGCGCACTCGACCAGTACGGCGATGCCGTGCGGCCCGTAGCCTTCGTAGATGATCTCGTCGTAGTTGGCGGTATCGTGGCCGGACGCCTTCTTGATCGCCGACTCGACCTTGTCCTTGGGCATGTTGATCGCGCGCGCATTCTGGATGACGCGGCGCAGCGAAGGATTGTGGACCGGATCCGGGCCACCCGCCTTGACGGCGATGGTGACTTCCTTGCCGATGCGCGCGAACGCCTTGGACATCTTGTCCCAGCGCGCGAACATCGTGGCTTTTCTAGTCTCGAAGATGCGTCCCATGATCGAACTCGGCGAGAAAGGGAGAGTGGGTCCAGAAGGCTGGCCCGGCGCCTCTGCGCGGGGCCGCCAGTCTCACCCAGAGGCGGCTTTCAGACAAGCCGGGGCCGCAGTCCGCCGGGCCTCAGCGAATCTCGAGCTTCTCTGCCCAGATCACCTCGCAAGCGCCGTCGCCGGTGTCGAGACGCGTCAGTGAGCTTGCCCACGCCCAGCCGTCGGGGGCCTGGACCTGCACGAGGTCGCCGTCGATCGTGACCAGGTCGCCCTTATGCACGCGCAGCAATGCCGCGCGCACGCGATCGTCCGCCGGGATGATGTGCATGTTGGCGCTGAACGCCTCGATGTCGTCCTGCTCGATCGGCGCGTGACCGGGCGCATCGTGCTCGGACCACGTGTAGAAGCGGCTCATCTGCCCGATCGAGATGTGGTCCAGCACAGAGCTGTCGCTCATGGGCCCCCAGCCCAACGCCAGATCGACCGGCGCCAGCTGCGACTCGCGATCGGTCCAGTAGCGCGTGGCCGACAGCACCCGCGCCTCGATGTGAAAGTGCGCAAGTGGCGCGATGTCATACGCACCATGCGCATGATGCGCCACGCCCGGCTCCACCGCCGTCTGTAGCGGCGTCGCGGGCGCGATGCGGCCCGGCGGGTGCCGGCGATCGCAACCGGCCACGGCCAGTAGGATCGACAACGCGAACGTCATCCGGGCAACGCTGGCCCGCGCGGGGCTGGACCACATGGAGGAGGTGCGCATGCGCGCGGGTTATCGGCCCGCGCGGGCCAGCGCTGCACGCAAGCGATCGCCGTCTTGATTCCCCACCGTCCCTGCGCGATGCTGCCAAGCGGCAACCTGTTCCTTCACAGGAGGTTCCATGGCTCGCTCACACAAGTCCCGTCCGTATGCCCGCCTCACGCAGCCGTTGGTGCGCGAGAACGGCGCGCTCCGCCCCGCCACGTGGGACGAAGCGCTGGACGCCGCCGCGCAGGGCTTCCGCCGCAACCTCGAGGCACGCGGCGCGAATGCACTGGGCATCTTCAGCTGCTCGAAGTCCACCAACGAGGTGAACTTCCTGGCGCAGAAGCTGGCGCGCACGGTCTTCGGGACAAATAATATAGACAGCTGTAACCGAACCTGACACGCCCCTAGCGTCGTCGGTCTGGCGACGGTCTTCGGTGCAGGCGGCGGGACGAACTCCTACCGCGAGGTGGAGGAGACCGATGTCGTCTTCCTCTGGGGCTCGAACGCGCGCGCCGCGCACCCCATCTGGTTCCACCACCTCCTCAAGGGCATCCATCGCGGCACGCGGCTCTACGTCATGGACCCGCGGCGCACCGAGAGTGCCCAATGGGCCGACGTGTGGCTCGGCCTCGACGTGGGATCCGATATCGCGCTGGCCAACACCATGGCGCGCGAGATCATCCACGCAGGACTCACGCACGCCGACTTCATCGCCAACGGCACATCGGGCTTCGAGGCCTTCGCAGCGGCCGTAGAGCCATTCACGCCCGAACGCGGCGAGAAGCTCACCGGCGTGCCAGCCGACGTGATCCGCGAAGCGGCGCATGCGTTCGCCAAGGCCGATAGCGCGATGATCTGCTGGACGCTCGGCATCACCGAGCATCACAACGCGGTCGACAACGTGATCTCGCTCATCAATCTGTGCCTGCTCACCGGCCACATCGGCAAGTGGGGCTCGGGCTGCAATCCGCTGCGCGGGCAGAACAACGTGCAAGGCGGCGGCGACATGGGCGCGATCCCCAACCGCATGCCGGGCTTCCAGGACATCCTCGACCCCGCGGTGCGAGGCGCGTTCGAGAAGCACTGGAACGTGAAGATCCAGCCGCGCTGCGGGTGGAACCTCACCGAGATGCTGCATGCGATGGACCGCGGCGAGCTCACGAGCATGTTCATCATCGGCGAGAACCCGGTGCAGAGCGACGCCGATGCGCATCACGTCGAGAAGGTGCTGCGCGGACTCGATCACCTGGTGGTGCAGGAGATCTTCCTCACCAAGACGGCCGAACTCGCGCACGTCGTTCTGCCCGCCAGCGCCAGTTGGTGCGAAGGCGAAGGTACGGTCACCAACAGCGAGCGCAGGGTCCAGAGAGTCCGCAAGGCAGTGGAACCGCCAGCAGGTGCCAAAGACGAGTTGTGGATCATCGCCGAGATCGCCAAGCGCATGGGTGAAAACCTGGGCCCAGCCGACGCCGAGAGCATCTGGAACGAGTTCCGCGCCGTGGCGCCGGACTTCGCCGGCGGCATGAGTTACGCGCGACTTCAAGAATTGGGCGGCATCCAGTGGCCGTGCCCCGACGAGACGCATCCCGGCACGCCGTTCCTGCATGCGCGGCTGTGGGAGAAGCCCTGTGGCGGGCGGCCCGCGCCGTTCATCTTCGCCCAGCATGAAGGCCCCGTTGAGGTGCTCGACGATGAGTACCCGCTGCTGCTCACGACCGGACGCCGGCTCGAGTCGTACAACACGGGCGTGCAATCGGGTGGCTACGCGTCGCCGCTGCACTTCGGCGAGACGCTCGACTTGTCCCCAGAGGACGCCGCGCGGATGGACATCGCCGAGGGTGATCCCGTGCGCGTGATCTCGCGCCGCGGCCAAGTGACCGCGCCGGCGCGGATCGACCCGGCGCTGCGTGCCGGGCTGGTATTCATGACGCTGCACTTCCCCGACGAAGTGGCGACCAACGTGCTGACCATCGACGTCGCGGACCCCAAGTCGGGCACCGCCGAGTTCAAAGCCTGCGCGGTGCGCGTGGAACGCGCGCTGGCGCTCGTGCCTTAGCGCCGACAAGGAAATCGCCCCGTGGACATCCGACTGCTGCAGGCTGAACCCAGCGCCGACGAACGCGATGCAGTCGAGAAGCTGCTGGGCGCGCCCGCGTCCAGCTGGGATGGGGGCGAACGCAAGGATGGGCGTGACCGCTTCACGGCCGCAGGCGGCAAGTCGCAGCGCGACCGCCGGCACCTGCTGCTGCCCGCGCTGCAGGCGCTGCAACTGCGCGTGGGCTGGATCAGCGAGGGCGGGCTCAACCACGTCTGCGAGCGGCTGAACATCCCGCCCGCGGAAGCCTGGTCGGTCGCCACATTCTACGCGCAGCTCGCCACGTCGCCGCGCCCGCGCCGCGTGGTGCACGTGTGCGACGACGTGGCGTGCCGTGCGCGCGGCGCGAAGGGTCTCTGCGAACAACTCGAGCGCACGCTCGGGCCCGCGCTGCCGCACGCGGCACCCACGGACCACGAAGTGCTCACGGAACGCGGCCCTGCGTGGATGCACTCGCCCTGTCTGGGCCTGTGCGACGCGGCACCCGCAGCGCTCGTGGTCGAAGCCGGTACCCAACCGCTCGAGTCGCTGCAAGGCGGGGTGAGCGCCGAGAGCATCCGCCTGCTCGTGCAAGGTGGCATCCCGGCGGCCGACGCCTCGGGCACGATCGCGTTACCGCAGCGCGGCGATGCGGCGCTGTCGCTGCTCGCGCGCGTGGGCGTCGCCGATCCCACGAGCCTCGACGCGTATCGCGCCGCGGGCGGCTATGCCGCGCTCGCGCGAGCGTTCGAGCTGGGCGCCGAGGGCGTGATTCTTGAAGTGACTCGTGCGGGCTTGGTCGGCCGCGGCGGCGCCGCCTTCCCCACCGGCCGCAAATGGGACGCCGTGCGCCAGCAGCAGGCCACGCCGCATTTTCTGGTATGCAACGCCGACGAATCCGAGCCCGGCACGTTCAAGGACCGCGTCCTGCTGTGCGGCGATCCCTTCGCGATCGTCGAGAGCATGACCATCGCGGCGTTCGCGACCGGCTGCTCGAAGGGCTTCCTCTATGTGCGCGCGGAATATCCGCTGGCGCACGAGCGCATGCAGCACGCCATCGACACGGCGCGCGCGGCCGGCCTGCTGGGCGCGAACATCGCCGGCGCGCCCGCCGGGAAGCTGTTCGCGTTCGATATCGAGATCCGCCGCGGCTCGGGCGCCTATATCTGCGGCGAGGAAACCGCGCTCTTCGAGTCCATCGAGGGCTATCGTGGCGAACCGCGCAGCAAGCCGCCCTTCCCCGTGGAGCAGGGCCTGTTCGGCATGCCCACGGTCGTGAACAACGTCGAGACGCTTGCGAACGTGCTGCCGATCCTGTTGCGTGGCGGCGAAGCGTTCGCGCAAGTGGGCACGAAGCAGTCCACCGGCACGCGGCTCTTCTGCCTGAGCGGCAATGTCCAGAGGCCCGGCGTGTATGAAGTCCCCTTCGGCACCACGCTACGAGCGTTGCTCGCGCTTGCGGGCGGACTTCCCGCCGGCCGCAGCCTGCAGGCGATCCTCATGGGCGGCGCGGCCGGCACGTTCCTGCGCGCCGATGAGATCGACCTGCCGCTCACCATGGAAGATGCGCGCGCCGCGAACACCACACTGGGCTCCGGCGTGGTCGTGGTCTTCGACGACACCGCCGACGTGATGGACGCCGTGCTGCGCATCGCCGCGTTCTTCCGCGACGAGTCGTGCGGCCAATGCGTGCCGTGCCGCGTGGGCACCGTGCGCCAGGAGGAGGCACTGCACCGGCTCTCAAAGGGCTGTGCGCGCGGTAGCGTGCAAGATGAGCTGGTGCTGATCTCCGAGGTCGGCCAGGGCATGCGCGATGCGAGCATCTGCGGCTTGGGCCAGACCGCCTACGCGGTGGTCGAATCGGCGATCCAGCGTCTGGGCTTATTCGGCGACAAGGCGGCAGCCGCGCCTGCAGCCGCCACGCCGCCCTCGCCAGCGCCTGCTGCCAAAGAAGCAGGCCGCGTGAGCGTGAGCATCGACGGCCGCGATGTGACGGTCGCGCCCGCAGCGACCATCCTCGATGCCTGCAAGCAGGCGGGGCTCACGATCCCCACGCTCTGCTATCTCGAGACACTCGCGCCGGTGAACGCCTGCCGGCTGTGCGTGGTCGAGGTCGAGGGCGGCCGCGTGCTCGCGCCCAGCTGCTCACGTAAGGTCGAGCAGGGCATGAAGGTGCACACGCGCTCCGAGCGCGTGGTGCGCGCGCGCCGCATGGTGCTCGAGATGCTCGCCAGTTCCGTGGACTTGTCTACCGCACCCGGACTCGCCGAACTCATCGACGAATACCAGTGCAAGCCGTCGCGCTACGGCGATGCCGCGCCCGCGAGTGACCGCGATGCAGCGGTGGCCGGACATCACGCGCCGCCCGATCCGCGCTTCGCGGCCACGGTCGCGCAGGGCGTGAAGATCGACAACGACCTCTACGTGCGCGATTACTCGAAGTGCGTGCTTTGCTATAAATGCGTCGAGGCGTGCGGCGAGGACCACCAGAACACGTTCGCGATCGCGGTCGCCGGACGCGGCTTCGATGCGCGCATCTCGACCGAATTGAACGCGCCGCTCGATGACTCGGCGTGTGTCTACTGCGGCAACTGCATCGCGGTCTGCCCCACCGGCGCGCTCATGGCCAAGACGGAGTTCGACCTGCGTGCCACGCAAGCGTGGGACGAGCAGAAGCAGACGCAGACCGACACGATCTGCCCCTATTGCGGCGTGGGCTGCACGCTGCGCCTGCACGCGCAGGACGGCCGTTTGGTGAAGGCCACCTCACCGCTCGATAACGCCATCACGCTGGGCAACCTGTGCATCAAGGGGCGCTTCGGATGGCAGTTCGTGCAGCCCAAGGACTCCGGCCGGCAGGGTTAGTCCGCTGCTCAGGCCGTTCCTTCCGCCACCACTGGCAGCGCAGCGCGCAGGACAGCGCGCAATTGCACGATGTCGACCGGCTTCATCAGGTGCACGACATCTTCGCGGCTCAGGAACGCTTGGGCGTCCGCGGTGACCGCGCCGCCCGTGAGAAACACCATGCGCCGGCGCAGATCGGGATCAATGGCGGCGATGCGGTCGGCGAGTTCCATACCGCTCATGCCGGGAAGCATCAGGTCGCACAAGATGCGTTCGAAGGAACGCGTGCCGAGCAGACGGAGCGCCTCGTCGGCGTCCGCAGCCGAGACCACGTCCCATTCGGATTCGAGCACGGTGGCCAGCAGGCGCAGGACGATGGGCTCGTCGTCGATGAGCAATAGCGGTGCGCCTCCCTCGGGCGGCGGCGGGCCGCCCCCCGTGACCACGGGCACCCGGCTATGGCTCGCGGCCGAAGCGACCGGCGGCGACGTCGCGAGTGCTGGAAGCTCGATCCGTGCAAGCGTTCCGCCACCTGGCGGCACGTCGAAGACCAGCCGGCCATCATGCGCATCCACGATGCCGCGTGTGACGAAAAGCCCCAGGCCCAGGCCGCCGTCCTGCGCGCGCGTCGTGAAATAGGGCTCCGCAAGCCGGGCGCGCTGTGTATCGGGGATGCCCGGTCCGTCGTCGGCAACCTCGATCGCCACGCTGCCATCGACCATCACGCACGTGCGCACGTCGATCCGCCCCCCCTTTTCGCGACCGCTCAAAGCCTGAGAGGCGTTCACAAGCAGGTTCACGAGGGCCTGCACGAGACGCGGCTCGTCGGCGAGTACGTAGGGCGTGGGCTCGAGCACGAGCTTCACGTCGGCAGCGTGGCGCAGGTGCGGACCGGCGACCTTGAGTGCGGCGTGAACCGCTTCGCGCGGATCGATTTCACGGCGGGCCTCATGACGGCGCGAGTACGTGCGCAGGCCCTCGACCACCTTCTGCACGCGCCAGGAACCATCCAGGGCATCGGCCAGGGCGTCGCGCACGGGCTCCGGCGCGCGCGTCGCATCGAGATGTTCGCCCACTCGCGCGAGCGAAAGTTGCAGGTACGTGAGCGGATTGTTGATCTCGTGCCCGACACCAGCGGCGAGCCGCCCCAGCGCCGCGAGCCTTTCGGACTCGAGCAACGCGGCTTCAGCACGGTCGCGCTCGGCGGTGCGATCGTGCACTTCGATCTCGAGGCGCCCGGTGAGTGTGTTCAGGCGGTTCGCATCATCGATGAAACGACGCAGCACGATCACCGACGTCGGCACCACAACCGCAAGGAAACCCACGTCACCGGGCGTCACGAATACGATGACGCCATTCACGACGAGCATCTCGATGAATGCACACATGAAGAAGATCACGAACCCGGCAGCGATCAGCCATAGCCCCTTCTCGCCCGCGAGCATGCGCTGCCAGAGGCGGACACACGGGTCCAAAAGCATGACCGCGATCAGCAAGCCGTAGAGGTCCCCGAGCCTCGTGGTCTGCATGTAGTGATAAGTGATATGCGCCCACCTTACTTCGACGGGCGCCATCACCTCTCGCATATGCAGACCGGTGATCAGGAAGAAGACACCGATCACTGCGAAGGCGCCGACGACCCGCTTGCGCCGCGTCGGGATCGCATCCCAGCGCATCTCAGAGCCGCCCCAGGCGAACGGGTACCACGACATCACGTGCAGGTTGGCGAAGAAGTACCCCAGGCGCGCCGCCCACAAATACGTGTGCACCGAAAAGCCGGGCAGGTCGCTTACCACATTGGTGGCGCTATAGAACGCCGCCGTCAGCGCGATCAGCGCGAAGGCCCGCGCTGAGCGCCAGCCGGGTGCGCGCGAGATCACCATGTGCAGCATCGCGTTCGTGAAATTCAGCGTCGACATCACGATCGCGAGCAATAGGGCAGCGTTCATGGGATCCCCAGCTGAAAGTGGCCTTGCTCGCGACCCAAGAGCAGACGGGCGAAGGTCGCGAAAGCGGGGGGGGGTGCCCCCGGCAGTCTACATCCGCGCAGGGTATTCCCCTATCGCCCCCTGCTGCCCGCCATCCCTCCGGTATACCGGGACTTCCCCGGCCGGTTGGGCCCCCAGGCCGAAACGATGCTGCCCGGTAACGCTCAAGTGCTCCTCGCCGCAGCCGAGACTTGCCGCCAGAGGAGGTACCCATGACGAAGAACCTGATGCTCTGCGCCACCGTCACGCTGATCGCCCTGAGCGGCTGTTCCTCGAAAGTCACAAAGCCAGCCACGACATCGACCGCCATCCCCACATCGCGCGCCTACAACGGCACCGCGTCTGTCGGCGATTTCATGACTATCGCGATCGATGCCAACGCGCACACCATCCACTACGACAATCACTCGAATGGGGACAGCGCCACGGTCGCCTATACCGTGAATCCCGACGGCACGTACGCGCTTACCGATCCGACCGGCAATCTGGTTGCGGCATACGAAGTACCGAACTTCGTGATGATGATCCAGGCTGCGAAGACGGGTCCGAATCATGACGAAGCGTCGCTGATCACAGCGGTGCAGAGTTCGCCGATCTCCATGGCCACGATCGAGAACCACCAGTACAACTACATGCAGTTCCGTACGGCTGCTGGTGGCATCGAGCTCGGCTCGGTGAACATCAACGGCACCGGCGATGTGAACGTGTCCTCGTACTGGCCCTTCGGCGCCATGAACGGCCAGACCGCGTTCCACAACAACCAGGTCAACCAGACGCCGTTCGTGCCGGATTCCGGTGGCACGTTCATGCGCCTGTCCGATGGCGGCGGCGGCTACGACTACGTCTTCGGCACGCCGAACGGCGTCTTTGCCGTCGACACGCAGAACGGCGCGATCCTCAGCTTCATCAAAGCCGCGTCCAAGGACTTCGTGGCCTCGAACGCCGGCACCTACAAGGCGATCTTCTACCAGAAGACCGGCGCGCACACCGGCATGGGCAACGTGGAGACTGGCACGGCGTCGCAGGGCAACGGCACGATCGTGCTCACGTCCACGGGCGACGTCACGATCACCGACGCCGGCAGCACGGTCCTTGCCGCCGGCACTCTCGTCCCGGTCGCGGATGACACATCGTTGGTGGCCGCCGGCAAGATCAGCGACCCGTGCAATGGCCTGTTCACGTTACGCACCACGACGGGCACGTCGCAGCAGGATGTGTTCTGTACCTTCCTCAACGGCGCCGTACTGTTCTCGTCGTACAAGGCGGTACTGCCGCTCAACGGCGCGAATCCGTATGACTACTTCTATGGATGTGCGCTGAAGTAGTCCTGTTGGAGTTACCGCAACGGCCGGCCGCCCAGGATGGGCAGCCGGCCGTTGTCCTGCGTTGCGAGACTAGTTCTTGACCGTGAACGGCGCCGACGCCCGCGTGGTGTCCCAATCGAGCGTGATCGTGCCACCCAAGCCGCTGGCCTGCACGCCGATCGTGAACCGCTCCACCGTTTCGCCACGCGCGCCCACCGTGAGCGGAATCGTATAAAGATCCTTCTCCGCCTTGTGCTCGGTGCCCCACTGACCGGTCTCGCTGTTCACGACCAACTTCCAGCCGTTGGGCGAAGGGATGGTCCACAGCGTGTAGAACCCGGCCGGGACGGTGACGCCGCCGAAATCGAGCGCCTTGTCGGTCTTGAACTGCGTGGCCGCATTCGCGCCCGTGCGCCAGACCTCGCCGAACGGCACCACGCCGCCGAACACCACACGGCCGCGCTTGGCCGGACGGCCGTAGTCGATCCACACGCTCGCGCCACCCGCATCGACCTTGACGGTGTCGCGCGTCGAAAGCGCACCCATGCCCGCGCCCTGCTTCTCACGCGCCGCGAAACCCGCCGCGAGGGCGTCCAGGTCCACGCTCTCCACGCGCTGCGCGCTCACCTTGCCCGTACCCGCGATCGGCAACACGCCCAGGATACGGCCGGTCTTGTCGATCTTGAGATGCATCTGGTCCTGGTGCTCGTTGATCAGGCTCACCGAGTCACGACCGAGCTTGTGCAGGCTCAGCCAGTTCACGCCCTGCGCGCCCAGGAAGTACATGTTCGTGCGCAGGCTGTCACTCTTGGACGACGCGAGCTTGATCGTCTGGCTCTCGTACGCCGACCACGGACTCGAACTCGCCGCCACGACGAGTCCGGGCGTGTAGCGCACATGCACCGAAATCGCGGGCGCGGCGCCGTTCTTGATGTCGAGCTGCAGCGAGTCGCCGACGACCTTGCCGGAGATCGTCTGCGTCGGTGTCGTCGCGAGCGGCGGCGCGACCGTCACCGACAGATCCGTGAGTGCACCCTTGTCGAAGTCATACACGAAATGCCGGTGCATCGTGCGCGGCGCGCGGCCGACCTGGTCGATGACGACCTGGCTCGCGGTGCGCGTGTAGTGCTCGACACTCGTGGTGTCCTCACCCAAGCGTACGACGAAACTGGCGGAGTCGTCTGCGAACGCAGGACTCGCGAGCGCGAACGCCATCAAGGTGGCAGCAGCGATGCGAAGACGGAGCATGGGATCTCCCGAAGGTGTGGTGAATGGAGTGGGGAACGAACGCTCGCAGCGTAGCCGTTCGCGCCTGCGCGCGCCCGGCCGCCCAGCACGAACGCGGCACGGGGGGCCCCGGTCGCGGTTCGGAAGCGGCAGTCGGTTCGGCTAGACTGCACGGATGCGCCCATTCCGCTCGCAGTCCACGGTTCTGTGCGGCCTTCTTCTGGCCGCTCTCGCCCTTTCGGCCGCACCCACCCGCCCGGCTCTCGCCGCGCTCTCGGGACCCGAGCGACGCGTGGTCGCCGCGGTGGACGCCCACCAGCCGGCGTCTCTGGCGTTGCTTGAGAAGCTCGTCAACGTGAACAGCGGCACCTACCATCCCGAAGGGGTGCGCGAGGTCGGCCGCATGCTCACGCCTGAACTCGCGGCGCTAGGCTTCCGCGCGCGCTGGGTCGACGGCTCCGCGTGGGAACGGGCCGGCCACCTGATCGGCGAGCGGCACGGGCCCAAGGGTGCGCCGCGCGTGCTACTGATCGGGCACCTCGATACGGTCTTCGAGCCTGCGAGCCCCTTCCAGCGCTTCCAGCGACTGGACGACTCCACCGCGACCGGGCCCGGCGTGTGCGACATGAAAGGCGGCGATGTCGTGATGCTGCTCGCGCTGCGCGCGCTGGCCGACACGCGCGAACTCGAGAAGCTCGATGTGACGATCGTATTCACGGGCGACGAAGAAGCCGCCGGCCGCCCGTTCTCGCTCTCGCGCGCCGACCTGCTCGAGGCCGCGCACCGCGCCGATGTGGCGATCGGCTTCGAGGATGGCGCCGGCGACCCGCGCACCCCCGTGATCGCACGGCGCGGCGCGAGCGATTGGCAACTTCGGGTTCACTCGAAAACCGCGCACAGTTCGCAGATCGGCCGCGAAGAAGTGGGCTCTGGCGCCATCCACGAAGCCGCGCGGATCCTGGTCGCCTTCCGCGACTCGCTCGCGGGCGAGCCGCTGCTCACGCTCAATCCCGGACTCCTGCTCGGCGGCACGTCGCTCACCTACCAGAGCGACGCCAGCAGCGGCAAGGCCGCGGGCAAGGCGAACATCGTCGCCGACACCGCGTTCGTGAAGGGCGACCTGCGCGCGATCTCAGTCGAGCAGCGCGAACGGGCGAAGGCGACCATGTTGCGTATCGTTCAGCGCAGCGGCAGCCACACGAGCGCAACGCTCGAGTTCGACGACGGCTACCCGCCGCTCTCGCCCAGCGCCGGCAACCGAGCGTTGCTCGCGCGCTTCGACGAGGCCAGCCGCGACCTGGGCGCGGGCGCACTCACGGCCGCCGATCCCCGCAACGCGGGCGCCGCAGATGTATCGTGGACCGGCGGGATCACGCCCATGGCCATCGACGGTGTGGGCCTCATGGGCCGCGGTGGCCACACCGTTGGAGAAACCGCGGACCTGCCTACGCTCGCGCTCGATGCCAAGCGCGCGGCACTCGTCCTGATGCGCTTCTCACTGCGACATTGATCCACACACCCGCCACCCAAGGTCTTCGGAGAGCCCCGTCATGCCGGAGTCGAACATCCTGCTCGCGTTCCACGATGGTGTCGCCGTCATCACGCTGAACCGCCCCGAGAAGTTCAACGCGTTCGCCGGTGACATGCGCGAGCGGTTGCTCGAAGCGCTCGAGCAGGTGGCGACAAGCGATGCGCGCGTGCTCGTGCTGACCGGTGCCGGCAAGGCGTTCTGCTCGGGCGGCGACGTCGGCTTCATGCGCGACCTGGTGGGACGCGGCGCGGGCTACGAGGGCCTGCAGCCGCTGGTCGACGCCGGCCGTGACTTGGTGACCCGGCTCTCGGCGTTCGAGATCCCGGTGATCGCGGCGGTGAACGGCGTCGCTGCGGGCGCGGGCGCCAATCTCATGCTGGCCTGCGACGTGCGCCTGGCGTCCGATGCCGCTCGCTTCGGCGAGACGTTCATCCGCATCGGCCTGCACGTGGACTGGGGCGGCTCGTGGTCGCTGACGCGCGCCGTGGGCGTGGCCAAGGCGCTCGACTTGTGCTGGAGCGGCGAGCTGATCGACGCCGCCGAGATGTTGCGCCTGGGACTCGTCGAGCGCGTCGTGCCGGCGGCCGAGTTCGATGCGATGTGGCTTGGCTACGCGGCGCGTCTCGTGGCGGCGCCGCAGACGAGCGTGCGCGCGCTCAAGGCCAACTTGCGCGCCGCCGAACACCGCACGCTGGCGCAGGCGCTGGAGGCCGAGAGCGCGGCCCAAGCGGACTGCTGGGCCTCGAGCGACGCTGCCGAAGGGATCCGCGCGTTCGCCGAGAAGCGCGAGCCCCGCTTCGGCGCCGGCGCGCCGGCCCCTGCGGCCGACCCACCGCCCAGCGCCGCCGTCAGAGCGTTCGAATAGGACCTCAAAATACGACTTGTTTTTCAGGTGTTATATGTCGTACATTATCCGTATGGGGTCGCCGTGTGGGCGTGCCCGTCTCCCACCGGAGGATCAAGCGGCATGCTCGATGTTCTGCGCACGAACCTGCTCTCGCCCATCGTGCTCGCGTTCACTCTGGGCGTCGTCGCGCGCCTGGCGCGCAGCGAGTTCCAGCTTCCCAAGGACCTGTATGCGTCGCTCTCGATCTACCTGCTCTTCGCCCTTGGCCTGAAGGGCGGTGTGGAGCTGAGCCACGCGAACCTGCATCAGTTCGCAGGTCCCGCCGGCGCCACGCTCCTACTCGGCGCACTGACGCCCATCACGAGCTATCTGGTCCTGCGCCACCTTGGGCGCTTCACGATCCCCGACAGCGCCGCGATCGCGGCGCATTACGGTTCGGTCTCGGCTGTCACATTCATCGCGGCGCAAACCTTTGTGACGTCCATGGGCACCCCTGCCGAGGGATTCATGCCCACGCTGCTCACGCTGCTCGAGAGCCCGGGCATCCATATCGCGCTCGCGATCGGGCTGCTGCAGACCGGCGGTGGCCGCCCCGTGGGCGAGACCCTGCATGAAGTGCTCACGGGCCGCACGATGGTCCTGCTCGTGGGCGGACTGATGGTGGGCGTCTTGATGGGTGAGCCCCACTGGAAGGCCGTGCAGCCGTTCTTCGAGGGCGGCTTCAAGGGTGCCCTCACGTTGTTCATCCTCGAGATGGGCGTGGTTGCCGCGGACCGCATCGGCGACCTGCGTAAGGTCGGCCCGTTCCTCTTCGGCTTTGCGATCGTCATGCCCGCGATCCACGGCGCGATCGCCGCTGCGCTCGGTGCGCTTGTGGGCTTGTCGGTCGGCGGCTGCACCGTGCTTGCAGCGATGGCGGCCAGCGCTTCGTACATCGCCGCGCCGCCCGCGACGCGTCTCAACCTGCCGAGCGCGAATCCCACCTATTCGCTCACCGCGGCGTTGGCAATCACGTTCCCGTTCAACCTTGTCGCGGGCATCCCGCTCTACCACGCCATCGCGCGCGCCGTGAAGGGAGTCTGACATGCACACCATGCATCTGCGGCTGATCACCATCGTCTGTGAATCGGTCTTGGAAGAGCGCCTCACACAGACCCTTCGGCGCATGGGTGCATCTGGCTGGACCGTGAGCGATGCGCGCGGCGACGGCGCGCGCGGCGTGCGTATGAGTCCCACGCCGGGCGAGAACGTGCGCATCGAGTCGCTCATGGAGGACCGCGTGGCCGAGCAGGTGCTCGAGCACCTGGCCACGGAGTACTTCCCCCACTACGCGATGGTGGCGTGGACGACCGACGTCGCCGTCGTGCGCGGCGACAAATACAAGGAGGGTGGCAAGCGCTGAGGCTGCCTCAGCGCCCCGGCACCCCCGCCGGCGTCACGTTCCACGCCGTGCGCACGCGCGCGAAGACGTCATCCCAGTCGCCCGCCCGGTGCTGGCGGAAGAGGCGCAACGACGGATACCACGGGGAGTCCTCGCGGCCGACTTGCCAGCGCCAGTCACTGACGCACGGCAGCAGCACCCATGTCGGAACGCCAAGTGCGCCGGCCATGTGCACAGTCGCGTTGTCGATCGAGATCACCGCATCGAGTGCGGCGATCTGCGCGGCGTGCCCGTCCAGATCGCGCAGCGGATCCGCGTCGGCCCAGTCTTGCACATGCAATCCCACTGCATGCGCCCGGGCGATCTCGTCCGCGCGGTCGCCGTACTGCAGGCAGACCCACTGCACATCGGGCAGGCCTGCGAGCACAGCCCAGCGCTCGAGCGCGATCGAACGTGCGCGTTGCACGAGCGCTTCCTTGCCGCCACGCCACGCGATGCCCACCTTGCGGCCGGGCCCGAGCGCGGCAAGGCGCGTGCGCCACGCTTGCACGCGCGCGGGGTCGGCGCTCAGATACGCCGAGCGCGACGGGAATGCCGCTTCACTGCGGCGGAAGAAGCGCGGCAGGCTGCCGATGGCGACTTGGGCGTCGGGCCTGGGCGCATCGGCGGGATAGTCCTCAGCGCGCGCGAGCCGGGCGATGACAAGCGTCTGCGGGAACGCGCGCTGGAACATCGCCACCAACCGCGCGTCGCACTCGAGCACGACTTTCGCGGCCAGCTGCGCCACGTCGCCCACACACGAGGCGAACTGCAGCTCATCGCCCACGCCTTGCTCCGCGGTCACGAGCAGCACCTTGCCCGCGAGCGGCGCGCCGTCCCAGTGTGGATACGAATGGGCGAGCTCGCGCGCACTGGAGCGGCGAACGCGCGACTCGTACGCGTCCCAGCCCGGCGCGAGTTCGTTACGCGTGAGCTGAATGTGCGCGAGCGACCACTGCGCCTCGGCGCACGACGCATCGCGCGCGAGGGCTTCACGCGCGAAACCCTCGGCATCGTCGAGCCGGCCCATATCGAGCGCGGCCGCAGCGAGGTTGCACCAGGTCTCGATCCGCCCGGGCGCCTGCTCGGCCGCCGCGCGCCACGCAAGGGTCGCTTCCTCGGGCCGCGCAAGTGCGCGCAGCGCCTGCCCCATGGCCTGCAGCGCATCGACCTGGCGCGGCTGCAGCGCCAGCGCCTGCTCGGCATGTGCGAGCGCTTCGGCCGGGAGCGCCAGTTCCAGAGCAGCCTGCGCCGCGCGCACGTGCGGCTCGAACCATTGCGGCGCCAGCCGGGCCGCCGCGCTGGCGAGTTCGCGCGCATCCGCGAAGCGCCCCTGCGCATGCGCCCAGCACCCGAACTCGTAGTGCAGCGCAGCGTCGTCGGGTGCCAACGTGATCGCCTGGCGCCACGCGGCCTCGGCGGCTTCCTGATCTGCCAGATCCGCGAGCACGCGCGCGAGGCACTGGAACGCCGCCGGCGACGACGGTTGCGCCTGCGCGAGCGCCAACGCCAATGGCAGCGCTTCGCTCGCACGGCCGCACTCCTGCAGCAGCGCCGCCTGCTGCAATCGCAACGCCGGCTCGCCCGGCGCCAGTTCGGCCGCCTGCGCGAGCGCGTGCAACGCGTCGTCGTAGCGGCCCGCGCGCCGCAGCGCCGCGGCCCGGTTCGCATGCAGAAGCGCGATACGCGGCTCGCGCGAGAGCGCGCGCGCGAACGCCTCGAGCGCACGTTCATGCTCACCGCGCGCCGAGAGCATGTTGCCCAGCACATTGAGCGCGCTCACCAGACCGGCGTCGATCTCGAGCGCGGTCTGCGCCGCTGCCTCCGCGCCGTCGTGATCCGCGCCGTCCGCGAGCGCCGCAGCGAGATCGGCGTACACGTCCGCCTGCCCCGGTGCCAGCGCCGCGGCGAGCTTCAGGTGCCGGGCCGCGCGGGCCGGATCGCCGGCGTGGAGCGCAAGCCGGCCCAGCAAGGCTCGAAGCTGCGTCTGCCCGGGCGCGCGCTCGAGAAGCGCCTCACCCAGCGCCGCCGCCCGGGAGTGATCGCCGAGCGTAAGGCATGTCTGGATGCGGTCGAGCTCGGCGCGGATGACCGATGCGCTCGCCATCGCGGGCCCCCTCGCCCTCGTCGCGGTCGACGTCACGCCAAGCGCCGGTACGCGGGGAGGATCCCCAGCGGCCGGCCCTGGCCACAGAGGGGTTTTCGGCCAGTACAGGCGCGGGATTGACGGGGAGTTATGGACCTGTCGGCGCTACTCGACGAGCACGAAACGCCGCGTGTAGGAGTCATTGCCCACCTGCACGCGCGCCAGGTACAAGCCGGCGGGCGCCGGGGCGCCAACGGCGTTGCGCCCGGACCATGTGAGATTCCAGTGGCCGGCAGCGCGCACCTGCGCGGGTGCGCGATAGACCTCGCGGCCCTGAAGGTCGAACACGCTCATCGCGACGCTGGCTTCGCTCGGCAGGTCGAGCGCGAGCCCGATTTCGCCGTGGCCCGGATTCGGATACACCGCCGAAAGTGCCAAGCGGTCGATCACGTCGTCGACGCCGGTGGTCGTCTGCCTCACGACCAGGACCTTCGTGCGGAAGTTGTTGGTCTCCACCGACTCATGGACCGCAATGAGCGTGTCGAGCGTCACGCGCAGCGTGTACTTGCCCGCAGGCAGGACCGGCGGAACGATACGCTGGATCGTCACCGTCGCGCCGGCTGCGACCGCCGTATCGCCCTGCGCCAGTGTGACGCCGTTCGACGCCGTGAGCTGCCAGTGCGAGAACGGCGCCGGCATCGTGCCGGAATTGCGCACGGTGAATCGGTAGGTCGCCGCCTGCGAGGTCGTGACCGTGTCCGGCAGGTTCAGCAGCGACGTGGAACGCAGGTCCACATTCGGCCAGATCTGCACGCTCTTCGTGGTGCTCAAGCCGCCGCTGTCGGTCACCTTGAGCCGGATCGTGTACGACACACCGCTGCCGTCGTCGTGATTCTGCGCCATGAATGCCGCGGTCTTGTTGGTAGAGGTCAACTGCCCCGGGTGCACGTGGTTGTTATGGTTCAGGTCCACGTCCCAACGGTATTTGAGTGCCGCAGTCGCGTCCTTGTCATCGGTCGCGCTGCACGTGAGACGAATGCTGTCGCCGGCGGTGTAGAACAGGCCGTTCGCGGGCGTCAGGATCGCGATCGTCGGCGGCAGGTTGCCGTTCACCACCGCATCGCCGCCACCGAAGTCATCGACATGCGCGGTGGTCGAGATGATCTCGAGCCCGACGCGGCCGCCTACCGCATAGAACGGCCAAGTGGTGATCTTGGCCGTGCCCAGCAAGGTGGCATTCTTGAACACCTGCACCGAGCCATCCGCATAGGCGCGCGCGCCGAAGCGGTCTCCGGCGGCGAATGATGCGGCATACGGGCCGCCGCGCTTCACCCAGCCGGCGATCCCATCGTAGGTCCACACCGATGCCGTCGTTCCTGCGGAATCGTACGAGACTTTCACACAACCGTCGAAAAGGTTCTTGCCCTGGCCCTTGAGATACAGATTGTGCTGACCTGTGGCCGAAGGTGCCGTGGCAAAAGTGTAATAGGCCTCCTGATTCGCTGAGAAGATCGGCGAATCGAACAGACCCCAGCCTCCGCCGCCTGTCAGCGCGAGCGTGTTGGCGCTGATCACCATCGCCTGCGTGCCGCCATCCCACGCGGGACCCACTGCACCGTCGACGCGATTGAAGTCGTCGAGGATATTCGTGGTCGGGAAGATGGAGGCCTGCACCGCCACGACGATCACGGTGTCCTTCGACGTCCCGCCCCTGCCATCGTTCGCGGTGAGCACGGAGTAGTAAGTGCCCGGCGTCGAATAGGAATGCGATGGCGCGCTGCTCGTGGAGCCGGTGCCGTCACCGAAGTTCCAGTTGAACGTGAGTGGATTGCCATCGGGGTCCGAAGAGCCGGCGGTGCTGTAAGTCACGTTCAGGGGAGCCACGCCCAGCGTCGGCGTGCCCGTGGCCACGGCGACGGGCGGCAGGTTGCCGTTCACGGGCCCGGTCCAGCGCAGGTGGCGCACGACCTGATCGTAGATCGACACGTAGAAGATATCGCCCGAGATGGGATCAGCGGCGAAGTCCACCGGGCCCGCGAGCCACGGTTCCATGTCGGCCACGCTGGTGATGTGGTCGTTCGCGTCCACGGTGGCGACCTTGAGCCAGCCTTGACCGAAGTCGGCGAAGAAGTAGGCACCGCGATATTGCGTGGGATAGTACGGGCCATTGTAGAAGATACCGCCCGTCAGGCCGTTGCCGAGCAGGCCCGACGGCGACGACAACGACGAATCGGTGTGGTTGTAGTAGAACGCCGGCGCCGTGCGCTGCAAGGGATTGTCGCTTGTGCCCATGGAGCTGCAATCGTTGTGCGCGGGCGTCGCGATCGAGAACTCGAATCGCTGTTCGGGCCCCTCCCAGCAGGGCCATCCGAAATTCGCGCCACCGGTGCGCACCACATCGAGCGCTTCCCACGAGTTCAGGCCCAGGTTGCCCACGTAGATCGTGCCGGGCGATCCCGCCGTCACGTTCGTGCTGCCCGTGTTGGGCTTGATGCTGAAGCGCCACGGATTGCGAAAGCCGTACGCGAAGATCTTCGAGCGCTTGGAGTTCAGGTTGCCGTCGTAGAACGGGTTGCTCGGGTATCCCTGCCCTGTGAGCGGATTGATGCGGATCAGTTTGCCGCCGAAGCTGCTCACGGACTGCGAGCGGAACGAGCCGATGTCCTCGTACGGATCGCCGCGGCCGGGCAGGAACAGGTTCGGCGTCGCGCCGCCTTGATCGACCTGCGTGTAAAGCGCGCCCTCGCCGGCGGTGAGCAACAAGCTGCCATCGGTGCCGAAGCGCAGCGCGTCGATCGTGTGCGAGTCCGAACCGCTCAACACGCCGTCGGCCCAGCTCGCGCCAAGCAGGATCGTGCGACTGGTGGGATCGACGACGTTCGAGTCGGCGGCGCTGGTGCGGTAGCGCGTGACGCGGCCGAACGCGACATCGTTGTCATCGACGCCGTTCGAGTCGGGGTCGACCACGTAGGAGAAATAGATGAAGTGGTTGCTGGCGTAGTTCGGGTCGACCGCAACACTGATGAGCCCGCGGTCGCCGTTGTTCAGGATCTCGTCGGTCGACGACCAGAGCGGCACGGGAAGCTTGATGCCGTTCTGGACGACCCACGCGACGCCCTGCTTCTCGAGGACGATCATGCGGCCATCGGGAAAGAACGCCATGCCCGTGGGCGTGTCGAAGCCCGCGCCGGGAGCGGCGTCGTCCCAGACGAAATTCGTCGGGAGCGCGACGGCGATGGAGGAACACGCGGCGAGCGAGGACACCGCGACGCCGATCAGCAAGCAGAGTGATGCCAGCCCCTTGCGCATGCAGGGAGACTCCGGGAGGAAGAAGGCGGACTGGCCAGAGGAGGAACGGGTCCCATGATTCTAGAGGTTGCCGCCCGCGCCGGACAATGGGGGAATTGGCCCTGTGGGAATTGGCCCGGTGAGATGGGATTCCCGCGAGAGTGGCGAGCTTCGGACTTCCCGCCCCTGCCGGTCGCCGCGCTCGGCATCGACCTGCAGTCACCTTGTATCTGCGCTAGAGTTGCCGCATGAACCCTACCGACATGCTGTCCACGCCGGCCTCGCCGTATCTGGCCGATGCCCACGCCAATGACCGCAAGCATGTGTTCCATTCGTGGTCGGCGCAGGGCCTGATCGATCCCGTCGTCATCGCCGGAGCCAAGGGCTCGCGCATGTGGGACGCCTTGGGCAACTCGTGGCTCGACTTCTCGAGCCAGCTCGTGAACGTGAACATCGGCCACCAGCATCCCAAGCTGGTCGCGGCGATCCAGGAACAGGCCGGCCGCCTGTGCACGATCGCGCCGAGCATGGCGAATGACATGCGCAGCGAATGCGCGCGCCTGATCGCCGAACTCGCGCCGGGCGACCTCGACATGGTGTTCTTCACGAACGGTGGCACCGAGGCCGTCGAGAATGCCGTGCGCATGGCGCGCGTGCATACGGGCCGCCACAAGGTGATGAGCGCGTACCGCAGCTATCACGGCGCCACCGGCACGTCGATCACGCTCACCGGCGATCCGCGCCGCTGGGCCAACGAGCCGGGCGCGGCCGGCGCGGTCAAGTTCTGGGGGCCCTATCCATATCGCTCCGCGTTCTACGCCAAGGATGCCGCCGAAGAGTGCCAGCGCGCGCTCGAGCATCTGGCGAACGTGCTCATGGTTGAAGGCCCGCACACCGTCGCGGCGATCATCCTCGAGACGGTCGTCGGCACGAACGGCATCCTGGTGCCGCCCGATGGCTATCTCGCCGGTGTGCGCGCGCTCTGCGACCAGCATGGCATCATGATGATCTGCGACGAGGTCATGGCGGGTTTCGGACGCTGCGGCGAGTGGTTCGCGGTCAACAAATGGAACGTGGTCCCCGACCTGATCACGTTCGCCAAGGGCTCCAACTCGGGCTACGTCCCGATCGGCGGCGTGGTCATCAGCCGCAAGGTCGCCGAAACGTTCCGCGAGCGCCCTTTCCATGGCGGTCTCACGTACTCGGGCCATCCGCTGGCCTGTGCGTCGGTCGTCGCGAGCATCGGCATCTTCAAGGAAGAGAAGATCATCGAGCACGCGCGGCACCTGGGCACCGACGTGATCGGGCCCGAGCTGCAGAAGATCATGGCCAAGCACCCAAGCGTCGGCGAGGTCCGCGGACTCGGCGTGTTCTGGGCGATCGAGTTGGTCAAGGACCGCGGCACGCGCGAGCCGCTCGTGCCGTTCAACGCCAGCGGTGCTGCGGCCAAGCCGATGATGGAACTCATGGGCGCATGCAAGAAGGGTGGTGTATGGCCCTTCGCGCATTTCAACCGCCTGCAAGTCACGCCGCCGTGCACGACGAGCGACGACGAGGTCCGCGAGGGCCTGGCCGCCATCGACAAGGCGCTCGACGTGGCCGACCAGCACTACACCGGCAAGTAGCCTCTCTTCTGCGCAGTGCCGAGTCGGCGTCCGTGCCCCACGGACGCCGATTCGCATGATGTCGAGTAAGCTGCCGCGCCAAGAACCCTCCCCGCCGCCATCACCATCCGGAGTCCGATGCCTCTGCTCAGCCTGCACCAGGTCCGCGTCACGTTCGCGGGCCCCCCTCTACTCGATGGCGTGCACCTGCAGATCGAGGCTGGCGAACGTCTGGGCCTGCTCGGCCGCAACGGCGCCGGCAAGTCGACACTGCTCAAGGTGCTGCAGGGCACGTTGCCGCCCGATGCCGGCGATGTGATCCGCGCACCGGGCGTGCGGGTCGCGAGCCTGCAACAGGACGTGCCGCTGGATCTGGCCGGGACCGTGCGCGGATACCTGCACGACGTCTGCGGCGTGCACACGAGCGACGAGGGCTGGCGTATCGACGCCCTGATCGATCAGGCCGCGCAGGATCTCTCGTTGGATCTGGAAAGCGATCTGCCGTCGCTCTCCGCGGGCACCAAGCGCCGCGTGTTGCTCGCGGCCGCGCTCGTGCGCGACCCCGATGTGCTCATCCTGGATGAGCCCACCAATCATCTCGACGTCGATACGATCGACCATCTGGAAGATGCACTCATGCGCCGCCGTGGCGCGATCGTGTTCGTCACGCATGATCGCGCGTTCCTGCGCCGCATCGCGACACGGATCCTCGATCTGGACCGCGGCCAACTGCGCAGCTATCGCTCCGGTTATGACCCGTACCTGGTCACGCGCGAAGACGAGTTGCGGGTGGAGGCCGAGCAAGCCGCGTTGTTCGACAAAGAGCTCGCGGAGGAAGAAGCGTGGCTGCGGCGTGGCATCAAGGCGCGCCGCACGCGCAACGAGGGCCGCGTGCGCGCGCTCGAAGCACTGCGACTGGAGCGCGGCGCAAGGCGCGAGGACCCCGGCGTGGTCAAGGCCACGCTGCAAGAGGCCGAACGCTCCGGACGGCGCGTGCTCAAGATCGAGAACCTCGGCTTCGCTTACGGCGACAAGAGCATCGTGAAGGACTTCTCCACCACGATCCTGCGCGGCGACCGCGTGGGCATCCTGGGCCCCAATGGCTGCGGCAAGACGACGCTGATCCAGTTGCTGCTCGGCGAGCGCGCCCCGCAACAGGGAGAGGTCACGCCGGGCACCAAGCTCGAGATCGCGCACTTCGAGCAGCTGCATGATGTGCTCGATGAGACCAAGAGCGTGGTCGGCAACATCAGCGAAGGCCGCGACCGCATCCAGGTGGGCAATGTCGAGAAGCACGTCGTGGGGTATCTGAAAGACTTCCTCTTCTCGCCCGAGCAGATCCAAGGCCCGGTCACGCGGCTCTCCGGCGGTGAACGCAAGCGATTGATGCTCGCGAAGATCCTTTCGCGCCCGTGCAACGTGCTCGTGCTCGATGAGCCAACGAACGACCTGGACTTGGAGACACTCGAGCTGTTCGAGGACCTGCTCATGGAATATCAAGGCACCCTCGTGGTCGTCTCCCACGACCGTGCGTTCCTCGACAACGTGGTCACGTCCACGATCGTGAGCGAAGGCCCCGGCGAGTGGCGCGAATACGTAGGCGGCTACGCGGACTGGCTGCGGCAGCGCAAGCCAGCCGCCGATGCGCCGCCGGCCAAAGGCCCCGCGCGCAAAGCCGCGCGCGATGCGGCCGCGGCCTCGGGCGAGAAGCCGCGCAAGCTCTCGTTCAAGGAGAAACGCGAGCTCACCGAATTGCCCGCGCGCATCGAGCAGCTCGAGGCCGAGAAGCAGGCGCTTTTCGCGCTACTGGCGTCCCCTGACTTCTACACGACGCGCACCGCCGAGGTCGCGCCCACCAAGGCGCGGCTCGCGGCGATCGAAGGCGAGATCCCCGTGGCCTACCAGCGTTGGGAATCACTCGAAGCCATGGAAGCGGGCGGAGCCAAGTAGGCGGTGACGCGGTCCGACCAAGGGAGGAACGTCGGTGAGACAACTCGCGGTGATCTTGCTTCTCCTGGCAACTGACCTCTGCCCCGCCCGTGCAGCGAGTGCACCGGCCGCTCGCGAAACCCGAGCGACATTCACGTCAGCGATCCACTCGACCGACCAGATCGCGAACTGCAGCATCGGCGCGTCGCCGTGGTCGCCCCGTGCGAACTTGCTCGCGCTCGCGACTTCGCAAGGCCTTGCGCTGCTCGACATGGACACCCTGCCACCGCGCCAGAGGCTACTGTGCACGAGCGCCAAACTCGTTCAGTACAAGGTCGCATGGTCTGCCGACGGCCGATCGCTGGCGTGTCTCATGCATTTCGTCGCATTCCCCGTGCGGCCCGGCGCGCCCGATGACTCCCTCTTCTTCATCGACGTCGCATCGGGAGCTCGGCACTTCGTCCACGCGGGCTGGGTGTGGCCGTTCTTCTGGGCTTCCGATGGCGGACTCTACGGATGGACGAGCCCTCGGGATGAAGATGCCCCGATTCGGCTGCTCGCGCCGGCCGCCCATGCCCCAGCTTCGCACCTGCGCGAGCAGACCTTGATCACTCACGCGGTACGGCCCCTCCTACGGTTCACACCCGGCGACCCGCCCACTGTTCAAGCGGTCGAGGGTTTCGACATGTTGTTTCAGCGGTCAGGATTCCCCGACGGCAAGCGCTATCTGGTCTCACGCATGGCCTCCGATCCGAAGGAGCGGAATCTGGTGCTGGATTCCACGGGAAAGATCCTGAAACACCTCGACGGCAAGTTCCCTGACCCTCGTGGTGGTCGTTCGCTCGAGTACTTCAGCGCGTGTTCCGTCACGAGCGACGGGCTCTACGTTGGGGGCTTTTGTGAGGTCGATTCGCCGGATGGAGACAACATCGCTCGTGCCCCGGTATTCTTGGTCGCCGTCGAGGGGGATGCGCGCATCCCGCTGCTTGGCGCTCCCGACGCAACGAAGATCGAATTCGCCAGCTTCGGCGGCTGGGTCGCGCTGCAATCCTTGAACGACGGACTATGCGTCGGGCGATGGCGCGTGACGCGTTGACGGACCGGTGCCCCACCGGGACAAACGGCGATCTCGTCGCAGGTGGAACTCCTCACACGCGGCCGTGCAAGCACGACGCAACGCGCAGCGTAGGCGCTCACGCTCGACTCGGGGGGCAGCATGTCGGCCGGAGCGGACACGAACGTTTCCAGGAACTCCGCGAAGAAGCGGCGTTCCGAGAGCAACTGATGTTGCAGGACCTCGAGCACGGTGCGCGCGCGCGTGTGGCCCGTAGGCCAGATCCTCGTCGCGGAAGTCACGCCACACGGATACGATCTTGTTCGTTTCGCTCGCGTACGTGTCGATCGCGTGCTGCAGTAGCGTCACCGCCGCGGGCAGCACGTCGGTATCGGGGATGGCGGTTTGTTCGTCGCGCATCGGCATGTGCGCCATCCCTGGGATGGACTCATGCCGCACCGGAAGGCGGCGGGTCGAACGGAGAATAGCCGAGCAGATGCCAGTGCGCGGGCAGCGCCTCGGGCACCTCATTCACTCGCTCGATCGTGACTTCGACGACGCGTTCCGCGCCAGGGAACGTCGCGCGGGCCTCCGGCGCTTCGTTCACGTTCGCGCGGCCCGAGATCTGCAACAGCGCGCCTCGCTCGAAGTCCGGAAACACCAGACCGACGCGCGGATCCACAAGCAGGTTGCCGAGCGAGTTGAACATGCGATTGCCGCTGTAGTCGGGAATCACCAGATGTGTCGCGTCCGGAGCCTGCACGAAGCCCGGCCGTCCGCCACGATGCGACGCATCCGCCCGCTGGCCGGGGCCGATGCTCGCAAGGAGGAGCATGTCGGCGCGATGCACAAGGGCGAGCTGAGCATCGTCGAGCGCGTGCAAGAACCGCGGCGTGCCAGCGGCCCGCGCCGCGGACAGAACGGCCGGCGGCTGGGGCATCTCACGAGCCGTGATGTATTTGGGGCAGTTGCCGTACGCTTCGCGCACTTCGATCGCGAAGCCCGGCGCGTCGCCTTGCTCAAGCCGGGCGAGAATGCCGTTCACGCGCACGCGCCGGCGCGTCGCCGGGTCGATCGCCGAGACGCCCACCGGAGCACCCGTCCACGCGGCACTCGTGAGCCGAGTCGCCAGCGCGTCGCTAGGCGCGGGCAGCGCGCCCACATGCAATCGGTCACGAGCATCCAGAGGCCCCTGCGCCTGCAGGAAACCCTCCGGGCCCGTGAAGACAGTCGCCCACAGACGACCTTCGGTGTCCTCAGCGCCGATCCCGGCCATTCGGACCTCGCCCAGGAACTCCGCGAACATCGCCGAGATGCTCGGGCCGATGATGCCGCCCACCCGGCGAGCAGACTCCAGCACGCCGGCGCGTGTCTGCATGGCGATCTCGCCGCGATGGAAGGGCGAAGCTGTGTTGCGGCGCGGCATGGAGGACTCCGTTCGAAGGTGATGAAGGGGCCAAGCGCCGGTGACCCGCGCCGCCTCGTGCAGCGGCAGCGGCGCGAGTATCACGCGCGTGGACTCAGGCGACGAGGTTCTTCGGCGCGCGCACTGCAGGGAAATCCACATCGGTGGCGGCGACGGAGTTGAAGTAATTCGTGAACACGTTCAGTGCGACGTGGGCAACAACTTCGCCGATCTCACCGTCGGTCAGGCCAGACTCGCGAGCCGCGCGCAACGTGGCATCGCCGATGTGACCGCGCGTCTCGATCACCGAGCGCGCCAGCGTCAGCGCGGCTTGCACCTTGGCGATGCTCGCGCGGCCTTCACGCGCCTCGCTGATCTCGTTCTCATCCAAGCCATGCAGCTGGCCCAGCGCCGTGTGCGCAGAGGCGCAGTACAGGCACCCATTCTCCTCGGCTGTGAGCAGCGCGAGCTGCTCGCCCGCCTTAGCACCCAACGTGCCCTTGGCGAGCGCACCACTCAGCGACAGATAACCATTCAGCACCGCGGGGCTCTGCGCCATCGTGCGCATCATGTTGGGCACGGTGCCGAGCGCGCGCTGGACGGCATCGAACATTAGCTTCACCTGGGGCGTGGGGTTCTCGAGTGCAAGTGGGTGGATGCGGGACATGACGGCCTCCTTCGAGGGATGTTGCGTGGGAGTGGGACGATGGTTTTAAGTTTTTCATGGCATGCCTACCTACTTGTAGATAGGTATCGCAGCGAAACGATTCGAGTTTTCTTTCGTGACGGCGACCCCTCGCGCTCCTCAGCGCCGCCGGGCGGCGACTCGCGGCGACATCAGCGTACCGATCAACCACTCCGCGGTGCGCCGGTAGCGGCCATGGTCGCCGGTGCTGCGGGCCACGAACATCGCGCCTTCGAGCGCCGAGAACAGCGTGGTCGCCAACACCTCGGGGGTGCCATCGAACGCCAACTCCCCTGCCGCACGCCCCTCCTTGAGAACGCGCGCGAGCCAGCGCTCGTTGTCGTGGATGAACGCGCTCACCTCGGTCTGCACCTCGAGCGGCAACGTGGCATAGTCGCTCGCCAGCATGCCGCCGACGCAGATGCGGTTGCCTTTCGTGAGCACGCTCTCGAGCAAGCCCGCATAACGTTGGAGACGCTTGGGCGCCGTGACTTCCTTGGCCTCGTATTCCGCGAACTTGGAGTTGACGAAATCACGATACCGCTTGGCGATCGCGGTGCCCAGGTCGGCCTTGGTCGGAAAATGGTAGTGAATGCTCGCAGTGCGGATCCCCACTCGCGCTTCGAGGTCCTTGTAACTGAACGCGTTGTATCCGCGTGTCTGGACCAGTTCCTGAGCGACATCAAGAATCTGGGTGGCAGTTCCGGTGACTTGCATGACCATAACCTATCAGTAGGTAGGTATGAAGTCAAGGTCAAGAATTCCTTTCGGAATGCCGTATTCACCTCCTGTTCACGGTCCAGATGATACGTTGCCTGTGTCAGCATTCACGATCGACACCTCAAGGAGGACTCCATGTCCGATACGACGAAGGCGCCGTCGAAGAAGACGACGGCCAAGGCCACGACGGCCCGCAAGACCACGACGACGCTCGCAACGGGAACGGCCACGGCGACCAAGCCGCGCGCCAAGCGCTCGACCAGGACCGAAGCCACCACGACGGTCCAGACGCGCACGCCCTCCTTTGACCAGATCGCGCTGCGCGCCCGTACGCTCTACGAGCAGTCGGGCAACCCGGCCGGCCGCGACGAGGAGTTCTGGCTCGAGGCCGAGCGGCAGCTGCTCGCCGAACTCGCGCGCTGAGCCGGCGATGAACCTGAGCCCGCGACGCAACGCTACGAGGTCCTCCCTCATGGCGCGACTCGCGGGCTTCGGCTTGCTGGCGGTGCTCGCCACCGCGCACGCAGCGCCGGCGCCGCACCGCTTGCCGACCGGCGCGCGCCTCGATCCCGCCGGCACACGCATCGCGCTCGGGGCCATGCCGCTTCGCGTCATCCCCAGTCCCGACTCCTCGCGTGTGGTGGTGCTGCTCTGTGGCCGGGGCACGCAGGGCGTCCAGGTGGTCGACATCCCAAGCGGGCAGGTCACGCAGACCTTGGCGCAGCCCGCGGCGTTCTTCGGTCTGGCCTTCTCGCCCGACGGCCGCGTCCTCTATGCCAGCGGCGGCTATCGCGATGTGATCTATCGCTACGACTGGAAAGGCGGCGCCGCGACGCTGCGCGACAGCCTTGCGCTGGCGCCTGCGGACAGCGCCGCACTCGGCGTCCGCTACCCTGCGGGACTCGCGGTCTCGCGCGACGGACGGTTCCTGTTCGTGGCCGAGAACCTGGCCGACTCCCTGGCCGTCATCGACCTCGCAACTGCCAAGGTCGTGCAGCGGTTCGCCACGGGGCGCTATCCATACGGCGTGTTGAGCGGCCCCGACGGCAGCGTGTACGTATCCGCGTGGGGCGGCAACGCGATCGCGACCTTCACTCGCAGCACCGCGGGCCTGTCGCCCGGAGCGTTCATCGCGTGCGGCGAGCATCCGTCGGCGTTGGCGCTCAGCGCCGACGGCACACGCCTCTACGCCGCGCGCGCGAGCTACGACCGCATCGCGATCATCGACACGCAGCGCCACCAGCTCATCGGCGAGATCCGCGACACGCTCGCCGGCGCACCCAGCGAAGGCGCGACTCCGGACGGCTTGGGGCTCTCGGCCGATGGCCGGCGGCTCTACGTGGCCGAAGCCGACCACGACGCTGTCGCCATATTCGCTGTGGGTGATGCGACGAGTAGGCCCGCAACGCGCCTGCTCGGCCGCATCCCGGTCGAGTGGTATCCCACCGGCGTCATCGAGCGCGGCGGGCGCGTGCTGGTGATCGACGGCAAGGGCGCCGGCTCCGCGCCGAATCCGGGCCACGGTCAGCCGGGCGATCACCGAGTCCATCCCACCGGACAGACAGCGATGGGACAGTTGACCGGGTCGCTCCTGGTGATGGACCGGCCCGATCGGCAGTCGCTTCGCGCGCTCACCCCGCGAGTCGGCCGCTCGCAGGGCTGGAACGTGCCGCGCCAAGGGGCGAAGTACCCGCCCTTCACCCACGTGGTCTACATCATCAAGGAGAACCGCACCTACGACCAGATCCTTGGGGACATGAGCCAAGGTGACGGCGACACCTCGCTGGTCTACTTCCCGCGTAGCGTCACGCCGAATCACCATTCTCTCGCGGAACGCTTCGGTCTCTTCGACCGCTTCCACGTGAACGCCGAGGTGAGCGGGCAGGGTCACAATTGGTCGACCGCGGCCTACTGTTCGGACTACGTCGAGAAGACGATCCCCAGTGTCTATTCCGATCGCGGCCGCAGCTACGACTTCGAAGGCGTGAACCGCGACCAGCCGACGGACGACGATGCCGCCGAACCGGGTCAGGGTTATCTGTGGGACGCCGCGATCCGTGCGCATGTGAGCCTGCGCAACCACGGTGAGTTCACGCATCAGGATTCGCTGGGTCGCTGGGTCGCCGACAAGCGATCGCTCGCGCCGTTCACGAGCGCCTCGAGCCCGGGCTGGGACCTCAAGGTGCCCGATCAGAAGCGCGCCGACGCCTGGCTCGCGGAATTCCGTGATCAGGAGCGCACGGGCCGCATGCCGCAACTCACCATCATGCGGCTGCCGAACGACCACACCGCGGGCAGCGCTCCCGACATGCCCACGCCGCGCGCCATGCTGGCCGACAACGACCTTGCGCTGGGCCGGGTGATCGACGCGCTCAGTCACTCTCGGTTCTGGGCGCGCACAGTGGTGTTCGTGCTCGAGGATGACGCGCAGGACGGGCCGGACCATGTGGACTCGCATCGCTCGCCATTGTTCGTCGTCTCGCCGTACAACCGCCCCGGCGTCCAGCATGACTTCGCGAACACGACCGACGTGCTCGCCGCCATCGGCCGCATCCTGCACCTGCATCCACTGTCGCACTACGACCGATTCGCGCGCTCGCTCGCCGGGGTCTTCGCCGCCGCACCCGACCTGACGCCGTACACCGCGATCACGCCGGGTGTGCCGCTGCAGGATCGCAACCCGCCGGAGCCCGCTCGCACGGGCGTGCTGGAGCCACTCGACCTGCGCCGCGAGGACCCGCGCGACGAGGACCGATTCAATCGCCAATTGTGGGCCATGATCAAAGGTCCGCAGCGACCGTACCCGGAGCGCAGCGGAAAGCCTTGATTCCAGCGGCGCGGCCTGCGAGCCTCGCCGCCCATGCTCATCTCCCTCGAGTCGATCCGTGAAGCGGCAGCGCGTATCGCGCCGCGGCTGCACCGCACGCCGATGCTCTCTTCGCGCACTTTGGGCGACGCCGCCGGCGTGGCGCTGCAGCTCAAGTGCGAGAGCTTCCAGAAGACCGGTTCGTTCAAGCCGCGCGGCGCGCTCAACATCATCCTCTCGCTCACGCCCGAGAGGCGCGCCAAGGGTCTCGTGTCCGTCTCGGCCGGAAACCACGCCGGTGCCGTGGCGTGGGCCGCGCGCGAAGCCGGTGTGCCGTGCACCGTGGTCATGCCCAGCGATGCGCCGCGGTCCAAGATGGACGCCGTGCGCGGGTATGGCGCCACGATCATCGCGCACGAGGACCGCGCGACATTGTTCGACCGCCTGCGTGAGGAAGAAGCGCGCAGCGGCGCGTTCTTCGTGCACCCCTTCGATGACCTCACCGGTCTGGCCGGCGCGGGCACGACCGGGCTCGAGATCCTGGAGCAGGCGCCACAGACCGACGTCGTGGTCGTCGCGATCGGCGGCGGCGGACTCATGGCCGGCGTCGCATGCGCCATCAAGGCGCTGCGCCCGCAATGTAAGGTGGTCGGCGTCGAACTCGAGGCCGGCCCGGGCATGACGCCGGCGCTCGCCGCAGGCAAGAGCGTCCCGGTGCCACGGCCCCGTACGCTCGCCGACGGGCTCACGCCGCCGTTCGTAGGCGCGCATCCACTTCAGGTGGCGCGCGAATGTGTGGATGAGATCGTGCTCGTGACCGAGGACGAGATCATGCACGCCATGCGAATGCTGTTGCTGCGCGCCAAACTCTATGTGGAAGGCTCTGGCGCCGCGGCCACGGCTGCGCTGCTCGCGGGCAAAGTGAAGTCGGTGGCCCCCGGCAGCCGTGTGGTCTCGATCGTCTCGGGCGGCAACGTGGATCCCGAACGGCTGCTGGCACTGTTCTCCACCTCCGGAGGTGCCGCGTGAAGGTGCTGTTCGTGAACGAAGCGGGCGTACAGGAACTCTTGCCCATGCGCGACTGCATCGATCTCATGCGCCAGGCATTGACCGCGCTCGCCAATGGCCATGTGGTGCTGCCGCTTCGCAGCCTCATGCGGCTGCCGGATCAGTCCGGCTTGCTCGGGCTGATGCCCGGCTATCTTGGCGATCCGCAGGCCTTCGGGCTCAAGGTCGTGAGCGTCATGCCGCACAATCATGGCACCGCGTACGACTCGCATCAGGGCGTGGTGATGCTCTTCGGCGCCTTGCATGGCGAGCCCATCGCGATCCTCGACGCGACTGCGATCACCGCCATCCGCACGGCCGCGGCCTCGGGCTTGGCCACGCAGGTTCTCGCACGCGCGGATGCCGGCGATCTGGCCCTTATCGGCACCGGCACGCAGGCGCGAACGCATCTGCAGGCCATGGCGTGCGTGCGCACCCTGAGGCGCGTGCGCGTGCACAGCCGCGCGCGCGAGAACGGCGAACGATTCGCCCGCACGCACGCGGCGCTCTCGCCCGTACCCATCGAAGTCATGGCCAGCCCCGAGGAAGCCGTGCGCGGCGCCGACTTGGTGTGCACCACCACGTCGTCGCGCGAACCGGTCGTGAAGGGCGCGTGGCTGAGTGCCGGCACGCATGTGAACGCCGTGGGCGCATGTTTCCCCTTGGCGCGCGAACTCGACACCGATGCGGTGCAGCGCGCGCGGCTGTTCACGGATTGCCGCGAGTCCTGCGTGAACGAAGCGGGTGACTATCGCCTGCCGCTAGCGGAGGGCGCGATCACCGAGTCCCACCTGCTCGGCGAGTTGGGCGATGTGCTCACGGGCAAGATCGCCGGCCGCGTCTCTGCGGACGACGTGACGCTGTACGAGTCGCTTGGCATCGCGCTCGAGGACCTGGCAGCCGCACACTTCATCCACGCGCGCGCCCAGGCGACCGGTACCGGAACGTGGCTCGAATGGGGCGGGCCCGCTTCATGAGCGCCGGCGCCTTCATCCTGAACGCACCGACGCTCGAGCAGATCCATGCCGCGCGCGAGAACGTCCGTGGCATCGCGGTGCGTACGCCGTTGATCGCGCTGCCCGCGCGCAGCGGTGAGCGCGAGATATGGCTCAAGCTCGAGAACCTGCAACCGATCGGCTCGTTCAAGATCCGCGGCGGCGCCAACGCGCTCGCACTCGCGCCGAGCGACGCGCTCGCCAAGGGCGTGTGGACCGCGAGCGCGGGCAACATGGCGCAAGCTGTCGCCTGGTGCGCGCGGCTCGAAGGCGTGCCGTGCAGCGTGGTGGTCCCCGACCGCGCGCCGCGCGCCAAGCTCGACGCGATCGAACGCCTGGGTGGCCGCTGCATCGTGGTGCCCTTCGACCGCTGGTGGCAGGTGCTGGTCGAGCGCCGCTTCGACGGACTCGACGGTCACTTCGTGCATCCGGTCAGCGATCCCGCAGTGATCGCGGGCAACGGCACCGTCGGGCTCGAGATCCTCGAGGACCTGCCCGATGCAGCCGCGGTACTGGTGCCCTACGGCGGCGGCGGCCTGAGCTGCGGCATCGCCGCCGCGCTCACGGCCACCGGCAGCGGCGTGCCCACGTTCGCGTGCGAGGTCGACGTAGCCGCGCCGCTGGCCGCATCATTGCGCGCCGGCTCGGCGCAGCGCATCGAGCATCGTACGAGCTTCGTCGACGGCATCGGCGGCAGCGCTGTGCTGGCCGAGATGTGGCCGCTGGCCTCTGAGCTGCTCGCCGGTACGTGCGTGGTCTCGGTCGACGAGGTCGCCGCCGCCATTCGCGCGCTGGTCATGCGCGCGCGTGTCGTCGCCGAGGGCGCCGGCGCTGCCGCGCTCGCCGCCGCGTTCGCCGGCCGCGACGCCACCACCATCGGTGGCGCGCAACTTCCGCTGCCCGAAGGCCCGCTCGTGTGCGTGGTCTCGGGCGGAAATCTGGATCCCGCCAAGCTCGCGGCAATCCTCGAGGAGCGCCCGCTCTGAAGCGCGCGCGCCGGCGATCGGCATGGGGCCTCACGTGCGCGGCCGCCTTCGCGAGCTTGATGCTCGTGACCCCACCTGCGCATGCGTTGAGCGCCGGCGCTGCGGATTCGCTGGCGCGCTATCTCGACGGCCTGGGCGCCTTCGGCTTCACCGGCCAGGTCACGGTCTCCGAAGCCGACAGCGTGCTCGCCGAACGCGCGCTCGGCCGCGCCGATGGCCGCGCAACGCCGGTCACGCTCACGACCGGTTTCGCCGTGGGCTCGGTGACCAAGAGCTTCACCGCCGCGCTGATCGTGCACCTGGCGCACGAACACCGGCTCTCGCTCGACGATTCGCTCGCGCGCCTCCTGCCGGGCGTGCCAACCGACAAAGCCGCGATCACGCCGCGGCAGTTGCTTGCACATCGCTCCGGCCTACCCGAGGACGCCGAAGGCGTATTCGAACTCGACTCGCGCGACCAGGTCCTGCGCGCCACGTTGCGCGCAAGACTCGTGAGCGCGCCCGGTGAGCGCTTCGTGTACTCCAACGCCGGATTCCAACTCCTGGCCGCCATCGCCGAGCGCGTGAGCGGCGCGCCGTGGCCGCGACTCTGCGATTCGCTTCTGCTGGCGCCGGCGCAGATGCGCCAGAGCGGCGCGGGCAGCGCATACGCGCGTGAGCGCCGCGAAGCCGCCACAGGCCGCGACGAGTGGCACGTGAGCGGTTCATTCCGTGACTGGCGCCAACCGTGGGCCGGCAGCGGCGCGGGCGACTTGGTCACCACCGCGCACGACCTGTGGCGCTGGGGACGCAGCATGCAGGGCAGCGGTACTCTGGGCTCTGCAGAGCTCGATACGTTGCTCACGCGCCGCTCGCAGGTGAACGCCGAGGTCTTCTACGGCTTCGGCCTTTGGCTCTTGCCGCGCGAGGGCGCGAGCGATCTCGTGTTGATCGGCGGCGACATCCCGGGCTACCACGCGGGCCTCTGGGTGGAGCGCGACAGCATGCGCCGCATCATCGCCATCACGAATGCGGGCGTGCGCTGGGGCCGCCGGCTGCCGGTTGCCGCCGTGCAGCGCGCCATCGCGCGCGTGCTGCAGGGCCGGCGGGTGGAGCTGCCGCCCGAGACGGTACAGTGGCCCGCCGACCGGCTCGACGCCCTGACCGGCACGTGGCAGCTCGCGCCCTCCGGCCGCCTGACACTCGTGCGCGATGGCGCGGGGCTGCGCATGCAACTCTCGGGCGCCGAGGCCATGAACCTCGTGCTCGGCTCGGACTCCAGCGGCACGCGCGCGCTCGTCGAGGGCCGCGCCGCCGACCTGCTGCGCGCCGCCGCCGCACACGACGACTCGGCGCTCGCGCATGCGCTGCTGCCGGTGGAGCGCGGTTGGGTGCGGGCGCTGCGCGAGATCCTCGCCGCACACGAGCAGGCACATGGCCCACTCATCGACGCCGCGCTCGAAGGCAGTGCGGCGCTCCCGTGGCTCGACCGCGGCCTTCGCACCTATGTGACGCTGCACTCCAAGCGCGGAGATTCGCAGATGAGCTTCGCGTGGCTCGCAGGCGGCCTGATCGATGTCGCCGCCGATGACGCACGGCCTGCGCCGGTGATCCTGCCCGTGGCCCCCCTCGCCGAAGGTGGCCTGGGCGCATGGGACCTGCTCGATGGCACGCGCGTCGCGCTCACGCCCTTCGCCGATGCGAAGGGCCGCGGATTGCGTCTGAGCGGCCAGGGCCAGGTGTTCGTGGGGCGTCCGGCCAAGCGCTAACCGCACACGCCCCGGCTGCAAGGCGGCGCGAAAGAAGCCGCGTGCGGTTCTGGATCCGTCGTCGCTTCCTCCCATGAACCCCCGTGCCAGCACGGGGACGATCCATGACCGGAGGAGCGCATGCGTCCGCATCCACACCCGACAGCCCTCGTCTTTCTGGCACTGATGCTCGCGAGCATCGCCCACGCGCCTGCCGCGTCCGCCCAGACCTCCATGGACTGGTGGGCATTCCCCGGCGGCGGCGACACCCAGCGCACGACTGGCATCTACACGCTCTCGGCGTCGATCGGTGTACCTGCCACGGCACCTCTCACCGGCGGCAGCTACAGCGTGAGCGCCGGCGTCTGGGTTCTGCCCGCCGGCGGTGTGCTCGGTGCGCCGGCCGGCGACGCGCTGCCCACGACACTCGAGTTCGCGCCGCTTTCGCCCAATCCGTTCGCGACCAGCACGATGATCGCGTTCGCCCTGCCCGCGCGCGGGCATGTGACCGCTGAAGTCTTCGATGTGAAGGGCGAACGTGTGTGCACGCTCGTGAACGGCACGCGCGACGCCGGCCGCTACCGCGAGAACTGGCGCGGCACTGATACGCAAGGTCGCGCGGTGAGCGCCGGCGTGTACTTCGTGCGCGTGCGCGCGGTGGGCCGCGAACTCACGCGCCGCATCGTGCGACTCGATTGAGCGGTCCGCGCGATTCGCGCCTTCCGCGCGCCACCTTCTGCTATTCGATCACTCTTCCACCTACTTTCTGGAGAACTCTCATGTCGCCTCGCCGCCTCCTGCTTGCACTGCTGATCGCCACAAGCACCTTGGCCGCCGCCGCACACGCCGCCGCGGTCGGCACCGCGTTCACCTACCAGGGCCGCATCGACCGCAACAACTTCCCCGCGAATGACACGTACAGCCTGATCCTGCGCCTGTATGACGCGGCCACCCTGGGCACGCAGGTCGGTGCGTCGCAGACGCTCAACGGCGTGATCGCGACCAACGGCCTCTTCAGCGTCACGGTCGACTTCGGCGCCGGCGTGTTCACGAACCAGGCGCGCTGGCTCGATGTGCAGGTGAAAGGCTCGGCCGACGCGGCGTACACGCCCATGGGCGCGCGGCAACCCATCACACCAGTGCCCTTCGCGCTCTATGCCCTCAACGGCGGTACCGGCGGCAGCCAGTGGGTGTCCGACGGCCCCGACCTCACGTATCCCACCGGCGGCGTCGGCTTCACCGGCGGCTCCTCTCCGTTTGCCAGCGGCAAGGGCGTGTTCATCGAGGGTGGCAATGTCACGAACGGCAACGTCTTCGCCTTCAACTACGACACGTTCACGCCACTCACGCTCGCGCTCAACGCGCCGGGCGGTAACGTGAGCATCGGTGTCGCGACGCCCGCAGCGAAGCTCGACGTGCTCGGCACCGCGGGCCTGGGCATCAAGAGCACCGTACGCGGTAGCGCGTTCATCACGGAGAACGCGGCGATCCGCGGTATCGGCAACAACGGCGGCGTGACCGATCCCGCGCCGGCCAACGGTGTGTGGGGCTCGTCGAACGGCGGCTACGGCGTGTACGGCACGAGCGTGAGCAGCATCGGCGTGTACGGCTTGAGCAGCACCAACGACGGCGTGTGGGGCTATAGCACCGGTCCGTTCAAGTCCGGCGTGGTCGGTCTCTGCAATACCTCGACCGGCCAAGGCGGCTACTTCCGCAACGACGGCGGCGGCACCGCCATGTATATCGACGGCCTCGCCAAGATCAAGACCGTGCAGATCCTGGGCGGCGCCGATCTCGCGGAGCGCTTCGAAGCCCCCGATGGCACCGAGCCCGGCACGGTCATGGTGATCGATGCCTCGGCGCCCGGCCGTATCCGCGTCAGTGACCGCGCGTACGCCCGCACGGTCGCGGGCGTCGTGAGCGGCGCGAATGGCTTGGCCGCCGGCGTCGAGCTGGCAAAAGACGAGAAGCGCGAAGGCACCGTGGCGCTCGCACTCACAGGCCGCGTGTGGGTCAAGTGCGACGCCGCTCATGGCGCCATCCACGCGGGCGACCTGCTCACGAGCGCCGACCGCGCGGGCTTCGCGATGGTCGCCAAGGACCGTGATCAGTCGCAAGGCGCCATCTTGGGCAAGGCGATGACGTCGCTCGAGCACGGCACCGGCCTCGTGCTCGTGCTCGTGAGCCTGCAGTGAGCCGCGCCCTGCGGAGTTCCGCGGCGGCAGTGCTCGTCTTCGCGTTGGCCTGCGCGGCGCCGGCGTTCGCGATCACTGCCTCCCCCGAAGTATTCGTGTTCACGCAACCCGACGGTGCGCGACTGCGCGTGCACATGATCGGCGATGAACACGGTCATCTGTTCGAGGACCTGGACGGCTTCGTGGTGATGCCGGCCGGCAACGGAGAGTACCGTTACGCCGTACGCGGCGCCGACGGCGATCTCCTCGCTGGTGCGATCCGCGCCGGCGGGGACCCCGCAGCGGCTGGCCTGCAGCCCCACCTGCGCCAGACAGGGGCCGCGCGCGCGCAGCGCTTCGCACTCATCGGCCAGCAGACCCGGCCCAGTGTGATCACCCCGGCGAGCGGCACGGTGAAGAACCTGGTGATCCTCGCGCAGTTCGCCGATCAAGGCGCCGCTCAGATCAAGCCGGCCTCCGACTTCGACAAGCTCCTGAATAATATCGGCGGTGACCCGGCAGTGGCCCCCACCGGCAGCGTGCGAGATGTGTGGCGCGAGAATTCCTACAACAAGCTCGATCTGGTCTCGACGGTGCTGCCGTGGACCATCCTGCCGAACAATGAATCGTGGTACTCCGCCAACGCGTCCGGTTTCAACTCGGGTCGCCGCGACTCGATGGTCACGGACGCCCTGAACCAGCTCGATGCCACCGTGAACTTCGCGCTGTACGACCAGAACAACGATGGCTACGTCGACGCGATCGATCTCATCCATTCGGGATACGGCGCGGAGGCCACCGCCAATACGCAGAACGTCTGGTCGCAGCAGTGGACCCTCGCCACCGACTGGGTGAGCCAGGACCGCAATGCGAACAACGTGCTGGTGAAGGTCTCGCGCATCCACACGGAGGCCGCGCTCTTCGGCGGCGGAGGGGCCAACATGTGCCGCGTAGGAGTGGTCGCGCACGAGACCGGCCACTTCTTCGGCCTGCCGGATCTGTATGACTATGACTACGACGGCATGGGCGCGGGCGTGTGGTGCCTCATGGGCGACTCGTGGGGCTGGGACGGAAGCCAGCAGTATCCGCCGCAGCTCTCGGCGTGGTGCAAGCAGCGCCTGAACTTCACGACACCCGGGCTGATCTCGGGCCCTAGCAGCTACACGCTTCCTCAAGCCGAGACGACGCAGGCGATGTTCAAGATCACCGCCGGTTTCCCTGCCAACGAGTACCTGCTCATCGAGAACCGCGAGCCGGTGGGCTTCGACCGGCAGATCCCGCAGGGCGGACTTGCGGTCTGGCACATCGATGAAGAGCAGCTCACGAATCCGCTCCATGCGGTGAACCAGCAGCAGGGTTTCCCGGGGCAGCCGGGCTGGCCCGCGAACAATTCCCACTATGGCATCGCGCTGCTCCAAGCCGATGGCCTCTA
Source organism: Candidatus Eiseniibacteriota bacterium (assembly GCA_025360715.1). Taxonomy (GTDB): domain Bacteria; phylum Eisenbacteria; class RBG-16-71-46; order RBG-16-71-46; family RBG-16-71-46; genus CAIXRL01. The sequence goes on along the minus strand of JANYBS010000052.1, from coordinate 9,922 downwards.
CGACCTGGAGAAGGTGGCGTGGGCCGGCCACGTTCATGGCGACGCCGGCGACCTCTATCGTGCAAGCGGCGTGCACATCCTGAACGAGTCCACCGTGCCGTCCACGGACAGCTACACGCACGGCGACTACCCCACCGGCATCGATATCCGCCCGGCCAGCGATGCCGCGGCTATCATGACCGTGGCCATCCGTCCGGGCAGTTGGGTGGACCTGCTCGCCGCCGGCTCGGAACTCGGCACCTTCCTCGCGCCGTTCCATTCGGTGGCGGCCGCGGTCGCGGGAACGCCGGCCGACGGCGGGATCGTCTTCAAGCCCGGGACCAGCCACGAGTTGCCGCTCCTCAACAAGTCGCTCATGTACCGCTCGTGGAGCGGATCCATGGTGATCGGGCGCTGAGGGGCGCACGCCCATGACCATCCGCTTGACCGCGCTCCGGAGTCGAGGCTCAATTGAGGTTCCTGTCGCGACCTTCCCGCCTACGGCTCTGGAGTACGACCGATGTCAGCTCCAGAAGAACGCCCCGGCCACGAGACCGCGAGCGACCCGCTCGAGAACACGTTCGACCTGCTCGAACGTGCGCGTGGCGGCGACGAACGCTCACGGGAACGGCTGTACCAGCGCTTCCTGCCGGTCCTGCAGCGCTGGGCGCATCAGCAGTTGCCGCACGCCGCGCGCGACTTGTCCGAAACGGATGACCTCGTGCAGATCACGTTGCTACGCACGCTCAAGCACGTGGATCACTTCGAGCATCGCGGCGAAGGCGCGTTCCTGGGCTACCTGCGACACATCCTGCTCAACGCGGCGCGCGACGAAGCGCGGCGTGGCGCGCGGCGCCGGCCTCACGACGAGGTGCCCGAGACACTCGCCGATGCCGGTCCCTCTCCGATCGAGCAATTGCTCGGACGCGACACGCACGCGCGCTACGAACGCGGCCTGCAGAGCTTGGGCGACGAACAACGCGAGGCGGTGATCCTGCGACTCGAGATGGACTACTCGCACGCCGAGATCGCCGCCGCCCTGGGCAAACACTCTGCGAACACCGCCCGCATGCTGGTCGCGCGCGGACTGCTCGCGCTGGCGGAGAGGATGCGCGATGACGCCTGACGACGAAGCCGGCGACGATCCGCGCGCGCTCGAACTCGCACTGCGGATCGCCGACGACGCCCCTGTCGACTGGGAGGCGACTCGCGAGAGCGCGAGCGACCTGGATAGCACGCTCGAGACGCTGCGCCAGCTGCAGAGCGTAGGCGAGCTCCACCGCCGGCGTGAAAACACGACACGCGAGCGGGCGACGTTCGTCTGGGGTCCGCTGCGCGCGGTCGAGCGGCTGGGCCAAGGCGCTTTCGGCGAGGTCTGGCGCGCATGGGATTCCTCGCTCGAGCGTGAAGTAGCCCTCAAGCTGCACCGCGCTGGCGAGCCCGCGTCGCGCTCCACGCGCTGGCTGCGCGAGGCCCAGCGCCTGGCGCGCGTGCGCCACGAGCATGTGCTCACGGTGCACGGCACCGACCTGCACGAAGGCCGCGCCGGCATCTGGACCGAGCTCATCCGCGGGCGCACGCTCGAGGAGATCCTGTTCACACAGGGCCCGATGGGCGCGCGCGAGCTCGTCGCGCTGGGCCTGGACCTGTGCGCCGCGCTGGCGGCCGTACATGACGCGGGCCTCATTCACGGCGACGTGAAGACGCGCAACGTCATGCGCGAGGGCAGCGCGGGCGGAAACTCGGCCGCCGGTTCGGGCCGCATCGTACTCATGGACTTCGGTGCGGCCTCGCGCACCGACACCGCAGGCTTGAACGATGGACCCTCCGGGGCGACACCGCTCTTCGCCGCGCCGGAACTGCTCGAAGGCGAGAGCGCCAGCACGCGCAGTGATCTCTACGCGCTCGGCGTGCTCTTGTACCGCATGGCGAGCGGCCACGCCCCCATCGAAGCCATCTCGCTCGACGACCTGCGCGCTCGCCACGCCCGCAGTGAGCGCACGCCGCTGCGCAACTGGCGGCCCGATCTGCCCGGTGCCCTCGTTCAAGTCATCGAGCGCGCACTCGAACCGGCGGCTTCACGGCGCTTTGCGGATGCCGGCGAGATGGAGCGCGCGCTCGCCGGTGTCCACGCGCCACCCGCGCCACCCACCCTCGGCCGCGTCTCGCTACGCCGGCAGCTTGCGCTCATGGGCTCGGGCGCCGTGCTCACGGCCGCGGTCTGGGCCGCCATGACCTATCTGCCGGGCCTGCTGGCGCCGCGTTACGTCGTGCACCCGGTGGGCGTCGCCGCCGCGTCCCGACTGGTGCAGAGCGTGCCCGGCCACGAGAATCTCGGCATGCTCGGTTTCAGCGTTGCCTCTCCGGGCGATGTCGATGGAGACGGCTATCCCGATCTGCTGGTCGCCGCTCCGGGCGAGCAGAATCCCTCAGGCCGTGTGCGCCTCATGCGCGGCACCGCCGATGGCACATTCGTCGAGTGGCGGTCGTTCGGCGGGCCGGGCGGCAGCTTCTTCGGCTACCGCGTCGCGGGGATCGGCGACGTGAATGGCGACCATCATCCCGACTTCGCGATCGGCGCGATCTACGCCGACCATGCCGGCGTGCCGCGCACGGGCGAAGTGTTCATCTATCTGGGCGGGCCCGAGCCTGACTCGCTGCCGGCGCTCGAGCTGGGCTCGCCGCGGGCGTCGGCCGAGTTCGGGTTCGACATCGAGTCGGCGGGTGACGTCAATCACGACGGTTTCGCCGACTTCCTGGTGAGCGCGCCCACCGATGGCCGCGACGGTGCGGCCAGCGGCCGCGTGTATCTCTATCTGGGACGTCCCCACCTGAGCGCGACCCCGGACCTGGAGTTGATCCCGAACCGGGTCGGCACTCAGTTCGGCATCAGCGCAACGGGCATCGGCGACGTGAATGGCGACGGGTACGACGACTTCGCAGTCGGCGCGAACACGGACGGCACGGCAGGCCGTGTCGCCGGCAAGGCGTACATCTATCTGGGCGGCGCGCATCCGGACGGCGATCCGGATCTGCAGTTGTACGCCGCCGGACCGGGCGACTGGTACGGCTGCTGCATCCGCGGCATCGGCGACGTCAACGGCGACGGCATCGACGACTATGCGGTGGCCGCCGAGCGCGCGATGGGCTTCGAGGAGTGGGGAGGCACGGTGTCGGTCTATCTGGGCGGACAGAACCTGGATGCCCACGCGCGCTATGTGCTCCGCGGCAAGGGCTCGAACAGCAAGTTCGGACATGTGTTCACCGCGTGCGACGTGAACGGCGACGGCCACCCCGACATCCTCGTGGGCGCCTACGGCGACGGCAGCGATGGTCCGGTTCGAGGCAGTATCTCGGTCTTCTATGGTGGCCCGCAGATGGACGACACGCCCGATCTGCACATGGTCGGGCCATCGAAGATCGGCAACTTCGGCACCGACCTCGCGACCATCCCGGGACTCGGCGGACCCGGCGTGCCGGGCCTCGTCGTAGGCGCGCCCGAGACCCAGCCCGGCGGACAATTCCTCGTTTACCAGTTTCCGCGCTACGCGATCTCGAACCCTGTACACGCCGCGCACTGGCCGCGTGAAGGCGGCTCGCTCACGTGGACCGGCCCGGAGCTGGCCGATATCGAGTGGGCCCCGGCCATCGAAGGACCTTGGGCGAAGCTCGCCACTCGTGTGGGCGGCAAGGCGCAGAACTCGCTGCACATCGCGCTCCCCGATGCCGCCCGGGATTCCCTACGCCTGCGGCTGCGTCCGAGCGACTCGCACGTGCCAGGCCAGGCGATGAGCGCGCCGATCATGCTCGACGCCGGTCGCTGAAGGCTGCGAGCAAGACTGCCGCCGCCGGCGCAAGGTCGCTCTCCACAACACCCCCTGTGAGTGTGGGAGTCTCCAGGCACCGGCGACGTTTCATCGCTTCGCCTGCACGGGTGACATCCGAAGTTGCAGGTGACTTCGGGACCACGCGACGATTTGAATGCAGGGTGAGATGCCTGAGGCGCAAGTCCCGGTGCCACCTTTCGTCTTCACAGGTGGCGTGCGGACCTGCGCTGATACACGGCACCAGAAGCCCCAGTCCGGCAGCACGAACGGCCACCCCTTTCGAGGTGGCCGCCCGTCCGATGGCGATCTGCAGCGCGAGGACCGCCGCAGCGTAACTACTGCATCACCAGCATCTTGCGCACCATCTGGTGCCCGTTGCTCTCGAGCCGGTAGAAGTAGGTGCCGCTGCGGACCGAACTCGACTCCCAGCGTACCGAGTACTCACCGGGCGCCTTCACCTCGTCGAGAAGTTGAGCCACTTGGCGGCCCGCCACGTCGTACACCGACAGCCGCACCGCGGCCACCTTGGGCACCGCGAAGCGGATCGTCGTCACGCGCGTGAAGGGATTCGGGAAGTTCTGCTGGAGTGCGAACGCCACCGGCGCCGCACCGACTCCCGCGATACCGGTGCTGCTGATGACACCCGAGGGCGTCGCCGTCAGCACACCGAGCGTGGCGGCGATCACGGCAGAGCCTACATTGTGGGAGCTGAACGTGGCGCTCGAGCCGTCGGCCAAAGCCACGAGGTTCGCCGCGACGACACCGCCAGTGATGCTCTGCAGGCTCCACGCCGCGCCCGTGGCGTTGGCGATGAAGTTGTTCGAAGCATCCCGCGTGATCGCATACGCCGTGAGCGCGGCATTCGTCGCCAATGGCGAAGCCGGGACCACCGCGCCGCTGCCATCGGCCAGAGTCTCGACTCGCACCTTGGCTGCCACACCCGGCGTCACCGTGAGTACTCCGGTCGGGATCGCCGTGAGACCGGTGACCAGGGCGCGCACGGACGTCGTGCCGATCACATGCCCCGTGAATGTGGCGCTTCGCTTATCGACCGACGCCACAAGGTCGGTGAGCGCCACGCCGCCCGTGGTGCCCGTGAGCCCCCACGAGGTGGCGGCGACATTCGCGACGAAGTTCCCCGCCCCGTCGCGCGAGACCGCGAACACCGTGAGCGGCGCACCCGAAGCCAAGCTCTGTGCGGCCACCACGCTGCCGGTGCCATTCGCCGCCGTCTCGACACGCACCTGCGTCGCGGCGCCCGTCAACACGGTGATCGTGCCGCTGCCCGTCGAGGGCAGCGACGCGAAAGCCGTCTGGATTGATGCGGAGCCGACTCCATGCGCCGTGAAAACCGCGCTCTTGGCATCGGCGGCCGCGACGAGATCGCTCGCGACGACGCCGCCGGTGATCGCCGTCAAGCTCCAAGCGCCCGCCACGTTCGCAACGAGGTTGTTCGACGCATCACGCGCCACCGCGTACACGGTGAGCGACGAGCCCGCGGCCATGCTCTGCGCGGCGACGACACTTCCCAGGCCATCGGGCGACGTCTCGACCGCGACCTTGGCCGCCGTGCCACTGACGATCGTGAGCACGCCCGACGGCGTCTGCGTGAGCGCCGCCGACGTGGCGCGGATATCGCCCGTGCCGCCCGCGTGTCCCGTTAGCGTGGCGGACTTCTGATCCACGGCCACCACCAGGTCGCCGGCCACGACACCACCCGTGCGGTTCTCGAGCGCCCATGTGGTCGCGGCCACATTGGCGACGAAGTTATTCGAGGCATCGCGCGTGATCGCGAAGCACGTGAGCAACGAACCCGACGCCAGGCTCTGCGCCGGCACCACGACACCCGTGCCGTTGGCCAGCGTTTCGACGCGGACCTGGGTCGCCGCACCGCTCGTGACCGTGATCGCGCCCGAGGCCGTTGCCGCCAGCGCGCCACTGCCCGCCTGCACGTTCGCGCTGCCGATCACACGGCCGGTGAACGTGGCCGACTTCTGATCCGCAGCCGCGACGAGGTCACCCGAGACCACGCCGCCCGTGATGCCGCCCAGGCTCCACGACGTGGCTGCCACGTTCGCGACGAAGTTGTTGGAGGCATCGCGAGAGATCGCAAAGGCGGTCAGCGATGAACCGGACGTGAGGCTCTGGGCCGGCGCCACCACACCCGCGCCGTTCGCGAGCGTCTCGACGCGCACCGTCGTGGCCGTGCCCGGAGTGACGGTGATCACGCCCGATGCCGTGGCAGTGAGTGCCACCAAGCTCACCTGCATGCGGCCCGAACCGGTCACGTGCCCGGTGAAGATCGCGCTCTTGGCATCGGCCGCCGCGACCAGATCGCCGGCCACAACGCCGCCGGTGATGCTGCCCAGGCTCCACGTGCCCGCGACATTCGCGACAAAGTTATGCGATGCATCTCGCGCCACGGCGAAGCCCGTGATGCCAGCGCCTGAGGCCACACTCTGCGCTGCGACGATCGTACCCGAGCCATCGGCCGCGGTCTCGACAGCGACCTGCGTGGCGATGCCGCTCGTGACGGTGATCAACCCCGAGGGCGTCTGCGTGAGGGCTGCCGACGTGGCGCGAATATCCGCACTGCCGCCAGCGTGTCCCGTGAACGTGGTCGACTTCTGATCCGCAGCGGCGACGAGGTCCCCGGCCACGACACCGCCGGTGGAGTTCTCGAGTACCCAGCTGCTCGCCGCGACATTCGCAACGAAGTTATTCGACGCATCGCGGGTGATCGCAAAGAGCGTCACCGATGCACCGGACGCCAAGCTCTGGGCCGGCACCACCGCACCCGTGCCGTTCGCCAGCGTCTCGACGCGCACCTTCGCGGCCGTGCCCGGTGTGACGGTGATCGCGCCCGAGGGCGTGGCCGCCAGCGCGCCGCTGGCCACCTGCACACTCGCGCTGCCGATCACATGCCCCGTGACCGTCGCCGACTTCTGGTCTGCGGCCGCCACGAGGTCGCCCGCCACCACGCCGCCCGTGATGCCGCCAAGGCTCCACGAGGTGGCGGCTGCATTCGCGACGAAGTTGTTCGAAGCGTCGCGCGAGATCGCGAAGCACGTCAGCGATGAACCCGAGGTCAAGCTCTGGGCGGGCACCACGACACCCGCGCCGTTCGCCAGCGTCTCGACGCGCACCTTCGACGCGGTACCCGGCGTGACCGTGATCGCGCCCGACGGCGTGGCCGTGAGCGTGCTCGAGGCCACGTTGATGACGCCGCTGCCCGTGACATGGCCCGTGAACACGGCGCTCTTGCCGTCGACCGCAGCGACCACGTCGCCGGCGACGCCGCCGCCGGTGAGCGCGCTCAGGCTCCACGTGCCCGTCACGTTGGCGACGAAGTTGTGGAACGAATCACGCGAGATCGCATAGACCGTCACGCTCGCGCCAGACGCCAGGCTCTGAGCAGGCACGACCGTGCCCGAGCCATCGACAGCCGTCTCGACCGCGACTTGCGACGCCGGGATCGGGTTCACCGTGAGCGAGACGGCATTCGAGACGCCGCCACCGTCCGCAGTCGCCACGGTCACCGGGAACGAACCGAGCAGCACCAGATCGCTCGCGGGGATCGCCGCCGTGAGCTGCGCGGGCGAGACGAACGTGGTAGCCCGCGCCGACCCGCCAAAGCGCACGGTGGATTTGCCGCTCACGAAGTCGCTGCCCGTGACCGTGAGTGTGAAAGCGCCATCGCCGAGATTCTTGGCGTTCGGCGTGATGCTGGCGATGACCGGCGTGGGTGAGTTGCCCAAGTGGTTCGAAGTGTCGGCCGCCGTCCAGCGCGAGAAGTCGTTGACGCCCGCCACGCTCACCGTGTGAGCGGCAGCGTTCGCGACGCCGCCCAGGTTGTTCCAGGTGACGCCGCCATCACGCGAACGATAGAGCTCGAGCAGGCTGGCGTTCTGGCTGTTGTCCTCGCTGGCATCGTGGTGATAGGTGAGATCGGCGTTGAGGCCCGTGTTCACCGTAGGCGTGATGTCGAAGTTGCGCAGGATCGACGAGTGCCCGTTCGCGAGCGACGCGACGCCCGTGCGCCGCAGCACCGTGGTCGAGCCGAGCGCCGTGCCATGCAGCGTCACGTCGGCGCCGATGCCGCCAAAGGTCTCGGTGCCGCTCGTAGCGGCGACATTGCGCGTGGTCGTCACGGTGCCCAGGACCACCTGCCCCGCTGCTTCCAAGAGCGTGGCCGCCGACGCGAGGACGACCTTGTTGGCGCCGGTGCCGAGCACGCCGTGCGTGAGCGTGACCGCGGACTGCACGTTCAGGTCGCCGTTCAGGGTGGCACCAGCGGTGCGGTCCATGGAGAACGACGCAAGCGTGAGCGCCGGAAGCGCCGGCGCGGCCGCCGAGCCGCCGATCACGAGGTTCGAGGTCGCGCCGCCCGCGAGCGTGCCGCTCGCCGTGCTCAACGCGCCGTTCAGCGTGAGCGTGTGCGCGCCGATCGACAGCGCGCCGCTGGTGAGCGTGAGCGGCCCACTCACGCTCGTGTTGCCGACCAGCAGTAGGCCAGCCGCATTGGCGAGCGTGAGGTTTGCGATGCTGCCGCCCGAGAACGCCTGCGGAGCAGCGCCGGAGAATGTCACGTCCGCGGAACTTCCCGTGAGCGTGCCCGCGGCGTTCAGGTTGCCCTTGAACGTGTGCGAAAACACGCCCAGATCAAGCGAGGCACCGGCCGCGACCGTCGTATTGCCATCAACGGCAAGGCCTGTGCCCGCCGAGGCCGCGACTGTGCCCGAGATGCCGAGATCGCCGTGTACTGCGCTCACCGGCGCCAGGCTGACCGCACCCGAGCCCGAGAGCGTCAGATGATGATAGACCGAAGCGGCCAGCGTCTGTGCCGCGCCCGTGTAAGCGACCGTGTTCCCCGCGGCGCCGGCCTGCAGCGACGTGATACTGACCGCACCACTGGCAGTGAGCGCCCCGGTCGCGCCCTGCGTGAACGTGCCCGCGCCGGCGAGCACGCCCGTGTTCACCGTGCCATTGTTCGTGAGTGTCGCGCCCGAGCCCAGCGTGAGTGCGCCAGTGCTGAGCGTGCCGCCCACCGTGTGCGTGGCGCCGTCCAGCTCCAGCGACGTCGTACCCGTGAAGCTCACGCCCGTCACTTGCGTGAAGTTGCCCGACGCGATCAGCGCACCCGCGCCGGTCTTGGCTCCCGCACCGCTGAGCGTGAGATTCACATACGGGAAGAGCGGTACGCTCTGCGCTGCGCCCGTGAAGTCGAAGGTGCTTCCGGCCAACGTGTGACCACTGCCCGCCCCCGGCGTGAACGTGCCTCCCACACCGATCGTCGCGGAGGGAAGCACCTTTGCGAAGTCACTGAAGACCAGGTTGCCGTACGCGCCCGCCAGCACACTCTGGCCCGCGCTCGTCTGAGCGTAGTTCACGGTGCCGTTCGTGGCGCTCGTGATCGTGCTCGCGCCGCTGACCGGGCCATTGAGCGTGAACGTATTCGCGCCCACGGCGATGGCACCCTGCGTGAAGACCGCGCTGCCGTTCACGGTGAGGTTGCTACCCAACGTGAGCGTGCCCGAGGACTTGTTCACGCCGAGCGTTCCGAACGTCTCACCGCCGCTGCGCGTGACCGACTGTGCGCCGGAGCCGTTGAAGGTGACCGCATTCGCGTTCGTGACGGAGCCCTGGTCGAGCCAGTCGCCACCGAGCGAGAGTCCGAATCCGTTCATGTCAAGCGTCGTGCCACTCTGGATCGTGACGCCGCCCGTCAGATTGAGCGACGAGCCGAGCAATTGCGCCGTCGGCTTGGTGGGCTGCGCCGTCGCGCTCGAGACGAGCAGGCCGCCGAGCGTGCGGCTGCTCTGTAAGCGGATCACCTGAGCGTCGCTCGTGAGCGCGTCGCCGATCTGCAGCACGCCACCGGTCACGTTCGTCGTGGCGGCGCCGAGCTTGAAGTCCGTGGGCGCCGCGCCGCGGTTGCGCACGACGATCGTGCCGGCCGACATGGTGAAGCTCGAGCCGGCCACGCCCAGATCGAACGGCGCGAAGACGGCATCGGTCGAGCCCTGCTCGTTCACGATGACCGTTCCGCCGGTCTGCGTGTAGGCGAGGATCGCGGTGGCGTTGTTGCCGCAGATGCGGCCCGCCACATCGAGCAC
>JANYBS010000007.1 GCA_025360715.1 Candidatus Eiseniibacteriota bacterium | reverse complement strand
GGCCCGCGCCCGGCGCGGCTGGAGCCACGTCGCGGCGCGTTGTATCCTTGCAGCCGCCGCCGGCGCGTGGGGATTCCCGCGCCGCGAACGCCTATCCAGCCCGAAGGAGCAACGCCCGTGTGGAACCGGATCGCCGAGAAGGTCGAGCGCGGTGAGCGCCTGACCACCGAAGAAGGTGTGTATCTGCTCACCGATGCGCCGCTCACCGAGATGGGCGCGCTCGCGGACCAGGTCCGCCGCCAGAAGACCGACGGCACTGCGGTCACGTACGTGATCGACACCAATCCGAACTACACGAACTACTGCACGGTCGATTGCCACTTCTGCGCTTTCTATCGCAAGCCGGGTAAGCCCGCGGCCGATGGCTACACGCACGACGTGGACGGCGTCATGAACATGATGGCCGCTGCCGACAAACTCGGCGCCACCACGGTGCTGCTGCAGGGTGGTCTCAATCCCGAGATCCCGTGGGAGTTCTACACCACTATCGTGCGCGAGGCGCGCAAGCGTTATCCGCACATCACGCCGCATTTCTTTTCTGCGCCCGAGATCCACCAGATGGTCGAAGTGAGCGGGCTCTCGATCAAGGGCGTGCTCGAGGCGCTGTACGAAGCCGGCCAGCGCACGCTGCCCGGCGGCGGCGCCGAGATCCTGGCCACGCGGGTGCGCAAGCGCATCTCGATCAAGAAGGGCGGCCCCGACGCGTGGCTCGACGTGCATCGCGCCGCGCATCAGGTGGGCATGCGCTCGACCGCGACCATGATGTACGGCCACGTGGAGTCGCGCGCCGAGATCGTGGAGCACTTCGACCACATCCGCGCGCTGCAGGACGAGACGCACGGCTTCACCGCGTTCGTGCCGTGGTCGTACAAGCGCGGCAACACGCCCATGGAAGCCAAGGTCCCGCACATCGCCGGTGCGTCGATGTATTTCCGCGTGCTCGCGGCCTCAAGGCTCTATCTGGACAACTTCGACCACATCCAGGCCACGTGGTTCAGCGAAGGCAAGAAGACGGGCCAGATCGCGCTGCACTTCGGCGCCGATGATTTCGGCGGCACGCTCTTCGAGGAGAACGTGCACCTGGCGACCGGCCACCTGAACAAGACCACCATCGCCGAGATCGAAGCGATCATCCGCGAAGCCGGCTACGCGCCGGCCCAGCGCGACACCGAGTATCACATCCTCAAGCGTGGCGAGGGCCCCGAGGCGCTTGCCACGCTCTCGGCCGACGTGCCGCTGTTCATCGAGAGCCTGCGCGAGCTGCCCGCGGAGTATCCCTCGCAGCTCGAGGGCGAGGAGCCGGGCGACAAGCTGGTGATGCCGAAGTGATGTCCCGCCACCGCGACTACTGTCGGCGCAGCTGACAGTTCTTTCGCCGCGTCGCCCTGCCGGAACTCCTGTCGTGCTGCACGAGTGCCATGCGCATCACGCACGAACGGGGCTTCACGCGTGGCGTGCGGGGCAGAACCCCCATGTCGGCAGCGCCTTCGGGAATGCGCTCCCGGCAAGGCCGGTAAACCCTTGCCCCGCGCTTTCTCCCGGAAGCTGCGCCTTGGCCCGGAGCGTGCATGAGAATGCATTGACCCCACGTCCGGACGGGCCCAAGATGCCACGTTCCGACCGACCCAGCTTGGCTCTCCCCCCGTGACCTTCGGAGGTCGTCCGTTGTCCGTTCGTGCCATTCGTCTGATGCTTTCCACGATGTTCGTCGCGCTCATCGCGTGCGTGGGGAGTGCCTTCGCGATCAACGTGCCGCAGGGTTTCACCGTGGACTCTGTCGTGCCCAGCACGCAGTTCGACACTCCGACCGCGATCGCGTTCACGCCGACCGGCCGCATGTTCGTCGCCGAGAAGGCGGGCCGGCTCTGGGGCGTCACCAATGGCGTCCGCGATGCGTTCCCCATCTGGGATGGCCGCATGGAGGTGCTCGATCAGCACGACCGCGGCTTCCTGGGGCTGACGGTCGATCCCCACTATGCGCAGAATCACTATGTATATCTCATGTACACGGTGGACCCGGATTCCGCAGGCCTGGACACATCGCCCGAGGCCTTCGGCCGCATCGTCCGCTACCAGGTGAGTTTCGCCGACAGCACGCAGCTCGTCCCGGGCAGCCGCATGGTGTTGCTCGGCACCGACTGGGCGCACGGGCCGCTGATCTCCTCGCCGTCGCACACGATCGGCGCGCTGCGCTTTGGCAATGATGGCATGCTGCTGGCGTCCATGGGCGACGGCGCGCAGTTCGACTACGTGGACGGTGGTGGCAACAACCCGAACGCGTTCCTTCCCGGCCGCACGGCGATCACCGAGGACATCGGCGCCTATCGTTCGCAACTCATCAACAGCCTCTGCGGCAAGATCCTGCGCTTGGACCCGAGCAACGGCCATGGCGTGCCCAGTAATCCGTACTGGGACGGGAATCCTGTGTCGGTGCGTTCGCGAGTCTATGTGTACGGCCTGCGCAATCCGTTCCGCTTCACGGTGCGGCCCGGTACAGGCAATCCGAATGCCGCTGCGGGCAAGCCCGGCGAACTCATGATCGGCGACGTGGGTTGGTACACGTACGAGGAGCACAACGTGTCCGCGCATGGCGGCGAGAACTTCGGCTGGCCGTGCTACGAGGGCCTAATGCCCACCCAACAGTACGGCGGGCTGCCGCAGTCGCAACGCTGGCTGTGTGACTCACTGGGTACGTCGCGCAATCCCGCGACGACATTCACGACCGCGCCCATCATCACGCACCACACGACCGTTGGCTTGTCGACGCCGCAGTTCGGTGTCGGCAATACCGCGCTGGGCGGGACGTTCTACAGCGGCACCCTTTATCCGACTCAGTTCCGCAACAAATACTACGCGATCGACTTCGGCCAGAACTGGATCAAGATCGCCGACATCGACACGCTCGGGAACCTGGTCTCGATCACGGACTTCGCCGACCAAGTCGAAGGTCCGGTCGACATGACCGTCGATCCGTTCACGGGCGACATCGTCTATGTGTCGATCTACACCGGCCAGATCCGCCGTATCCGCTGGATCGGTGGTGGCAGCGGCGGCAACCTGCCGCCGGTGGCCAAGGGCAAAGCGCTTCCCGACGTGGGCGTCGCGCCGCTCACGGTGAACTTCACGAGCGCTGGAACGTACGATTCCAACGGCGATTCACTGGCCTACAGTTGGAACTTTGGCGACGGCACGGGTTCGCCGCTGCTGAATCCCACACACCTCTATACGATCCCGGGTGAATACACGGCCACCCTCACGGTCGACGATCACAACGGCGGCGTGACGAGTGTCTCGATGAGTATCTCGGTCGCAGTCTCATCGAACTTCCCCACGACCGGCGTGCTCGACGACTTCGAGCGTGCGAACGGCCCGATCGGCGGCCTGTGGGCGGGCGACATCACCGGCTTGCAGATCGTGAGCGGGCAGTTGCAGCAGATCAGCCTGAGCAATTCGCTCGTGCTCGGCACCGCCCCGTTCGGGCCCACCCAGGAGGCGTTCGTGCGCATCGCGCGCATGACGCCCAACGCGCCCGAGCACAACCTCATGCTCAAGGTGCAAGGGCTGAGTTGGGACACCGGACACATCGAGGTGCGCTACGACGGCCAGGCCGGCGGCCTCTTCGTCTCCACCTATTCGCCGAATCAGGGCTGGGTGGGCCGCTCGTCGATCATTCCCGGCACGTTGCAGGATGGCGACCAGTTGGGCGCTCGCGCGTACCCCACAGGACTGGTGGTGGTCTACAAGAACGGCGTGCAACTGGGCACTGGCGATTGCTCAGGCTGGGACTTCAACGCCAATGGTGGGCGCCTGGGCCTGACGATCACGGGCGCCAGCTCCAGCCTGATCGACGACTTCGGCGGCGGCGATGTGGTGCTGACCACGAACACGCCGCCCACCTTACAGATCCAGCGCGCCGACACCACGTTCGCGGTCGCGGGCGATACGCTGAATTTCTCGGCGCTCGTCCACGACAACCAGGACCCGGATTCTTCGCTCACATACCGCTGGGATATCGATATCCAGCACAACAACCACGTCCATCCCAGCGTGCATACGTCCACGCTGCCCACGTGCAAGTACGTGATGATCAACCACGATGACGGCACCGGCTGCTACTTTGTCTGGAAGCTCAAGGTGACCGACACGGGCAACCTCACCACTCGCGATTCCGTGTACGTTTTCCCCGAGATCGATCTTTCGCCGTCGCCGATCTCGCTCACGCCAGCGAATCCGGTCAATACACAGCCGACCGTCTTGTCATTCCGCGAGCGCAATCTGGGCCGCATGCCGTCGCACTATCATCACTGGGTGCTGCTGCTCGACGGTGCGATCGCGGCGCAGGGCGATACGCTCGAGGCGGGCTCCGACAGTTGCGCGTTCGTGTGGGCCTCGCCCGCGCCGCTTGCGGCAGGTAACCACGTGGCGCGAGTGGTGCTCGATACGCTCTCGAACGCCGGATTCTCGAGCCCGAACGTGGAGACGAACGAGAACAATAACGCCTCGACGCTCAGCTTCAGCGTTGCGGCGACGCTGGCGGTGGGCGATGGCGCACCGCGCGCGCTGGCGCTCTCGAACGCCTGGCCGAATCCGGCGGTGGGCCGCGCGAGCTTTGCGCTCGAACTGCCTGCGCCAGCATCGGTCGATCTGGCGATCCACGATCTGCAGGGCCGCGCCGTCTGGCATCAGGGCGCGCGCAGCCTGGGCGCAGGCCGCTGGCCGCTCGAGTGGCCGGGCACCGATGCGTCGGGTAGCCGCGCCGCGGCGGGCGTGTACATGGCCCGCGTGCGCGTGAACGGCCAGGAACTGACGCGGCGATTCGTGCTACTTCCGTGATGTCTGCGCTTCACACTCTCGCGGCCGCTGCGTGGCTCCATGGCGCGGCGGCCGCGATGCCTTTTGCTCCTCAGGCCGTACCGCTGTGCACGCCGCAGGCGGCGCAGGGCTTCGTCGTCGAAGACGCGATCCCCGGCAGCCACATCGAGGCCCCGGTCGCGCTCGCGTTCACGCCGGGCGGGCTGCTGCTGGTGGCCGATGTGCCCGGCCGCGTGTGGGTGATCGACCACGGCGTACAACTGCCCACACCCATGTGGTCCGCCGAGAACGAAGTCGAGATCGACGGCGACTGCGGGCTTCTGGGCATGGCACTCTCGCCAGCGTTCGCGATCGACCGCCGGATCTTCTTGTTGTATTCGGTCGATCCCGATTCCAACGGCGTCGATGACGACAGCGTCCATTTCGGCCGTCTCGTGCGCTATCAGGTGAGCGCGTCCGATCCCACGCGCATCGATCCCGCGACACGCACCGTATTGCTGGGCGCGTCATGGCACAGCGGCATCCCGAACGCGTCGGGCACGCACGACGTGGGCGCGTTGCGCTTTGGCGAGGACGGCACGCTGTTCGTCTCGGCGGGCGAAGGCGCGCACTGGGACCGCGTCGATGCCGGCGGCCAGGATCCCACCCTGTTCGCTGCGGGCCGCAGCGATCCTTCCATGGACCGCGGTGCGTTTCGCGCGCAGCAACTCGACTGCCCCGCGGGCAAGATCCTGCGCATCGATCCGCTCACTGGCCACGGCCTGCCGGGCAATCCGTTCTGGAATGGCGATCCCGATGCGGTGGTCTCCAAAGTGTGGGCCTACGGATTGCGCAATCCGTTTCGCTTCACCGTGCGTCCGGGCACCGGAGGCGTGAGCGCAGCGAGCGGCCAGTCCGGCACGCTCTACGTGGGCGATGTGGGCTGGGAGAAGTGGGAAGAGCTCGATGTGGTGCCGGCGGGCGGCCTCGACTTCGGCTGGCCGTGCCGCGAAGGCGCGCGGGCGTGCGCGCCGTACGCGGCGCTCACACCGGCGTTCGGCGGCTGCAGCGGCATCGGCGATATGCGCGATCCCGTGCTGGCGATCAGCCACGTGTCGGCGGATTCCAGCGCGCCATTCCAGGTCCGTGGCAACTGCATCGTGCCGGGCGCGTTCCTGGTGAACTCGGCATTTCCCGAACCCTGGCAAGGGCGCTTGATCATCGGCGATTTCTATCGCGGCTTCATGTACGGCGTGCGCTTCGATGCGTTGCAGCACTTCGTCGACGCCACCCCGCTGGCGACCGGTATGAACGGGCCGGTGGATTCGGTGGTGGATCCCGCGACGGGCGACCTGCTCGTGGCCTGCATCGGCGATGACCACGTGCGCCGCATCCGCTGGGCGCCCGCCGCAAGCGTCGTGCCGGGCGCAGTGTCGCTGCGACTTTCGGCGGCATCGCCACTGCCGAGCCACGGCAGCGTGACGCTGACGCTCATGCTGCCCACGCCTGCGCGCGTCACGTTCGAGATCTTCGATGCCACCGGGCGGCTTGCGTGGAGCGCCGCCGCGACCGACGCTGCAGCGGGCGAGCGTACGCTGCGCTGGGATGGCCGCGACGCCCACGGACGCATGGCGCCGCCCGGCCTCTACCTTGCCCGCGTCGGCTGCGGGAACCTTCGGCTCATTCGCCGCATCGTCGTGGTGCGTTGACGCGTTCGCGTGCCTGCCGCAGCATGCGCCTTACGAATCCCCGACATCCCGCACGCTCCGGAGGCACCCTGATGCGCCGATCCCTTCTCTGCGCCGCGCTTCTTGCGCTGGCCCTGCCTGCTGTTGCCGCCGACAAGAAGCCCGAAGCGCCCAAGTACAAGGTGGCTTCCAGCTTCAACCTGCCGGGCGACAGTGGCTGGGACTACCTGTTCACCGATGCCGAGGACCGCCGCCTGTACGTGGCGCACGGCTCCGAGATCCAGGTGGCGGATCTGGACACGCACAAGCTCATCGGCACGGTGCCCGGTATCAACGGCGCGCACGGCGTGGCGGTGGCGCATGCGTACCACCACGGCTTCGCCACGAGCGGCCGCGATTCGTCGATGGTCATGTTCGACCTCAAGACCCTTGCTGTGCTCAAGCACCTGCCGGTGACCGGCGGCCGCGGCTGCGACGCGATCGTGTACGAGCCGGCCTCGCACATGGTCTACAGCTTCAACGCGACCACGCGCAATGGTGTCGGTCTCGACGGCGAGACGGGTGAGTACAAGAATACGGTCGACTTGGAAGGCAAGCCGGAGTTCGCGGCCGCCGACGGCCGCGGCGCGATCTTCGTGAACAACGAGGACAGCAGCTGGGTCGCGGGCTTTGACGCCAAGGACAAGAAGCCGCGCGTGCGCTGGAAGCTCGCCCCGGGCGAGACGCCTTCGGGCCTTGCGTACGATCCGGTCGAAGGGCTCATCTTCTCGGTGTGCGAGAACAAGCTCATGACCATCCTCGACGCATCGACCGGCAAGCTGCTGCAGACGCTGCCGATCGGCGAAGGCTCCGACGGCGTGGCGTTCGACCCCGAGACGCGCATGGCCTTTGCAAGTTGCGGCGGCAGCGGCACCATGGTGATCGCGCGCGAGGACAGCAAGCTGCACTTCGTGGTCTCGCAGGTGCTTGACACCGAGAAGGGTGCGCGCACCGTGGCAGTCGACACCAAGACGCACGATGTCTACACGTGCACGGCCAAGTTCGGCCCGCCGCCCGCGCCCACGGCAGAGCGCCCGCATCCGTGGCCGAGCATCGTGCCGGGCTCATTCCACGTGATCGTGCTCTCGGCGCCCACGAAGTAGCCGCGCAGACTCAGCGGCTCGCGAGCGCTCCAAGCGAAGGTGCGGCCCGCGCCGGCCGCGCCGCCAGCGTCGGCGGCATCGGCGCTAGTTCGAGCCACACGATCGTGAAGCCGTCGACCGTGTGAAAGCGGTGCTCGGCGCTCACGTGCAGTTCGGTGAGCGTGCGCGCGTAGCCGGCGGTGGCCACGACCTCGCTCCATGGCGCCCAGGCGTGCTGGCTGTCGCGAAAGCAGAGCACGATGTGGCGGAAGTCGATGCGACGGCGGCAGGCGTCCACGTCGGTGGGTGCGAGCGCCAGGTGGACGACCGGATGGTTGGTCTGCCATGCGAGCGCGGGGCCAAGATTGCTCATCAGCACTTCGCCCGAACTGAGGCGGTCATTGAGCGTGATCGACAGTGCCGTGAGCGTGGTCGACGCAGGTGTGCCGCGCTCGTACGACGCCGCGCGCGCCTCCGCGATGCCGCGCACGCTCGACCATCCGCCCCACAGGAGCGCGAGCAGCGCCACGAAGCCGATGAGCACGCCGCGCGAACGCGGCGTCAGCGCCTCGACGGGCACGCGCCAGAGCAGCGCCGCCAGCGCCAGCGCGCCGATCGGCTCGAGCATGATGCGCGTGGGGAACAGGTAGCGCAGCCACGGGATGCTGAGCGCGCTCGTGGCCACGCCCAGGCCCGCGGCGATGAGCGCCACGCCCACGGCCGCCGCCAGCGGGCGCGCGGGGCGCATCACCGCCAGGTAGAACACGGCGCCGCCGATCCACAGTCCGCGCGGGCCGAGCAGCATGTCGAGCAAGAGCGCCGGCGCGTTCTTGAGCGCCTTGGCACTCAAGAGTGCCAGCGCCTCGGCGCCGTGCGGCAACCGCGGCATCTCGGTGACGTGATAGAGCGAGAACCACGTGCGCCCACCCACGCCGTCCCATAGTACGAACTTGGTCAGGTCCCAGCCAGGATCACCGAACGCGCGGTATTTGTAGAACCACCAGGGCGCCGCCATCGCAAGATAACCGAGCATGACCAACGCGAATGTGCGGAGCATGCGCGGCCGCGGCGCCGCCCAGGCGCCGGCCAACGCGAACACGGGCGCGAGCCACAGCATGTTCGCGCGAAACAAGCCCGTCAGGCCCAGCGCGATGCCGAAGAACAGCGGCGTGTGCGAAGGAATCTCGAGTGCCAATCCCAGGAATGCGAATAACAACCCGAGCACGAACGGCAGTTCAGTGAAGCCGCCCACGGCGAAGTGCTGAGCCTCGGGGTCGAGCACGAACATCATGCCCAGTGTGAAGCCCGCCACGCGCCAGCCCCACGCCGGCGCTTCGGGCCACCATCGCGCGAAAAGATGGCGCATGGCCAACGCGAAGCTGCCCGCGATCATCAGGAAGCAGCAGAACGGCAGCACCAGCGTGAGCCACGCGCGCGGGTCGGAGCCGGCGATCGCGCCGCGCGCGGGAACGAGCTTGAGCACCAGTGCCTCGGCGAGCACCATGCCGGGCTGCACGGCCGCCAGCGGCCACGGCGGCTGCGACTGGCGGATGAGCTCGATCGGCAAGGCGAACGGCGTGGCCATGTGGTGGTGCCACGCCAACTCGCGGGCGGCGAGCGCATATTGGGCCGTATCGTAATTCAATATCGGCGAGCGGCCGCCCAGGTCCCACGCCTGCGCGTGCAGCATCCAGAGGAACGTTCCGGCCAGCAAGAGAACAGGCACGACCCACAGGTCACCGAGCGACATCCTTGTCGAGCGCATGCCCTCACCCTACGCGGCGCCGCGCCGAAGCTCAACCGTGGCGGTTTCTGCCGCGTTGGGCCGCCTGTGGGTTGCGCAGTACGCATGCGCTGGCGCAACCTCCCGCGGGTCTGGCTTGGTTCCTGCCCATCCTCACCGGAGGTCGCATGATCCCCCGCTTCCTGCGCGCTGCGTTGGCGGCCGCGTTGTTCTGTGCTGTTGCCGTTTGCGCGTATGCCGAGGACGCGCCCGACCAGCGGCTGGGCTTCGACGTCATGCCGCGCTACCAGTCGATCCGCTTGCGACTGGACCCCGATAAGCGCAGCTACTCGGGCGAAGTGCGCGTGGACCTCGAAGTCATGAAGAGCACGAACGTCATCCGCCTGCACGCCGATGGCCAGAAGCTCACTCGCGTCACGCTGCTGCAGGGCGCCGACACCGTGGCGGTGGAGCGTGCGAACGGCCCGAGCGGCTTGCTCACGCTCACGGCGGCCAAGTCGCTCAAGACCGGCGCAGCCAAGCTCGAGATCGCGTTCACGCACATGTACGGCACGCGCGCCGTGGGCATGTATCGCGTGGTCAAGGAGAACAAGGGCTACCTCTTCACGCAGTTCGAGGACACCGACGCGCGTCAGGCGTTCCCGTGCTGGGACGAGCCGTGCTTCAAGTTCCCTTACCAGTTCACGCTCGAGGTGCCCGCGCAGCAGCAGTGCCTGACCAACACGCCCGTACTGCACGAGGGCACCGCCGACGGCTGGAAGACCATCGAGTACGCCAAGACGCCGCCACTGCCCAGCTACTTGTTGGCGCTGGCCGTCGGCCCGCTCGAGTTCACGCCTGTCCCCGGCATGCGCATCCCCACGCGCATCGTGACGGTGCAGGGCCAGAGCCGCCTCACAGGGACTGTGGTGAAGGAGACGCCGGCGCTCTTCAACGCGCTCGAGCGCTGGTTCGGCATTCCG
The DNA here is from genome assembly GCA_025360715.1 of Candidatus Eiseniibacteriota bacterium. Classification (GTDB taxonomy): domain Bacteria; phylum Eisenbacteria; class RBG-16-71-46; order RBG-16-71-46; family RBG-16-71-46; genus CAIXRL01. Next base: position 28,343 of record JANYBS010000007.1, on the reverse strand, counting down.
TACGCATTCGACAAGCTCGACCTGATCGCGGTACCCGACTTCGCGTATGGCGCCATGGAGAACCCGGGTGCGATCACGTACCGCGACGACATCCTGCTCGTGGATCCGAACACGCTCACGCCGGGCCAGCTGCGCCGTTTGGATTCGGTGCACGCGCATGAGATGGCGCACCAGTGGTTCGGCGACCTCGTGACCATGGCGTGGTGGGACGACCTGTGGCTCAACGAATCGTTCGCCGATTGGATGGCGCAGAAGATCGTCGACGAGGTGCATCCCGAGCTGCGCGCGGGCTTGGACCAGATGAACAGTGGCCAGCGCACCAAGAACAGCGACGCCACGCCAAGCACGCAGGCGATCCGCTCCAAGATCAGCGGCAGCGGTACGGGCCTGCAGAATGTCGGACTGGTCTACAACAAGGGCTGCGCCATGCTGTCGATGTTCGAGAACTGGATGGGGCCCGAAGTCTTCCGCAAAGGCGTGCAGAGCTACCTGAAAGCTCACGCGCGCGGCAACGCGGTCGCGAACGACCTATGGGTCGCGCTCGATCAAGCCAGTGGCCGCAAGGTGTCGCCCGCCATGGCCACGTTCACCGACCAGCCGGGCGTGCCGTACCTGCGCGTGGTCCCCGCGCCCGGCGGCGTGCGGGTCACACAGAGCCGCGCGTCGCACTTCGGCGTGAGCCAGGACCCCGTCACTTGGAAGATCCCGGTGGCGTTCAAGTACTCCGACGGCACTAGCGTTCACACGACGAGCGCACTGATCGAACAGCCCAGCCAGATCGTATCGCTGCCGGGCGCCAGCACGATCGACTGGGTGATCCCCGACGCTGGCGGCCAGGGCTACTACGCGTGGAGCGTGCCGCAGGACATGCTCGTGCGCATCGGCCAGACCGCCAAGGCGTGGCTCACGCCGGCCGAGCGCGTGTCATTCGTAGGCAACCTGAACATGCTGCTCGACATGGGCGAAGTGCATGGCGATGGCTATCTGGCCGCGCTGTCGAACTTCGGCAACGATAGCGAGCCGCAGGTCGTATCGAGTGTGATCGAACAATTCGGCGGTGTGCGTCAGGCGTTCGTGCCCGACAGCGCCAAGTCACTTTTCGCGCGCTACGTGCGGCACACGTTGGCGCCGACGCTCGAGCGCGTGGGCTACGAGAAGAAGCCCGGCGAGGACGAGATCGTGAGCACGATCCGCCCGCAACTCATCATGTGGCTCGCCACGCGCGGGGAGGACGAGAAGACGCTCGCGTGGGCGCAGACCGCCGGCAAGCGCTACCTGATGGATTCCACCAGCGTGGATCCCGGAATCGCCGACGTCGTGCTGCAGATGGCGGCGCGACAGGGTGACCCGGCGATGTTCGCGGACCTGCAGAAGCGTTTCGAAGCCGCCACGGTACCAGCGCTGCGCCGGCGGTATCTGGGCGCCCTCGGCGCGTTCGCCGACACCACGCTCGAGTCGCGCATGCTCAGCTACATCCTGACCGACAAGGTCTTGCCGAGCGAGACGTTCACGCCGTTCATGGGTTTCGCCAACAAGGACGACGCCGCGGGCCTGCGGCTGTGGAATTGGCTCACCTCGAACTACACCGCGGTCGCTGCGCACGTGCCGCCGCCGGCGCTGCGGTTCCTGCCCATGATGGGCGGCGGTGGTTGCGATGAATCGCGCCTCAAGCGCGTGACCGAGTTCTTCTCGGATCCCGCGCGCGGCATCCCGGGCATCGACCGCACGTTGCAGCGCGTGGCCGACAACACCCACGACTGCCTGAGCCTGCGCAGCCGCGAGTCGCGCAGCGTACAGGCGTACTTCCAGACGCTGCCGTAGGTCGTCGCGACTCTAGGCCGACGGAATCACGTCGAAGCTCGGCGCCTTCGCGATCGCGCCGGCGGCCACTGCGCGTTCGTACAACAGCGCGATGCCTTTGCGGCCGCGCTCGCCCATATCGATCGTGAGGTCGTTCACGTACATGTGCACGAACTTCTTGCCCTGCGTCATGTCGAGGCCGCGGCCGAACTGCAGCGCGTAGCGGATCGCGTCGTCTTCGTGCTGGAACGCGGCGTCGATGCTGGCTCGAAAGCCGATGCTGCACGCGCGCATGAGCTCGGGGCCCAAGTCGCGGCGCACCACGTCCAGGCCCAGCGGCACCGGCAGGTTGTCGCGCTCCTTCCACAACTCGCCGAAGTCGAGCACCTTCACCAAGCCCTCTTCCACATAGGTGAGCTGGCTCTCGTGGATGATCACGCCGGCGTCGACCTGGCCGCTCAGCACCGCCTGCGGGATCTGGTCGAACATCACCTCGACCGTCTCGCACTCGGGGCACTCGGTGCGCAGCAGCAGCGCCGCCGTGGTGATGGGGCCCGGGATCGCGACGCGCTTACCCTTGAGGTCTTCGATGCGCATCGGCTTCGCCGCCACGACGACCGGACCGTAGCCCCAGCCGAACGATGCGCCGCACGCGAGCACCGCGTACTTGTCGGCGATGTGCGCGTACGCGTGCGCCGAGACGGCGGTGATCTCAAGGTCGCCCTGTTCGATCGCGCGCACGTTCAGCGACTGGATGTCCTGGAGCACGTGCTCCACATGGCAGCCCTCGATCGTCGCTTCGCCGGTGTGGAAGCCATAGAACATGTAGGCGTCATCGGCGTCGGGGCTGTGGCCAAAGCGAATGGTGCGAAGCGCAGAGGCAGAAGTGGGCGTGCTCATATGGAATCTCACGAGGTCGGGGTCAGGTAGTCGGCCAAGCGCTTGAGCGCGCGCGGCCATGCTTCGGTGAAGGCCTTGATGATGGGAATGTACTCATCTCCGTCCGGAATCGCATGCCGGACAGCCAAGGTGCTTTCGAAGCCGTCGGCGGTGAGCGTGAACTCGATCAAGCCCGCGTCGCCGTGCGGGTAACCGGCGTGGCCTCCGCGGAAAGCCGCCTTCTGGTTCTGTGCGAACGCCACCCAGCGCGCCTCATAGGGATGATGTTCGGAGCCGGGGCGGTTCCACCGCAGCCGCAGCCGCCCGCCCTGCTCGGCCTCGCTCTCGGCGGTGTCGCAGAACCAGCGCACCAGATGCTCGGCTTCGGTGACGGCCTTGAAGACGCGCCCCACGGGAGCCGCAGTCACGATCTCGAAGCGCAGTTCCATCAGATGGCCTCGGGCCGCGCGGTGACGCCACGCTTGCTCGCGGCGTTCAGGGCCGAGTTCGCGTAAAGCATCTGGCGCAGCTCGGCCACGCCCTCGCCGCTCACGGCCGAGACCACGATGCAGCCCTCGAACTCGGCGCGCAGCGCGGCGATCGCGTCCTCGTCCAAGCGGTCGGCCTTGTTGAACACCATGAGCCGCGGCGGCCGTGGTTCGGTGAGGATCTTGTCGAGCACATCATCGACTGCGCGGATATGCCGCGCGCGATCGGGGTCGCTCGCGTCGGTCACGTGCAGCAGCACGTCGGCCTCGATGGCCTCGACCAGCGTGCTGTGGAACGACGCCACAAGATGGTGCGGCAGCTTGCGGATGAAGCCGACGGTGTCGGTGAGCAATACCATCTCGCGCATCGCGCTCACCATCTGCCGCGTGGTCGAATCGAGTGTGGCGAACAGCCGGTTCTCCACGAAGACGTCAGCTTTGGCCAGCGCATTGAAGAGCGTGCTCTTGCCGGCGTTCGTATAGCCCACGAGCGCTGCGCGGTACTCGCGCCGGCGCCGGTCGCGCTGGGTCTCGCGCTCGCGCTCGACGCTCTTGAGTGCCTCCTTGAGCCGCGCGATGCGTTCGCGCACCAAGCGCTTGTCGGTCTCGAGCTGCGTCTCGCCCGGGCCGCGCGTGCCGATACCGCCGGCCTGGCGTTCGAGGTGTTTCCACATGCCGGTCAGACGCGGCAGCGTGTATTCCAGCTGCGCGAGTTCGACTTGGAGTCGCGACTCTCGGGTCCGCGCGCGTTTTGCAAAGATGTCCAGGATCAGCTCGGAGCGGTCGATCACCTTGCGCTCGAGCAGCTTTTCCAGGTTGCGCACCTGCGCGGGGGACAAGTCATCATCGAAGATGCAGACCTCGGCATCGCGATCGCTCAGGATCTGCTTGAGCTCTTCGACCTTGCCTTTGCCCAGGAACGTCGCGGGATGGATCGAGCCGCGGCGCTGCACGACGCGTTCGACGACTTTGGCGCCCGCGGTGTCCGCGAGCAGCGCGAGTTCGTCCATGGAGCGATCCAGATATTCCTTCTCGCGGCCAGCGTGGCCGACGATCACGCAATTCTCGTTGCGCGGCGGACGCGGGACATCGAACGGCGCTGCTTTCAAGCTTTGGGCTCCACTTCCAGTGAGTAAGGCGCAGGTGTCAGGTTCTCGATGCTGCCATCGGCGCGGACGGCAACCAGATCCTCGATGCGGCAGCCCATCCCGCGCGACGGGTAATACAGACCCGGCTCGATGCTCACCACGTGACCGGGAGAGAGCACCGCCGTGTTGAGTTCGTTGCCGCCGAGCCGCGGGCCTTCGTGCACCGCCAGGCCCACACCATGGCCCAGGCTGTGCACGTAGCCTTCCTGTGCGCTCTCGTTCACGCGCAGCGTGGCGTGCCCCAACTTCTCGTACACGTCGCAGGTGATGTCCTGAAGTGTGCGGCAGAGTACGCCGCCCTTGGCCGCCTTCATGGCGGCGTCGAACGCCTGCTCGGTGTGCGCGTAGATCTCCTTCACCGCATCGCTCGCCTTACCGACCACGAACGTGCGAGTCATGTCGGTGTGGTAGCCACCGCCGGCCTCGCCAGGGAAGATGTCGATGATGATGCTCGCGCCTTCGCGCACCGGCTCGTCATCGTTGCCGCGGTTGTGCGGCACGCCGGCATCGCGGCCCTGCGAGACGATGCTGTCACCGCCGGCCTCGGCCACGCGGTGTTCGGCAAAGGTCCGGTGCAGCGTGCTGCGCACGTGGCCCAGTTTGGCCACAGCGCCAGAAGGATCGCGGAACTCGCTGCCGGCGCGCGTGAGCGAGCCCAGATAAGCGCGCACGTTCGTCATCGCGGCGACCGCCGCGCGCGAGCACTGGCGAATGTGATCGAGTTCCCATTCTTCCTTGGTCTCGCGCGCGATGCCGATCACGTCGGGCTGCGAGCCGTCGACGACCACGCCCGGCGCTTCGGCCGTGAGCGCCGAGAGCATGGCGTGCGCATAGCCCAGCGACGTCTCGCCTGCGAACGCGATGCGGCCAGTGAGTTGCATCTCGCCCAGGAGCTTCGCGATGAGCTTGGCGTTCGCGACGGTCTGCGATTCGGCGCTCTTGATCATGGCCAGGAAACCATGCTGCGCGTAGGTGGACCACTCGCAGCCCGCGGCGGCCGCTTGGTCGCGCTCCATGGGATCCACCACCAGATGCGCGCGGCCGTCCGCGCTGCGCAGGTAGATGCCGTGATGGATCTTCTGCCCGGTGCAGTAGTAGAACGCCGGGCTGTAGCGGTCGTGCGCGAAGACCACCAAGCCGGCGAGACCACGCTGCTGCATGAGGCGGTCGAGATCGGATCGCATGCGGGGGTCCTTCCAGCGTCAGGCAGGGGAGGCGCAGTCATCAGAACGCGCGGCCGGAGCCCGCAGACACGGGGCCGGACCACAGAGGATAAGCCACGCGCACCCGCGTGGAAAGCGGGTGGGGGCGCGGGCCAGAGCGTCGCAGCCGGAGGCCGCGACGCTCCCGATCACCGCACCACGAGCGCCCGCATGTGGATCGTCCGGTCGCCCTGGCGCAGACGCACAAGGTACAAACCGGAGCGCAGCGCCGAGCCGTCGAGCAGTATGCGACGCTGCTCGACACCATCCTGCGGCACGATGCTCCATTCGCCCAGCCTGCGGCCAGCGACGTCGAACAACGACAATGCGGCGGGGCGCCCGCCCGGTACGCTGCAGCGAACGGCGAGCGCGTCACGCACCGGCTGCGCGCCGTCCAAGCTCAGTGCGAAGCGGGGTGCGAGAGGTATTCGGGTGTGCGTTTCGGTCGCGGGCAGGAGGTCGCCCGCGCGCAACCGATAGCCATAGTCGCGACCGGCATGCACATTCGTATCGCGCAGTATGATCGTGCCGTTGTGGTCGCTTACAGCGGTCGAGAGCGTGGTCCAGGGTCCCTCATCCTCGCTTCGCTCGATCGTGTACATCGTTCCGACCTGCCCGCCGACCCATCTCACGTCGACGTGGTCGGAGAACGCGTTCGCGCTTTGTGGTGCGATTGCGGTCGGCACGACCTGTGAACCGTAGCCGCGGCAGTTTGTGAGTGCGCCGCCCGCGGGCACGTTCGCGAATGAGAGCTGCGTGTCGAAGGATCCCGGCGCCGAGTTCCGCGGTTCGCCCAAGCTCAGGCGGGTCGTGACCCGGAACGGCACGTCCGCGACGGCTCGCACGGCGACGCGCAAGGTGTCGAAGACGTCGAGCGGCCGCCCGGAGATACCCGGATAGCCATGCCACAACGTGCAGCCGCCGGATCCGGCGACGTCGAGCATCGCCCGCGGCGCGTACGCGGGGGTTGTGCCGGTGCCACCGAAAGCCGCGTGCACGACGAGCGTCACGACGATGGGGACCTCCACGCCGGACGGCGTGCCGTGGAGCGTGAACTCGTCGCTCTGGATCATCCGCGAAGGCGCGCGCGCGGCGTCGGCGGCCTGAAGCGCGAAGATGCCGCTCGCGGCGTCGGCGTGCACGTGTAGCGTCACGCCATCGGATTCGTATGCCGTGTCGACGAGCGCGGCATACACCGTCCGCGACTCGCGCTGGATACCGGTCCAAAGATCCGTCAGCCCGCACGGGGGGCAGGATTTCGCTAGGATGATATTGCTGCGTTGTGCGTTCGGAAGTGCAGGCGCGATCGAGTTCATGGGATCGACGTCATGATACCGGATCACACCCAGTGCGCGATTCCGCGAATCGAGCGTGCTGTATTCGATCCGGCCTCCGCGCGGATCGATGCGCGGCGCGGGAAGGAACGTCGACGTATGCAGCAGCGCCTCGGCGAGTGGTGAGCCGAAGAAATAGTATCCGCTGAAGCCCTCGAGGCCCCCGGCTTCACCGTAATGCCACTCGACGGAGTCCATAGGTGCGCCGCTCACATCGCGCGACACGAGCCGGCCTGTCGTCGAGGGCGGATACTCGATTGGCCAGCAGTTGTACCAATCGCCACCATTGATGCAGTACTGACCGTGCTCCTCGAACATGTCGATCGTTCGCACGCCCGGATCGCCGTTCATGCACGTGGGCGCAAGGTCGCTGACGTAGGGAGCGTGCGTGCCTGTTCCATCGCCCCAGCAACTCACCAGCGAGGAGCCTGAGTAGTTCGACGGCGTGGCGTTCGGCGCGAAGGTGTAGGAGAGGCCGACGCCGGGGACGATACCGCTCATCCATGGAAGCGCAGGCAGCGATGTTCCCGGGCCCCACGCGACATCGGAGGCGATCGTGGTTCCGTGCAGCGCGGTCGCGGGATGGTAGAGCGTGACCCGGCCGCCCACAGGGTCGATCGAGATCGGTAGTTCCACATCGGCGGCATACGCCGCGGCCAGCGAGAAGCCCGTGGTGCCGATGAGCCACGCGTGACCGACGGTGAGGTTGTCGTGTTCATGCCCGGTGAAGAGTCCGCCGACATCAGCGGTCTGCGCGCCCGCATGGTCACGGATCTGTAACCGAAGTGTCGCATCGGGCAGGCCGTTCGAGGTGTAGAGCTCGACGAAGCTCGATCCCTCTTGAGCGATCGCGCATCCCGGCGAGAAGCCCAGCAAGCGCGTCGCGAGCGGGTCTGCGCCCTCGCTATAACAAGCGGTGTCCGCGCGGGAGTCTCCAGCGAAGTTGCGAATCGTCGGAATAGCGTCGGCGACAAAAACGCCATCGGCTCCACGCACAAGCGATTTGCCATAGCCGGCGCCGTTGCACGAACCGTTGCAAGCAAGCACCCATTCGTCGATCACGACCGGTGCATAGCGAGGTGCGATCGTCTGCTCGAGCCGCAACACCTCGGCCGGGCTGATGTTCCCGAGCGGCTGCACGAACGCGTCATCGATCGCGAGTCCGGCTTCGACGGTGGAGAAGGCGGCATCGGCCACGAGCCACCGTCCGCCGACGCTCCAAGCCGAGCCCTCACGATTCCGGAAGATCGGCGTGCGAGACCGCTCGTCACCGCTCGTGAAGTCGACGCCATAGGGCAGCGTGGCGCGCGGATCGTCGTTCGCCACCTCGACGAACTGCCCGGCCGTGCGAGTCACGGTGGAGGCGCAGCCAAACCCGAGCTGGGCGAGATGCAATCGCACCGTCGGTGTTCCGATGCACGGCGACGTCGCGAGTGCGCCTGCCGAGTCATGCACATCGGGCAGGGCGACTGTGAAGCGACCGTCCCGGATCGCCGCTCCGGGCGTGACGCGGCCGAGCGTCGTCGCGGCGCCCCACGACAGGGAGTCGAGCGCGGTCTCGCTGCCGTCGCCGCGATGCACGAACAACGCGATGCTGCCGCCCGTGGTGTCGAGCGCCGCAGGCAGAGTCGCATCGGCCAGGATCCCAAGTGCTGTGGCGCCCTCAGGTGTGGCGAGGAGCCACGAATGGCCTGGCGCGAAGGACTGCCATGCCGCGGCGCCGAATGGGTCACGCAGCTCCGAGAGTAATGCGCCATGTGCATCTCGAATACGCAGGCCGACCAACGTGTCGGCGAATACCGCCGACCTTGCACGCAGTTCGAGGTACGACGCCGGCGAGCCATCGCGGCAAGCGAGGCCCACGAGGTGCATTCCGAGGCCGAGCGGTGGTTGATAGCCGAAGCAGGCGCCCTGTGCGATCACGCTCGAAAGGCCCGAGGGTGTTGGCGTGTCCACCGCATGGAATGCCAGATCCGGCGCAGCGAGAAGTGCGCCGCCGGGCGGCGGTGCGGGTGTGCCGCCAGGGGCGCTGCCATACACAAGCTCGTGAATGCGTGTCTCAGCGCCAGTCACGGGGTCGCGCTGATAGAGCGTGATCGTGCCGCCGTCCGTCGTTGGCGTCACCGGCAAGTACACGTCGGGCGTAACGCCGTTCGTCGACGAGAATCCCGTGGTCGCGAGCAGCACGCGTCCCGAACTGCTGAAGCTTCGTCCCAGCAGCGCGTGCAGGACGTGCGGCACGTCGACGAGCAGTGCGCCATGGGCATCACGCAGACGCAGGCCGATGCGGTCGTCGATCGCGGCGCCTGAACGCGTCGTGGCGATCACGACGTAGCCGCCACTTGTGGCGCCCGCGCACGCGAAACCCGCTTCGGAGAGCAAGACGTGCGCATCAGGCACGCCGTAGCAGGTGCTACCGGGCGTCTCGCCCGCGAGGTTGCTCGGCGTCGGCACGTCACGAAGCGCACCGATGCCTCCCACGAGTGCGAGACTGCCTCCGGGATCCGGGGCGGGGATCAGCGTGTTCGGCGCATACGCGGTGCTTGCGAAGTCGGTGCTCGAAGCCGATGTCACCGGATGCACGTAGAGCGTTAGCGTGCCGCCGAGCGGATCGAGGGCAACAGGTAGTGTGATGTCGGAAGCCACGCCGATCGTCGACGCGCCGGCGTTCGACAGCAAGAACGACTGGCCACTCGAGACTCGCCGTATCACATCGGGCCCGTAGAGCGGCTCGACCGTCGTGAGTACCTTGCCCGAATGGTCTGTGATCCGCAGTCCGATCGCGGGATCGAGCAACTGGTCCGCGGTGAACTCCAGGGAGATGAAGGACGCCGACAGCGACGCGTCCCGGCACCGTGTGGCGAACTCGCGGATGCGCACGGCTGTGCTTGGCCGATAGGGGTAGCACGCACTCGAATTGGAGAGGACGCCGAAACGATTCGTCGGCGCAGGTGTGCTCACCGCGACAAACCCTGGGCTGCCCAAGGGGCCCGCGCCATTCTGCAATCGCAGACAGCCGCCGGGCGGTGGCAGTGGCCCTCCCGCGCTTCCGTAGACGAGTTCGGACGGCACCGTGATCGCCTGCGTCACCGGATCGGTGCGCACGAGCCGGATTCGGCCTCCCATGCTGTCGGGATCGGCCGGAAGCACGACATCGGGCGTGAGCCCGACGATGCTCGCGAAGCGCGGCCCGCCGAGAAGTACGTGCCCACCGTTCGAAAGGAACGTGCCGTAGAGGGGGGCGGTGAACTGTGGGAGCGAGTAGAGCAGATGGCCGTCGGCTGCGGTCACTTCGAGAGAGAAGCCCGCATCGAGGAAGCCGCTTCCGCTCAGTTCGATGTAGGAAGTCGCCGGGGTGCCGTAGTAGCAGCTCTTCGCGAACTCCTGGATACCAAGCGTCACGGTGGGAGTGCCCGTGTAGCAGGGCGTCGCCCTTGCCGACACACCGCTGCTGTTCGTGGGAGTGGCCGCGGCGCGCGGTTGGAAGACATCATTCGCGTCGAGTTCCCAACTCCCCCCTGGCGGCTGCAGCGCGAGACCCCCGGGTACTGCGCCGTAGCGGAACTCGTGGAGGACGGACCCCGACGCGTAGAGCTGGAGCACGCCACCGGTGGTATCGAGCGCCGCCGCGAGCACGCCATCGGGGCTCGTGCCCGTGAGAGTCGCAAAGACGCTCGAGCCCAGCAGGTACCGCTTCGCGGCCGTGAACGTGCCGGTGCGATTCGCGAGGACGGCCGGCATGTCGAACAGTAGGGCGCCACTCGCGTTGTAGGCGCGCAACCCGATCCGCGTGTCGTAGGGCTGGTCCGCGCGCGAGAGCAACTCGATGAACGCGAGTCCCGGCGTTCCCATGCGGCAGCCGAATCCCACTTCGCCGATCCGCACGAGCAGGCCGTTCGCGTTCGGCTGCAGGCAGCTGCCGGTACCGACGGCGCCGGCGAGATTGCGCGGCGTGGCCGGCGCATTCGTGGTGCTGGACCCGTCCGGCTGGTGTTGCACGGCCAGCCCGGGAGATGGCGTCGTGACGGTCGCGGCGCCGGCGAGGCCGTACACGATCGCGTCCAGGACCGTGGCGCTGTCACCCGCGGCGTTGAGTCCGACCAACGTGATGGTACCACCGAGAGAATCCGGCAGAGGTGTGAGCGTGCGGTCGACCGCCATGCCGGTCGCACTCTGGAAGCCGGTAGAGCCGAGCAGGAATCTCGTTCCTGCGGCGACCGTGGTGCCGGCCTTGGCGCCGAAGAGATTCGAGAGCCTGCTGAGGGAATTGCCACGGAAGTCCCACAGGCGCAACTGCACGTTCGGGTCGAGCGTCGTAGCCGATCTCGCCGCGACCGAGATGTAGCGTGCACCCTTCTGTCCGCTGCCGCATGCCAGGAACAATTGGTCGAGCCCGAGATTCCAGTCGGGCACATAGCCATAGCAGCCGCCACCAGCGGTCGCTCCGGAACTCGAAGTCGGGTTGGGCGCGCGCTGGAGCGTATAGGTCGCCGAGTCCACACGGACGAGGCTTTGTCCCGCGTAGGGCGCGCGCACGAGCCCACTGCCCGATCCCCACTCGAGGCGATCCAGGTCGAGCCGCGTACCGGTCGAGTCGTAGACGTAAAGTGTGACGGAGCCGGCTTGGCGTTGCAGTGTGTTCGGCAGCGGCCCGTCAGCCGCGATCCCTGCTTTCGCGGCGAACGCGGACCCGCCGAGCAGCCATGTCGTGCCGGCGGGCCACGGCTCGCCGGTGTGCGAGCCGAAGTCGATCGGTATGTCGGCGGCCACCATACCGAGCGCATTCACGATCTCGAGATTCAATGTGCCGTCGCGGCTCTGGCCAGGCGCGGCCGCCTCGAACTCGAGGAACGCGGTATTCGCATCGCCGCTGCGGCAACTCCACGCGATCTGGTGAAGGCGGATCCCGCTGACATCGGCGCACGCCGTGGTCACCGCGAGCACGAGGCACGCCAGCGCGAGTGCGCACGCCATGATCGGAGAGCAGCAGGATCGAGGGCGTTTCATCGGGGCGGGCTCCGGGCTGGATGGGAGAGCCGGCGCGGGGGCGCAGGGTCGGTTGGGATCCTGGATGATTATGCACGCGCGTCCGAACCCCTGTACATATGATTTGCATCTCTCGTACGAAAACGAAAGGCCCCACGGATCCCAAGGATCGCAGGGCCGATCGAAGTCGCCCATATCCTTATCGCATCACGCTCACACGCCGCGTCACCACGTGGCCGGCGGCTTCGAGACGCGCGAAGTAGAGGCCCACGCCCGCCGGCTTGCCCTGGGCGTCGAGACCGTCCCATGAAGCGACTTGGCGACCCGGGCTCAGGCTGCCTTCGGTGAGCGTGCGCACGAGGCGGCCCGACAGGTCGTAGAGCGCCAGGCGCGCGTGGCCGGGCGCCGGCAACGTGAACGCGAACTGGGTGCGGCCCGCGGCCGGGTTCGGGAACGCGCCGGAGAACGCGAGTGCGTCGCTCTCGTGGATCTCCACGCCCAGGGTGCCGACCGGCACCATGTAGAAGCCGCGCACGCCGCCCAGGTGCTGGCCGTTGCCCACGATCACGCCGGCATCATTCACGGCGGTGGCCTCGAGCAGCTTCCAGCCCGATGCGGGCGGCAGCAGCGTGTTCAGGTCGAGCATCGTATTGCCCACGCCGAAGATCACGAACGCATGATGAACCGTGTCGTCGGCGACTTCGGACCAGCCCACGATCACGCCGTTGTGATTGATGCCGTTCGCCTGGCTATTGAGCGTGCTGCCGCCCAGCGCGCCGAGCGCGAGGTTGGCCGCACCGCCATTCGGGCGCAGGAACGCGCGCGTGGGCGAGACGCCCGCCGCGCTCGCGTAGCCCACCACGTCGCCGCGGTCGTTGATCGCCTTGGCCACGCCGAACGTGCCGCCGAGCGTGCCAAGGTCGGTCACCACGCCGTTCGACCACGTCGCCGCGTGATTTCCATTGAAGCCGCTCAGCGCGGCGACGCCCGCGGCGCGCGAGTTGCTGTTGATCGAGAAGGCCGTGCTGAACTGGCCGCCCAGCGTGACGAGGTCGCTCATCACGCCGTTCTTCCAGAAGAAGCCGTGCGTGGTCACGAGGCCGCCGCTCTTATCGGTCTGGCCGACGATCTCGTTCAGGTTGTTGATCCCGAACGCGGCGCCCGTCGGGCCGCCGAGCGTACCGAGATCGGTCCACACGCCGTTCTCATATTTGACCGGACGCAGCGGGCCGCCCTGAGACGCGTTCGACTGCCCGACGATGATGTCGTTGTCGTTGATGCCGTAGGCGTAGCTCGAATTGCCACCGAACGTACCAAGGTCCACGAGGTTCCCGTTGCTCCAGCGGAACGCATGCGTGAGCGAGTCGTTCACGAACGCCCAGCCTGCGGCGACGCCGTTGTTGTTCACCGACGTCAGCGTGCTGTTGCGGCCAAGGGAGCCGGTCTCCTGGATGGTGTAGTCCGCGTGCGCGGTACTCGTGACAGCGACGAGCGCGATGGCAGCGAAGAGCGAGCGGCGGATGGACGCAATGGGCATAGCGGTCTCCAGCGACTGGGGTCGGGCAAGGTGAGCAAAGCAGGATCGGGAGGATGCGCGTGTTCCGAGGGGGTGAGCGGCGCGCGCCCTCGCAGAGAGAGGTAAGGCTATCGCGCCTGCGAATACGTGTTCAAGCGATTGTCATCGCGAGAGTTGCCGCGAGGGCAGATAAGTTCGGCAGCACCGTCGTTGGCTGTCGGGGTACGAAACCCCGCAACCCGCAGCGGTGCAGCGCCTTCACTCCTCGACCCAGGCGCGTGAGGCGCCCTGGGGCTCGCCACCGACGGGGGGGGCGCCGCCGAAGATCGCCATGAACAGCACGCCAAAGGCGAAGCCGCCGATGTGCGCCCACCATGCGACGCCGCCCGTGGCGCCGGTCCCCAGGGCCAGCGAGCCCGAGAAGATCTGCACCACGAACCAGAGCCCGAGCACCAGCAACGCGGGCAGCGCCATGATCTGCAAGAAGAAGAAGATCGGCACGAGCGTGATCACGCGCGTGCGCGGAAACGCGAATGCATACGCGCCGAGCACGCCGGCGATGGCACCGCTCGCGCCCACGGTGGGGATCGGCGAACCGGGATTGGCCAGCGTGTGAAGTGCGGCCGAGACCGTGCCGGCCACAAGGTAGAAGCCCAGGAACCGCACATGGCCCAAGCGGTCTTCGATATTGTCGCCGAAGACCCACAGGTACCACATGTTGCCGATCAGATGGACCCAGCCGCCGTGCAGGAACATCGACGTGAGCACGGTGAGCAGCGCGGGCGGCAGCGGCTCCGCGCCTGTGAACGCGAGGCTGAGACGCTCCGGGATCAGCCCCCAGCCGCGCACGAAGTAGCCCAGGTACGAGCCCATGGACACTTCATAGAGGAACGCGAGCACGTTGATGGCGATCAACGCGCGTGTCACGACGGGCGTCGTGTGAGTGGGATTCTCGTCGCGGAGTGGGATCATCGGGTCAGGTCCGATGCGGCGAGGCGGTGGGCGATGCCACCGCGTTCGTCGCTCGCCGGTTGACGCTCTCCTTGCGTATTCCTATGCTTGTCTGAACAGTCACAGACTTCATGCATCCCGGGCGGCGCTTCCGAATCCCAACCACGAGCGACGACCGTGAGCATCTCTATCTCATCCGGAGAGCAGTCATGTCGAATTCCCTGCCTGTCAACGATTCCACGTTCGACTCCGAAGTCCTCAAGGCCTCGACGCCCGTGCTGGTCGATTTCTGGGCTCCGTGGTGCGGACCGTGTCGCGCCGTCGCGCCGACCGTCGATGCCATCGCCGCGGAGTTCACGGGCAAGCTCAAGGTCGTGAAGCTCAACACCGACGAGTCGGGCGAAGTCGCCATGAAGTACGGAGTCACGTCGATCCCCACGCTCATGGTGTTCAAGAATGGCGATGCCGTCGATCGCATGCTCGGCAACCGTCCCAAGTCGGATCTGGCGGCCATGGTGTCGCGCCACATCGAGTAGGGCGATTCGCGTCAGGCTTAAACGCCTCCTTCGCTCGCGAAATCGAAGGGAAACGGCCCCCGGGCGACCGGGGGCCGTGGCGTTTTCAGCGTGCATGTCGAGCCGCGTGCGGCGCGGAGCCGGCATCGCTCAGCGCGTCTCGCGCAACAGCTGTAACGCGCGCGGCATGCGGTCGACCACGTCGCTCGCGACGATGCCCGTGGCGCCCAGTTCGCGCGCGGCAAGGTCGCCCGCCAAGCCATGTGCGAAGGCGCCCGCGCACGCGGCCTCGAACGCGGGCATGCCCTGCGCGAGCAGCGCGACCAGGATCCCGGTGAGCACATCGCCCATGCCGGCCGTGGCCATCCCGGGATTCCCGGTGGGGTTCACACACACTCGCCCGTCGGCATCGGCGATCACCGTGGGTGCGCCCTTGAGTACGACCACGCAGCACCAGCGCTGCGCCCATTCGGCGGCGGCATCGATGCGGCGTGTCTCGATCGCTTCGGCGGCGAGGCCGGTGAGCCGGGCCATCTCACCCACGTGCGGAGTGACGATGAGCGGTGCCTTGCGCGCCGCGGTGAGCGATTCGAGGCCGCCGGCAGGCGGCGAGTACGCGAACAACGCGTCGGCGTCGAGCACCAGCGGCCACGGGATCTGCGGTGCGAACGCATGCACGAACGCGATGGTCTCGTTGTGGCGCGACAGCCCGGGGCCCAGCGCTACGGCGTCGGCGTGCTGCGCTTCGTCGAGCAGCGCGGGTGCAGCAGAGGTGGTGAGCGAGCGATGCACGCCTTCGCCCGCTGCCACCGGCATCGCTTCGACGAGCTGCGCCGCGAGCGCGTCGTGCAGGCTCGCCGGGGCGGCGGCGCGTACGTAGCCCGCCCCCGCGCGGCAAGCCGCGCGGGCTGCCAACACGAGCGCGCCCGTCATGCCTTGTGAGGCGCCCACGATCAACGCTCGGCCGGCGTCGCCCTTGTGGGCGCGGCCATCGCGGCGCGGCAGCGCGGCGCCGAGTTCGCGCGGCTGCGCGAGCCATACGCCGCGCACACCGGCCTCGTGCGGCGCGAGCAGGCCGATATCGGCCACCTCGAGCGCGCCGCGTAGCAGGCGGCCCGGGTATAGGAAGTGCCCGCGCTTCGCGTTGCCGAAGGTGACGGTGAGATCGGCCTGTACGGCTTGCGCGCTCGCCGCGCCGGTGTCGGCGTTCACGCCGCTGGGCACGTCGACCGCGACCACGCGGACGCCGCCCTCGTGCATGCGGCGCAGCGCCGCGCATGCGCTCGCCACGACGCCGCGCGGCTCACCTTGCGCGCCGGTGCCGAGCAATGCGTCGATGCCCAGATCCCACGGCCCGGTGCTCAGCAGCGCGGTCAACTCCGCGTCGCTGGCGAGGAACCGCGGCGTGAGGCCCGCAGCGATCGCGCGCCCGAGCATGGTCTGTGCATCGCCGGCGATGCGTTCACGCGGCGAGGTGACGCCGACGTGGACCTGCGCGCCCATGGCCGCCAGGTGGCTCGCGACCACGAAGCCGTCGCCGCCATTGTTGCCGCCGCCGCACAGCACGAGCACGCGCCAGGCGAGCGGCGAACCCACGTGGCGCACCAGTGCTTCGGCGACGCCACGGCCCGCGCGTTCCATGAGCGCATCGCCTGTCGCGCGGCCGCCGTCGATCGTGGCGCGGTCGAGGCGCGCACTCTCGGCGGCGGTCAGCAGGAGCATGCGGCTAGCGCCGGCGGCCGCGGCTGCGCGCGTCGCTCGTGAGATCGCGCTTCAGGGTGCGGCGGTAGTCTGCGTTCGACTGCACGTGCTCGATCAGCGCGGGATCGTGCGAAAGAAAGGGCAGGTCGAAGAGTTCCGGTTCGGCCTCTTGTTCGACGAAGATGCGTTCTTGTTCGTGACGCTGGTGCTGAACGGCGCGTTCGACATTCTCGAACGACTTGCCGGGCAGGAATGTGTCGTTGAACACGTCGTACGTATAGACGTGGATCTGCCCGTCACCCTTGGCGCCTTCCGGCGCGGCGTATACATGCGCGCGTGAGGCGCGGATCTTCTCCGTGGCCATGCTTCAATCCCTCCGGATACCGCCATGGGCGGGCGGCGCGCCATTCACTTCATCGACGATGCGCAGCAATTCCAACAGGTCGTCCACATCGTGGTCGGCCCCCGAGACCTTGGTGTCGAACGTATCACCATATCGCGCGAACGCGGTACGCATGCCCAAGCTCTTGGCCCCGACGACGTCGCGCTCCGCCCAGTCGCCGATCATGAGCGCCTCGGCGGGATCGATGCCCAACCGCCGCAGCACCTCGCGGAACGGTGCCGGCGCGGGCTTGCGTTCGCCCGTGTCATCGAACGTGACCACGGCGTCGAACACGTGCTGCAGGCCCAACGCGCACAGCCTCATCCAGACTTGTAGTCGCGGCGCATCGGAGACCACACCCAGCTTGATGCCGCGTTTGGTGAGTTCCAGAAGCGTCATCTGCGCGTGCGGATACAGCACCAGAGCGGATTCGCGCGCGCGGCGGTACGCCACGATGCCGCTCGCGAGGATCTTGGGATCGACCTCGCCGAACTCGCGCTGCAGGAGTTCGTCGAAGACGCGCTGGAACTCCAGACCCTGCTCACGGTAGATCGCGTCGACGCGCTCGCGAAGTTGCTCGCGCGGCAGGCGGAAACCCGCGTCGATCATGCCGTCGATGGCGGCCTGGATCGCCGCCTCCTTCATTTTCATGAAGTCGGTGAGCGTGTTGTCCAGGTCGAAGACGATGCCTTGGATCACGCGCGCGAGCTCCGGGTGACGGTCTCTGCAGCCCTACGCCGCATCATTTCGCGGACGGGCCGACGGTGCGGCCAAGACTGATCTCGCCATTGTCGATGCGTAGGTTGTACCCGCATGTCGGACTGCTGCAGACCCAGGCCTTGTAGGTGATCGGTGCCCCATCACGACCGTAATCCGAGAGCGGAAGCAACACGCCCTTGCCACACTTGCTGCACATCGGAAACGTCTCCATCCCATTCCCCTCCCAAGCCCCACGCCGCGACGCGCGGCGTTCGAGACATGCGTATTGTCGGCAGGTCGCGCCCGGCTGTCCAGCGCTCTCGCGACGGCCCTGCCGGCGCGGGTGCGCGCGCGGGGCAGGCTCAACGAACGGCGATGCCCGCCGCGAGCGGCCACAGGTTCACCTGATTCACGGCCACGTGTTCGGGCGCGGCGGCGATCCACGCCACCATGCTGGCGATGTCGGCCGGCTCGAGGTTCGCGTCGCGCTCGGGGGTGCCTTGTACGTAGGTCTTGCCTGCGCTGTTGATGTTGTGCGGAAAGAGTGTGGTCACGCGGATACGGCTGGGCTTGAGCTCGAGCGCCGCGGATTCGAGCAGGCCGTGCAGGCCCCACTTGCTCGCGGCGTAGGCGGCGGAGCCCGGCTGGCCAGTCAGGCCACCGATCGAGGCGATGCCCACGATGGTGCCCGAGCGCTGCGCGGTCATGGTGGGCAGCGTCGCTCGCATCACAAGGAACGCACCCTTCAAGTTCAGGTCCAGCAGCAAGTCCCACTGCGCCTCGGTGGTCTCGGCGATCGGCGCGCCCTGCCAGGTGCCGGCGTTGAGCACCAGGACGTCGAGCCGCCCGAAGGCCGCGACGGTGGCCGCGACGGCCGCGTCGACCTCGGCCGCGTGGGTCACGTTGGCCGCGGCGGCGATCGCGTCCACGCCCGCTGCGCGCAACTCGGCGACGGCGCCGTCGAGCTCGACGCTCGCGCGCGCCATGCACGCCACACGCGCGCCCAGCGCGCCCAACGCATGCGCGATCGCCAGGCCCAGGCCGTGGCTCGCGCCGGTGATCAGCGCGCTACGGCCCTTAAGCATGTTGCTCATGCATGCTCCATGTGTGCGTGCTCGCCGAGCAGCGCGCTCTGGTCGGTGAAGGCCATCTCGCACGGCCGTCCTTCGACGTGCGCATAGCGAAGCTCGTTCGCGCCGATCCACACGCGCGACGACGAAACCGTTCGCACCGGGCCCTCGTGCAGGCACACCGCGGGACGCGAACCGCCGCCGTGGGACGCGAGCAGCGCGCTCATGCGCGCCATGGCCGTGTGCGGCGACGGTGGGTGCCAGCCGCGCAGCGTGGTGTGCAGGAAGTGCGCTCGCGGCTCGTGCATGTCGTTGATCTCGGCATGCGTGAGCGCGTGCCAGCCCGGCGCGATGTCGACGATGCGCGGCGCGCCCTCGTGCGGGATCTCGAGCAGCCAGCACGCGGCCGTGCTCGCGAACAGCAGCGTGCACGGCGCATACGCGTTCTCGGCGGCGATCACGCCGGCTTCGGCGCGTGCCGCTTGGGCGTCTGCGGCGCGCAGCACGCGCAGTGGCAGTTCGCCGCGGGAGCGTACGCCGGCGCTCGCGCCTTCGCGCGGGCGGCGGTTGAGCAGCGCTGCCACCGCGGGGCGCTCGCCGCCGCGGATCGCGAGCCACGTGCCAGCGGCGCGCGCATCGCGGCCGCCGATGATCCGCGGGGAGTCGACGAGCACCTGCGGCACTTCACTCGGGCGGCTGGGATCCTCATCGCGGTTCGCGGCGATCAGGATGGTGCCAGCCCCAAGAACGTCACGAGCCAGAAGGAGTGTGCACATGGGCGCCACTCTAGAGCGCACTCGCGCGGCAGGCGAGGGGAAAAGCCGCGGCTGCACTCCGCTGCCGGCCGCGCCCGGTGCTGGCCGCTCGCCCCTCGCCCGTCGCCCGCTCTCCGCGCTCGTCGCTCTTGCGCGTTCCGGCATTGCGGTGGGCGGTGGTGGTGCCTAGACTCTGCGGCCACGCTTCGACACCCCCTGTTCATGCTTCGGAGAAAACCCTGAGCTCCGCTTCGCTCCGTCCTCGGATACTGCTGTGCCTGCTCGCCTTGGCGGTGGTTCCCACCCGCGCCTGGGCGGTGCTCGACGTGGAGAACAAGGGTCCGACCCTGAGTGCGGGCGCGTTCTCGATGCGTATCACGAACATCGGTGCTATCGGCAACCCGTTCGAGGACGTGGGCCGCTCGTTCGACCCGTCGTTCGAGTACCCGCGCGGATCCGGTAACCAGGGCCTGAAGAGCGCCGACCTGTGGGTGGGCGCCCGGCGTGAGGACGGCACGTACCGAGTGAGTGGCGGCCCGTTGTTGGAGTGGCGCCCTACGCTATCGGCCGACGATCATGTGCGTACGGCTTACGGCGGCCTGCCCGGGACGCAGCGGTTCTTCGACGACGACGGCGACGGCAAGTTCGATGAAGAGCGCCTGAACGGCCGCGACGACGATGGCGACGGCGAGATCGACGAAGACCTGGGCGTTCCCAGCTCGCAGATGCTCGGTGCCGAGTACGCCGACGACCAGCCCGAAGCGCTCGCCTACAGTTTTCCGAACGGCGAAGCGCACCAGGCCATGGGCTTGGACGTCTACCAAGAGGCCTACGCGTGGTCGCAGCCCGGCTACGACCGCATCGCCGGCCTGCACTTCGTCGTGCACAACCATGGCACGCAGACCCTTCGTGATGTCCGCATCGGCCTGCTCGTGGACCTGGACTCGCGCGCTTATGGCGACGCGGGTGGGCATGTGAATGACATCATCTCGTTCCGGCCGTGGTCCATTCCCTATAACGATGGTCTGGCGCTCACCAATGATTGGTACCTCACGCTCTCGCCGCCGGCGTACTACTCCAAGCAGTGTAGCGGCCTGCTCAGCGGCATCGCGCCCGTGGTACAAGACGCGAACCCGCGCTCGGGCCTGCCGGCGTTCGGCGTGATCCCGCTCGCGCACACGCTCGATCCGCTCGCGCAGATGTACGAGACGAATCAGATCGACAATCGCGTGTTGCCGTTCCTCTCGGCGCCCTCGCACAGCCATTTCGACTACAAGGTGTTCGCACTCGACCTGCCGCCGGGACAGGGCGGCCTGCCGCTCGTGGACGCCGATCGCTACAGGGCCATGGTGGGCACCTACCCCGGCGCACCCGATTACACGACGCCGCACGACTACGCGGTGCTCGTGAGCTGCGGGCCCTTCCCGCGCATGGAGCCAGGCCGCAGCTACACATTCGACCTGGCGCTCGTCTGTGGCCAGAACGCCGATTCGGTGGTCACCAGTATGGGTCTGGCCGCGATCCTGCATCACGGTTCATGGCTCGATCTGTATCCCGACACCACAGCGACGCTTCTCAACCGCACCTCGCAATCGGTGAGTGGCGTGACCGGGCACGAGACGCTGATCACGCTGCCCAAGTCCGCGGGCACGACCCAGATCGAGCAGGGCTGCTTCAGCCAGTACCCGACACAGCCGTATCCGGCCTCGCCGTCCGAGGTCACGCTCACACTCGATGCCGCGCACCCGCGCTGGGTCGATGCCGACTGCGACATCTGCACCGGGTTCGACGGCAAGGAGACGCACGCGTACTGGACCGATCCGGCGTCGGTGCCGCCGCCGCCCACGTATCGCGCGCTCGCGGCCGATCATGGTATCGCCGTGGAGTGGGACAACCTGCCCGAGGTGGCGATCGCCGGTGGCGCGTCGGGCGGCGGCGTCACTCGCTTCAGCGGCTACAACGTCTATCGGCTCAGCGACTGGCGCCGGAAGGGCCTTTTGCCAGGCCCCGAGAAGTTCCAGCAGATCGCGGCATTCGCACTGGATACGCTGCAGAGCCAGACGCCGATCTCTGCCATCACCGATACGACGATTGACTATCTGAAAGTGCTCTACGGGCAGAAGCTCTATCCGGCGGGGCACTACCGCTTCATCGACCGCGAAGTCGACAACGGGTTCGACTACATCTATGTGGTCACCACCGTGTCGGAGCGCAGCATCAAGGTGTCTCCGGCACTCACACTCACGCAGCGCTTTGAAAGCCCGATCGTGAGCAGCCTCGATTCGCTCGTGACGCCGCACGACACGGCGCGTGCGAAGGCGGGCTTGGTGACGGTCGTGCCGAATCCCTATCGTGGCGGTGTGGTGTGGGACCGCCCACCGGTCGCCGGTGACACGTTCGGCCGGCATATCGATTTCATCGGCCTGCCCAAGGCTCGTGCGACGATCCGTATCTACACGCTCGCGGGCGATCTGGTGCAGAGTCTGGACCACGATGGCGCGCAGGGCGACGGCGAAGCGCGCTGGAACCTGATCTCGCGAAATGGCCAGGACGTGGTCTCGGGCGTGTACCTGTTCACCATCGATTCCTCGATGGGCCATCAGGTCGGGCGTTTCGTGGTGATCCGGTGATGCGGCGCCTCGGAGTACTCGCGCTCGCCACGCTGGCGTTGCTGCCGCTTGCGTGCGCGTCGAAGCATTCGCCGACTCCGCCGGCCGTGCAGATGGGACCTCTGGTGCAAGAGGTCTCACCGCCCGCGCGTTCGCCGCGCACGATCTATGACACCGAGATCTGGGCGCGCTTCGACCGGCCGCTCGTGGCCAAGACAGTCGACTCCACGACCGTGTTCCTCAAGGTCGACACCCGCCGCATCCCGATGGATGTGGTCTACGAAGGCATCACGCGCCGCATCCGCGTGATTCCGCGAACACTCCTGGACCTGAGTCGCACCTACACCGTGGAGTTCTCACCGCGCATCCAGGCGCAGGATGGCACGTTGCTCGGGAACACCTACTTCTGGCAGTTCACCACAAACGGCCTGCGGCGGATCCGGTACGACTATCCGGCGCCGTCGAAGCTGGAAGGGCCGTTCTCGTCGGTCGCGTGGAGCGGCAATGGCCCGCCCGTCACCGGCATCCAGTACGATGTGTATGCGTCGACGGATGTGAACGCCGTCACGAACCGCAGTATCCTGCCGGTCGCGCACACGCCGTTCCTGAGCTTCTCGCCGCGCCACCCGTGGCCGCTCGGCGCAACAGTGTACTGGGCGGTGGATGGCCTGAACGTGGCGACGGGTGAGGTACTGCAGGGCCCGGTCGCGCAGTATCAGGTGCTACCCGAAAGCACGCCGGTCGATTCGTTCACCGTGAATACCCAGGACTATGGCGGCGTCCAGAATACGCGCAACGCGCCGCAGCAGTGCACGAGTGCCACGCTGACGGCGGGCTCCATCTACAACTCGGGGATCCGCTGGTCCATCTCGGGGACACGCGACACGTTGCGGCTGGCTGGCGTGAGAGCCGAGCTGTGGCTGACGGTGAACTCGGCCACTGTCACCGAGGCCGCGCAACCCGCGCTGTGGTCCGCACAGAACACGTGGCTCGCTTGCAACTTCATCTTTCCGGGTCCGCCGTATCCCAACATCGGAGGCGGGCTCGCGTTCGGACATGCGGACGCCGACCCATTGCATGTGGTCTTCCGCTCGGACACGCTCACGTCCTTCGTGGAACAGATGGCGCGCCGCAATGTGGGCCAGGGATTCCTGCTGCGCGCGCTGAGTACGATCGCCTTCTCATCGCCGGCTGTGAAGCCGCCGCTCATGACGGTGTACTACTATCGGCTCCCGGCCGCGCCCGTTGCATCGCCCCGGTTCGCGCGCCGCAGATGACAAGCAGCCGTCACGATTCCCACCCCACGCCGATTCGCGCTTGACCCCGACCGGGGCGAGGCCTGAAGAATCACCGATGATGACTCTCAAGACCCCTCAGCACCCGTCGCTGTTCGCGCTTCTGCTCGCGCTCGTCATGCTGGTCAGCACGTGGGCTGTTTTGCCCGCGTGCGCGCAGACCGTCAAGCCGTGGACGCCCGCCAACGACACGTTGTGGGCGCTTGCCGCGCAGGCCAAGGTCAGGTTCCAGAGCCAGCGCGGCGACAGCGCGAATGGCCCGAACTACGAAGCTTTTGAGATGTGCGCCGAAGCCGGCCGGCGGCTGCTGCGCTCGCTCGGCCGCCAGCACATGCTGCAGGCGGTGGCGATCGAGCCGACGCTCGATTCGCTCGGTCTCGATGTGGAAGTCACGAACGACCCCAACCTGCCGGCAATCGTGTTCATGCTCGTGCGTAATCCCTATCGGCCCAAGAGCGATGCGATCGGTTACCTCTATTGGTACCGCGGCCCCGACTTGCGCATGCAGGGCACAAGTTTTCCGCGCACCCAGCATCCGCGGCTGCATTCGTGGTGGAGTGGGCGTAACGGCTCGCCGTACTCGGCCGGGTTGTTGTTCACGCGGCTCACGCAGCCGGACTCGGTGGGCTTTCGGCTCTTCCGCATGAGTGCCGACGGCACGTTCTGGAACCTGATCGACTACGAAGGCCACGGTCCGCGGATGAGCGGTCACGCCCAGGCCGACCTCATGGATGTGAACGGTGACGGCCAGCCTGAGTTGGTGGTATTCGACCGCGCCGAGGCGGATTCATTCCTGCGAGTGCCGAATGACGTGCCGCAACTGCTGGCGGAGTACCTGTACACCGAATCGAACGAGGGCTTCGTGCTACACGATGCGCGGCCCGTGCCGTCGGCGACGTCGGCGCTGCGCATGTTCGCTCTCATGCTGCAGCGTGGCGACCGCGAGAGCGCGAAGCGCCTGCTCATGAAGCCCGAGCGCATGCTCGATGCGCTGGCCAACGGCTGGGACAAGGCGCGTGGGCCCGGCGCGTGGACGATCGAGTATGGCGAAGAGGGCCAGCCATGGCCGCAGTGGTACGAAGTCAAGATCCGCACGCCGCTCGCCACCAAGAAGTACATCTTCCACTTCTATATCCAGGATGGCCGCTGGGTGATTCGCGACTGGATCGCGGTGCAGGCTTCGGCGCCGCCGCCACCACACGGCACCCCCGGGCTGTCGTTGCCCGACTCCCTGCGAGGCATGCGCAAGTGATGTCCCTTCGTTCCCCCGGGTTCGCGCGGCTCGTGCTGTTGGCCGCCGCGTGCGCTGCGGCCGGCTGCACGCGGCGCACCGAACTGGTGCCGGCGTCGGCAGATTCGTCGATGCACGCGCCTGCGGATTCGTTCGCGGTGCTCGCGCGCGAGGCGACCGATCGCTGGGAGAGCGGCATGAACGACGAAGCGGCCGAGAAGAGCTCACGGCTCGTGGTGCAGGCGCTGACGCTGCGGCCCAATGGCCCGTGGCCCGATCGCGCGCGCGGCGTGCTGGATTCGCTCGGCATCGGCGCCGAGGCGGCGGGCAATGCGCGCGCGACCGTGGTGAACATGTTCTCTCGCAGCGATCCCGAGGGGCCCTCGTACCCGTACCTGTACTGGCACCAGAAGGACGGCTTGCGCCTGCAGGCGATCGAGTCGCGCGGACTGCACCTGACCGACGTGGCCACGCACGCGTTCGCACACGACGACACGCCGCAGGATTCCTCGCAGACGGCAGTGCTCTGGGGCAAGCGCGTGGGCGGCGGGCAGCAGCCGCAGGTCACGGTCTGGCGCTACGTGCATGGCCGCTGGGACCTGCTGCAGTCCCTGGGCGCCGACTCGCTGGGCGGCACAGGCTCGGGCGAGTTCGCATCGAACGATTCGTCGGCGGAACTGCAGACGCGCACGTTCCATCCGGCCGCTTACTTCGACGAGTGCCCCACGTGTCCGCACGTGTATCGCGCGCGGCGCTTTCGCTGGAGCGATGCGGGCTTCACGCGGCTCGATGACCGCGCGGTGCCTTCGCCTTATTCCACATTCACGGCGTTCATCGGGGCGCTGGTAGCCAACGACCGCGAACGCGCGATGCCGCTCGTGGCCGAGACTCCCTTGATCGATTTCGCGAGGCGCTTCGACTGGCAGTCGCCGGGCAAAGGCCGCTGGCGCGTGGCGCCGGCGACCGGCGAGACCGCGTCGCAGATGGTGTTCTTCCGCGGGCAGAACGAGGCCTACCGGGTCACGTTCGAGCCCCGCGATGGCGACTGGGTGATCGCGGGTTTCGAGCCCACGAACCGTAATCTGGAGTAGCTCGCCCGCCCGGCGCCCAGCCGCGCCAGGCGCGGTCACCGCAAGGCTCCCGATATTCCTGTGGCCGCCGCGCCCCGCGCGTGTTACTGCTCATGTGTGCAGTATATCCACCCCATGGCGACCACACCGGATCGCGCCGCGTCACGCCCGGCGCATGCGAGCGCACGATGCAAGCCCAGCCCACGCACTTCCTTGATGACGACTCGCCCGACGATCACGATCTGGCTCGCTGGCTCGCGGAATTCGCGCGCAAGCGCGACAACCGGGGTGCCGTGGCGCATTGGGAGACGCTGCCGGCCCGTCCGGCGCGCTTCGGTGAACTGTATCCGCCGCTGCCCGAGCCCATCACCAATGGCTTGGCCTCGCTCGGGATCGCGCAGCTCTATACGCATCAGGTGCGCGCGATCGAGGCGCTGCGCGCCGGGCAGGACACGGTGGTCGTCACCGGTACCGCGAGCGGCAAGAGCCTGTGCTTCCACCTGCCCGCACTCGAGCGCATCCTCGAGGAGCCCGATGCCACGGCGCTCTACCTGTTCCCGACCAAGGCGCTGGCACAGGACCAGCTCAAGAGCCTCACGCGCCTGGCGGCGAGTGACCTGGGACTCTCGCACGTGCTCAACGCCGGCGTGTACGACGGCGACACCGCCGCGAGCACTCGCAAGAAACTGCGCGAGAGTGCCAATGTGATCCTCTCGAATCCCGACATGCTGCACGCAGGGATCCTGCCGCAGCACGCGAAGTGGTCGCGATTCCTGCGCAATCTTCGCTATGTGGTGATCGACGAGATGCACGCCTACCGCGGCATCTTCGGCAGCCACGTGGCCAATGTGCTGCGGCGCCTGGAACGCCTGGTGCGCCACTACGGCGGCGACTTCAAGTACGTGCTCTGCAGTGCCACCATCCGCAACCCCGGCGAGCTGGCCGGCTCGCTGATCGGCCGCGAAGTGGCGGTGGTCGACGACGACGGCGCGCCGCGCGGCGAGAAGCACTTCGTGTTCTGGAACCCGCCGTATCGCGACGAGACACATGTGGAGCGCCGCAGCTCCAACGTGGAGGGCTGCGCGATCTTCGCCGGCCTGTTGCAGCGCGGCGCGCAGGCGATCGTGTTCACCAAGTCGCGCGTGTCGGCCGAGCTGGTCTACCGCTACGCGCACGATGAGCTGCAGCGCTCGGGGCGCCGTGGCGGCGACAAACTGCATGAACGCATACGCCCCTATCGTGGGGGTTACCTCCCCGAGGAGCGCCGCGCGATCGAGAAAGCTCTTTTCTCGGGTGAGCTGCGCGGCGTGGTGAGCACCAATGCGCTCGAGCTGGGCATCGACGTGGGCGGGCTCGACGCCGCCATCTTGATCGGCGCGGCGCCAACGCTAGCCAGCATCTGGCAGCAAGCGGGGCGCGCCGGCCGCAGCGGCAGCCCGAGCGTGGTGGTGCTGGTGGCCTACAACGACACGGTCGATCAGTACCTTATGCGCAAGCCCGAGTTCTTCTTCGGGCGCTCGGCCGAGGCCGCCTGCATCGATCCGCACAATCCCTACATATTGGCGCAGCAGCTGGCGTGCGCGGCGTACGAGATGCCGCTCGGGCCGGACGACGAAGCGGCGTTCGGCCCGCAGACGCGCGACGTGCTCGCGGCGCTTGAAGAGGCAGGCGAGACGCGCGTGATCGACGATCGCGCGTACTGGGCCAAGACGGATTTCCCCGGCGCCAAGGTGTCGCTGCGCAGCATGGGCGATGACACGTACACCATCGTGGACGGAAGTAAGGGAAACGCGGTGATCGGCACCGTCGACGCGATCAGCGGTCTGGAACTCGTCTACCCCGACGCCATCTACCTGCATGACGGCGTGAGTCACTGGGTGCGCAAGCTCGATCTGGAGCAGAAGATCGCCACCGTCGAGCCCCGCGAGGTGGATTACTACACTCAGCCCGTGCTGGACTCGAACGTTCGCGTGCGCGGCGAACTGCAGAACAAGACCTGGCGCGGCGAGCATGTGAGTTTCGGGGAGCTCACGTACTCGTGGCAGACGATCGCGTTCAAGAAGGTCCGCTACCGTTCACTCGATGCGATCGGCTACCACCCGCTCGCGCTGCCGCGGCTCACACTCGATACGAGCGGCCTGTGGTTCGCACCTTGCGAAGAAGCGTGGCGCGACCTCGCCAAGCATGGCCACAACCCGTGGGAGGCCCTCTCGGGCGTGCGCAATCTGTTCGTGCAACTGCTGCCTATGCTGGCGATGTGCGACCGCATGGACCTGCAAGGCACGCTCGACTCCAGCAATCTGGGCAGGCCTTCGCTGTTCCTGTTCGACCGCTACCCGGGCGGACTGGGCTTCGCCGAGCAGGGCTATGCGCGGCTGGACGAACTCACCGAGGCCGCGCTCGCGCACCTGGTCGGCTGCCCGTGCGGCACCGGCTGCCCCGCGTGCGTGGGCCTGCCGGTATTGAACCCCGCGCAACAGCAGGACTGGGACACCATCAAAGCGCCCCGCGAGATTCCGGCCAAAGACGCGACGCGAGCGCTGCTCGAATGCTGGCTGGCGCGGTAGTTCAGCGGATCACGATCACGCGCGATTGAGCGAGCGGGGAGCCGGCTCGTATCCGGGCCATGTACACCCCAGGCGCGAGCGATTCGGTAGACGCTATGGGCACTGTGTGGCTGCCCGCGGCAAGCGACGGGAGGACTCGGCTCGC
>JANYBS010000033.1 GCA_025360715.1 Candidatus Eiseniibacteriota bacterium | reverse complement strand
TGCAGTCGCTGGATCATCGCTCTCGCCTCGGCCGCGTCTTTGGGCTTGCCGAGCCGGGTGCCGCGCAACACGACCACGGTGTCGGCGCCGATCACGATCGCGTCAGGCCGCTTGGCCGCCACGCGCATGGCCTTATCCAGCGCGAGCGCGCGCACGCCGTGCCGCGGCTCGGCCTTGCCGGGCCATGCGCGGTCCGGGCCGGGATCGACCACGATGAACGTGGCGCCCGCCTGCTTGAGCAACGTCACGCGCCGCGGCGACGCCGAGGCCAGGATGAGAGGCGCGTCTCCGGCATAGAAAAGTCCACTGCGGGCGCTCATGCGAGTGCCTCCGGGGTCTCGACCATCAACGTGACCGGTCCATCGTTGAGCAGTTCGACCTGCATGTGCGCGCGAAAGACGCCGCGCTCCACGTGCACTCCCAGCGCAGCAAGCTCGGTGCAGAAATGTTCATACAACGGCTCCGCCACTTCGGGCCGTGCAGCGGCTGTGAACTCCGGGCGCTTGCCGTGGCGCGCATCGCCGTAGAGCGTGAACTGCGGGATCACGAGTACACCACCGCCGGCCTCGCGCACGTCGCGGTTCATCTTGCCCGCGTCATCGGCGAACACGCGCAACCCCGCGATCTTCGCCGCGAGCCAGCGCACCTGTGGTGCACCGTCGTCGTGCGTTGCTCCGATCATCAGGAGCAGGCCGGCGCCGATCGCGCCCGTGACGCTTCCCTGCACGGTGACGCTCGCGCGCGTCACTCGCTGCACCAGCGCCCTCAATCGTCGTCCCCGTCCTGGGCGCCCGCACGCGGCCGTCCTGTCGGCGGACGCAGCAGGCGCTGACGGCGCTCGACGCGCGTCACACCGGGAAGCTTGCGGATCGCCGCCATGACCTCTTGAAGTTTGGGCAGGTGCGGCACCTCGACCACGAACACGCCGCGCACCATGCGGTGCTCCGCCTGCATGCCCGCGGTGCGGATGTTCACGCCCGTCGCGGCGATCGCCTTGGCGAGGTCCGCCAAGAGCGAACTGCGGTCCTGACCCGTGATCACGAGCCGCACGGGGAACGTGTCCGTTGGCCGCGAATCCCATTCGACTGACACGCGCCGCTCGGCCGGTACGCGGTCGCCGAAAGTGTTCGGGCAGTCCTGGCGGTGCACCGACACGCCGCGCCCGATCGTGACGATGCCGATCACCGGATCGCCCGGCACCGGTTGGCAGCAGCGCGCGTAGTTGACCATCACATTGTCGATGCCCTGCATGCGCACGCCACCGGCAGCCTTGCGGCCAATGCCCAGCGCCTCGAGCGGGCCCTTCGTGAGCCGCTCGGCGAGGCCGGGCTTCTCGGGCTGGAAGCGCTTGATCACCTGATGGATCGAGATCTGCCCCTCGCCCAGGCGCGCGTGCAGCGTCTCGAGATCGTCGCACTCAAGGTCCTTGAGGAGCGCGGCCATCTGCGCGTCCGTCGGGCGTACGCGCGAGCGCTTGAACTCGCGCTCGATCATCTCGCGGCCCAGGGCCACGCTGTCGGCGAGCCGGCGCTGTCGTAGTTCATGGCGGATCTTTCCGCGGGCATGTGCCGTGCGGGCGATCTTGAGCCAGTCCTCGTGCGGCTTGGCCTGCGGCGAGGTGACGATCTCGACGGTGTCGCCATTGCGCAGTTCGTAGCGCAGCGGCACGAGTTCGCCGTTCACCCGCGCGCCGACGGTCTTACGGCCGACGGCGCTGTGGATGAGAAACGCGAAGTCGAGCGGCGTCGCGCCCTTGGCCAGGCGCTTGAGCTCACGCCGCGGCGTGTACACGAACACCTCTTCCTGATGCAGCGCCGTGCGCAGGAAGTCCATGTACTCGTCGTCGTCGGTCTCGCGCTGCCACCCGGCGATCTGCGTGACGAAGCCGCCCAGACGCTGGTCGATCTCCTCGTCCACGCGGCCGCCCTGCTTATAGACGTAGTGCGCGGCCACGCCGGTCTCGGCGGTGCGATGCATATCCCACGTGCGGATCTGCACCTCGACCATCTCGCCTTCCTCGGTGAGCACGGTCGTGTGCAGCGACTGGTACAGGTTGCTCTTGGGCGTGGCGATGTAGTCCTTGAACCGTTCGGCGACCGGGCTGAAGAGGTCATGCACCACCCCCAGAGCGCGGTAGCAGTCGTTGCGCGTCTGCGCGATCACGCGGATGCCGAACAGGTCGTAGATCTCTCCGAGCGGGCGGCCCGAACGCATCTTGTTGAAGATCGAGAAGAAGTGCTTGGGCCGCCCCAGCACCTCGGCCTTCAGCCCGACCGACTTGAGCGACTCGCGCAACTGCTCGATCACCTGCGCCAGGAACGCGTCACGCTCCTCGCGCTTCGCCTGGATGTTGCGAGCAAGGTCCTGGTACGCGACGGGCTCGAGCACCTTGAGGCTCAGGTCCTCGAGTTCGCGCTTGATGCTCGCCATCCCCAGCCGGTGCGCGAGCGGCGCGTAGATGTCGCGCGTCTCCTCGGCGATGCGGCGCGCCTTCTCGGGACGCACGTGGTCGATCGTGCGCATGTTGTGCAGGCGATCGGCGAGTTTGATGAAGATCACCCGCAGGTCGCGCGACATGCTCAGCAGCATCTTGCGAAAGTTCTCGGCCTGCGCGGCCTCGCGCGAGTCGAAGTGCATCGCCGAGAGCTTGGTCACGCCCTCCACCAAGGAGGCGACTTCCTTGCCCCAGTGCTTCTCCACATCGTGCGCCGAGACGCTCGTGTCCTCGACCACATCGTGCAGGAGCGCTGCGCAGGTGAGCGTCGTGTCCATGCGGTTCTCGAGCAGGTCGAGCAGGATGCGGCAGACCTCGACCGGATGCGACACGTAGGGCATTCCCGATTCGCGCGTCTGAGTTCCATGCGACGTGGCCGCGTAGTCGAAACACGCCGCCACGCGGTCGCGGTCGACTTTCGGGGCGCGCTCCGCGATCGCGCTCATGAGCGTCGCTCGCAATTCCGGATGCAGGTTCCCGCCGGTCATGCCGCCCCCGTGACGCCTTTCAGGAAAGCCGCACGTCCTTGAGCTTCAGCTGGACGCGAGTGTCGCCCTTCCACTCGTTGCGCGAGGGCACGAACGCGACATCGGCGCGGCCGGCCTGGCGGATCGCCGCAGCGCGCGGGCCCATGCCGAAACCGATCGCTTCGGCCTCGCCGGTGTCGTCGACGACCGTCATCCGCAGATGTTTCTGCCCGCCGACCGTGACCACATCCTTCACACGTGCGTTCAGTACCTGGAAGAGCGGCTCCGGATTGTCGAGGCCGTGCGGCGCCATGCGCTCGAGCTGTTCGATCATGTCGAGTGTGATCTCGGAAAGCGTGACCTCGTGGTCGACCTCGAGCCTCGGGACGAACTGCTCGGGCCGGTGCGTCTCGCGCACCAGGGTCTCGAGCCGCGTGCGGAACTCCGGCAGGTGCTCGCGGGCGATCGTGAGGCCCGCGGCGAACGCGTGGCCACCGTGCGCGATGAGAAGGTCGCTGCAGCTGTCGAGCAGACGCGTCAGGTCCAGACCCGGCAGGCTGCGGCCAGAGCCGCGGCCGCGCTCGCCGTCGAGTGCCACGAGCACGGTGGGGCGCTGGAATCGTTCCACGAGCCTTGAGGCGACGATACCGATGATGCCCGGGTGCCACTGGTCGCTCCAAAGCACGATCGAGCTGCAATCCGGATAGCCCAGTTCCCGCTCGACGCGCTCGGCCGCTTCGATCAGCGCCTTCTCGTCGAACTGGCGGCGGCGGAGGTTGTCTTCTTCCAGGCTGTTCGCGCAGTCGCGCGCCTCGCCCGGCTCGCGCGCAAGCAACAGGCGCAGGCCCTGCTCGGCGTTGCCCATGCGGCCGGCCGCATTGATGCGCGGCGCCAGCACGAAGGCGACCTGACCGCTGTTGATACGCTTGTCCTTGATGCCCGCGACTTCCATGAGGGCGGTCACACCCAGGCGCTTGCCTTGGTTCAGGCGGTCGAGCCCGAGCCGCGCGAGGACGCGGTTCTCGCCCACGAGCGGCACCACGTCGGCGATCGTGCCGAGCGCGACGACGTCGAGGTACTCTTTCGCCTTGTCGATGCCGCCATGGTCCTGCAACAGGCGCTCGACGAGCTTGAACGTGACGCCGACGCCGGCCAGCGACTTGAACGGATACGGGCAGCCCGGGCGCAACGGGTTCACGATCGCGTAAGCGTTCGGCAACACCGCCGGCGGTTCGTGATGGTCGGTGATGACCGTGTCGATGCCGAGCGTCTTCGCGTGATCGACGGCTTCCGTCGCCGTTATGCCGCAGTCGACCGTGACCACCAGAGTGCAGCCGCGGCGGCGCGCCTCTTCGATGGCGTCGATCGTCAGGCCGTAGCCGTCCTTGATGCGGTGCGGGATCCGGTACTCGGCGTTCGCGCTCAACTCGAGCAGCGCGCTGTAGAGAAGGAAGGTGGACGTGATGCCATCCACGTCGTAGTCACCTTGGATGAAGATGCGCTCGCCCTTGACGATCGCGCCCAGGATGCGCTCAGCGGCGCGCTCGAGGTCCATCATCTCGGCCGGGTCGTGCAGGTTCTCAAGTGCCGGGTTGAGGAACGCCTCGGCCTTATGAGCGTCATCGATGCCGCGATTGACGAGGGCGTGAGCCACCGGCAGCGGCGAGCCCAGGAGGCGCGCGAGCTTCTGCGCCTTCTCGAGCGAGCGGCGCGGATGGAACACCCACGCGGGCATGATGACGGCGGACGACATGAAGGGTTCCTGACGAGGAGGATGGAGGAGGAACAGCAGATGGGCGAATGTATCTGCTGGGGCTGTGCGCGGCAAGCAGCGGCCCTCGCAGCAGCGGCCCTCGCCAGCGGCTTCGCTCAGCGGCCTTGCAGCAACTCGCGCCGCATGGCCGCCGCGCGGCCATCGCCGGCCTGCGGCAAGTCCGCCGCCACGACCAGCGCGCGTTCGCATCCAGCATCGTCGCCAAGCTTGTGACACGTGCCGGCCAGCAGCAGCCATGCCGTGTCGTTCTGCGGCTGCGACTCCACGCAGCGGCCGAACGCCTCACGCGCCTGCGCCAAGTCTCCCGCGCGGGCCGCCGCCACGCCGAGCGCGTACGCGAGTTCGCCGTCGCCCGGCAGTTCGTCGGCCGTGCGGCGTAGCACGGTCACCGCCGCAGTGTCGCGGCCGTTCGCGAGCAAGGCTTCGCCCAAAGCCGCCATGGCCGGCGCACCGACACCGCCGTGGCTCCACGCCTCACGCGCGAACTCAAGCGCCTCGCTCGCGCGCTGCAGGCGTAGCAGGCTCTTCACGTGCAGCAGCTGTCCGCCAAGCGAGCCGCGATCGATCGCCAGCGCCGCATCGGCTTGCGTGAGCGCATCGGCGAAACGGCCTTGGCGATAGCGCAGTCCGGCGAAGCCCGCGCGCACCGCCGCCGACCCCGGCGCGCGCCGCCCGGCTTCGGCGAGTTGCGCCTCGGCCTCATCGAAGCGGCTTTGCGCGGCCAGTTGATCGGCTAGCCCCAGGTTCGCATCGGCGTCGCGCGGGTCACTCGCCGCCACGCGCGCGGCGCGTGTGAGGTCGTCGCGCCACACCGCCACTTGCGGGACACTCGCGATGCCTCCGCCCGGGGGCAGCATCGGCAGCACCGCCAGCGCGAGCGCCGCGGCGGTCGCGCGGCGCGCCGGCACCACCGCCCAGCGCACGAGCAGCGCCAGCAACAGTGCGAGCAGCGCCCAAGCCGCCGCGCTCCAGGGTAGCGCGGGCGGCGCCCAGTGCAGCAGCGGGCTGTGCGCGGCCCACGGCCACAGTTACGGCACGTGCAGGAACAGCAGCACGGCCGCCGCGACGTGCGAACGCGGCAGCGCCAGCAGCGTGAGCAGCGTGAAGAGCGTCGCGAAGACATCGGTGTGCCCGGCGATCCAGGCCACGGCCTCGGCGTGCGCAGGCAGCAGCGCGAACCACGCGCCGGCCACGAGCGCCGCCAGCATCGAGCCGCTCCAGCGCCGTGCGAGCAGCGTGAGCACGGCCGCACTCGCGGCATACGCGAGCGCATTCACCAGATGGAACCACGCCGGGTCGAAGTGCGAGATCGCGCCATCGAGCGCGAACGACCACATGACAAGCGGACGCCACATGCCCGTGCCGCCGCCGGCCGCATGCCAGTAGTCGGTGGTCGCCAGCTTCCACCACGCCAGCGCATGCAGGTCGCGGTTGCGGACGATCAGGTCGAGATCGTCCCATACGAAGGTGGCGCGCAGCGTGGGCAGGTAGAGCGCGAACGCCAGCGCGGCCACGGCCAGCACCGGCCACGCGCCGAAGTTGCCCGCGCTTGGGGCACCGCCCGCCATCTTCTTCGGATACACGACGACCCGGCGGCCTACTGCCGCCGGGCCCTTTCGTGCGTTCATACCCGAGTCCCCCGTAAGCCGAATTCTGTCGGATGACTCCGTGGTGATCATTTGACTGGGATGGTTGTCTCCAACCACCTCGATGCGACCGACCCTGGGGTGATAGCGGTGCGGGACACACACCTCCCCCTCTATGCGGTCTTGCTCCAGGCGGGGTTTACCGAGCCGGTGACGTCGCCGTCGCCGCTGGTGAGCTCTTACCTCACCGTTTCACCCTTGCCCGCAGCGGCGCGTTGTTCCGCGCCGCCCGTTGGCGGTCTGCTCTCTGTTGCACTTTCCGTAGGCTCTCGCCCCCTGGGGATTACCCAGCGCCTTGCCCTGTGGAGTTCGGACTTTCCTCACGTCGGCACTTTGGCGCCCCGCCGTAGGCGGAGGCTTCAGCGCGCGCCGCGCGATCACCTGTTGGACTCAGGTCTCTTCTGCACTTCATCCAGCGCCAGGTTCACCAAGCCGTCTGCACGGCTATTGTCGTCGCGACGCACCGACGACCAACTCACTTTGACCAGCTTGCCCGACACCATTCGCGCTTCCTGGTGCAATGGCTTGAGGCCTTCGTTCTTCACTTTGTATTGCCCGGTCATCTGGCGTATCACCAGCTCCGAGTCCATCACCACGGCGAGCGGCGATGCGCCCAGCTGCACGGCAGCGTGCAGCCCGGCGATGAGCGCCTTGTACTCGGCCACGTTGTTGGTGGCGGTGCCGATGTACTCGCCCTTGGCCTCGACCTCGCGCCCCTGCGGATCGCAGAGCACGAAGCCGTAGGCTGCCGGCCCGGGATTGCCCCGCGAGCCGCCATCACAACTCAGTGTCCAATGCGTCTTGCTGTGGGGTGTCGTCGCGTCCATGCGCGGCACCCTACTGGAGGCAGCGGGCGGCCACAACCGCGAAACTCGCGCTCATCCCTGCAGCCACCCCGCCCGCTCCAGAGCGCGCCACGCATCGGCCTCGCCCAGCGCGATCAATTGGGCGGCCTGTGCGGGATCGAAGCCCAGCACACTGCCCGGCAATGGGCGCTGCGGCTCCACCACGCAGACACGCGCCGGGGAACCTTCGCGCGAGAAGCCTTCGGGCAGCGCGCGCAGTTCCATCTGCAGGTCGCGCCAGTTGGCCAGCTCCAGCAATCGGCCGGCGAGCGTGGCCAGGCTGTCGGGCGTCGGGGAAAGCGTGGGTGTGCTACTGGGCGTGAGCAATACCACCAGGACGGCGTCGGCATCGGCGGCGATCGCCAGGTGCAGCGGCTGGTTCGAGAATCCGCCTGCGTCCACGAAGTCACGGCCATCGATCCGCACCGGTTCGAACACGCCGGGGATCGCAGAGGACGCCATGACCGCGGTGACCATCTCGGCCGTATCGCGCACCGATACCACCTCGCCCAACTCGGCGTGCACGCGAGAGACGAACGCCGCTTCGGGATGCGCCCAGTTCACGAAGTGGCATACGCGGCCGCTATCGACTGCGAGCGCACTCACGATCAGCCGCGTCTCGCTGCTCATGATGCGCTTCGGGTCGCCATCCTTGACCAGTTGCTCGACCACGCGCCGGCGTGCGACGCCGCCCCACAGGCCGCGCCCGCCCGTCTCGGGCATGAGCCCGAATGCCACGCGCCGCAGCCACGCGCCGGTATGGCCGGGCCCGCCCGCGAGCCACGTGAGCGTGAGCAGCAGCAGCAAGCTTGCGCTGAACCGGTGCGGCCACGGCCAGCCCATGAGCCACACGACGGAATGCATCGCCGCCACGGCGAGCGTGACGCGGCCGAGCACCTGCCGGCTGCGGCCGGGATCCCCCACGCTCTGGCTGCTGGCGACCCATGCCTCGATGCGCCGAGCGCTCAACACCACCCCCAGGCCGAGCGCGGCAACGACGAGCCACGACATCATGTCGAGCTGAGCGGACCACAAGTCGACGCGGCCGCTCCACTTCTTCCACAGCCAATAGGCGCCCGAGAACTCGCGGGAACCCGCGAGCGTGAGGAAGACTTCCAGTAGCGCCACGATCAGCGCAAGCGCGCCCGCCGAGCGCAGCGCGAGCGTGACCCAGTGCAATCCCACATTCTCGCCGCGCAGTTTGCGCCACACGCCGTCGAGCGCAGCAGTGCGTTGGCCGTGCGCGAGCCAGATCACGGCGTTCATCGCGCCCACCGAGACACCGGCCACGACCGCGGGCTTGAGCGCGATCTGTTCGAGCACGCGCAGCACGCCGACTTCATACGCGCCGAGCGCGCCGCCGCCTGAGAGCACGAGCGCGATACGACGCAGCGGCAGGTCAGCCTTGAGGCGGCGCGGGATCACTCGGCCGCGCCATCCTCTGGCGCCAGCATGAGCAGCCGCCCGCAGCCATCGCAAGCGAGCAGGCGCTGGCGGCGGCGCGCTTCCTGCAACGCCACGGGCGGCTGGGTACGAAAGCACGCGCCACATGCGCCGCGCTCGAAGGCCGCCACGGCGCGACCACCGCGCAAGCCGCGCAGGCGTTCGTAGAGCGAGCGGGCGGGCGCATCGAGCAGCGCCACCGCGTCGGCGCGCTTCGCCGCGAGTGCGGCGAGTTCGGCGTTCAGCTTCGCCGCTTCGGTGTCGAGCGTGAGGAACACCACCGCCGCATCGTTCTCGGCTTTCTCGAGCGCATGCGCGAGCGTGGGGTTCGCGGCGGCCAAGCCTTCCTCGCGATCCAGCAATTCGAGCGCCGCGGTCTCCACGTCGGAGCGCTTGGCGCGCACGGCCGCGATCTCATGCTGGACGGCTTCGAATTGCTTCTGGTCGGTCACGCGCTCAAGCTGTTGCTGGAAGCGGGCCTGCGCGGTGTCGAAGGCGGCGATCTCCTGCTCGAGCACGCGGCGCTGCTTCTGCGCTTCGGCGCTCTGAGCGGCGTTGGCGGCGAGCGTCTTGCGAGCGGCGGCGAGTCGCGTCTCGTGCGCCTTGCGCTGATCGGGATGCTTCGCGAGCTGCGCCTCGTGACGCGCGGAGTCCTCGTCGAGGAGGTGCAGCGTCCAATGGTGCCGGAGTTCGTCCGTCACGGGAGCGACTCCCGTCTCGCGCGTGAGGGTGAAGATGGTGGGCGAAGAGGGGCTCGAACCCCCGACCCTCTGGTTGTGATCCAGATGCTCTACCAGCTGAGCTATTCGCCCACGAAGTCGTGGTATCGCGCGGCGCAAGGAATGGGCCCACCTGGATTCGAACCAGGGTCTTACCGGTTATGAGCCGGCGGCTCTGGACCACTGAGCTATGGGCCCAGTTCGAAGTGAAGGCACGACCTGCGTCAGAAGCCTGAGGTTTGTACACCGCCCCGGCGCAGGTCGTCAAGCCAACCCTCTGCATGCTCGCGATGCGTCACTCGCTCCTTGCCCAGCTCGTAGGACAGGTGCAGGCTTCATGGCATGCGACCTTCCTTCCTCACCCTATTTCTCGCCTCGCTCGCCACGCTTGCGCTATGTCCCGGGTGCACTACTCCCACGGATCCCAGGCCCGCCGCCACGGTGCATCGCACGGTGACGTTCGCGGTGACCGATAGCCTCGGCGCCGCTGCGCCGAACGTGGACGTGACAGTGACCACGCCCGATTCGGCAGGGGTCCGCGCGCACGTGTCGCTCACGACCGACGCCGCGGGCCACTGCACGATCGCGCTTCGCCAGGGCTCCGCCTTCGTGCATGCCGCAGGCACTGCGAATCAGGTCGCCGGTTCCAGCGTGCGGGTCCCGGGCACGGATCGCGCGCTCGCCGATACGCTGCTCGTGAACCTGGCCCTGCACACCGCGTCGCGCGCGAGCGGTGTCGTCATGCTGCAAGCGAAGAGCGATCCCTCCGGCACGTTCGTCTCGGTGAATGGCTTCCCGGCGCTGGCGATCACGGACTCCACCGGCGCGTACCTGGTTGCCGGCCTGCCGCCGGGCCACTGGAGCGTGGGATTCGCGCACCGGGGCTACGCGGACGCCTTCACCGCGATCGATGTCGTGCAGCCGGCCTCGCAGTTGAGCATACCGGCGGTGCTTCTGGCGGTGATGACGCGCGAGCCCTGAGGCTTCGCCGCAAGCGAAACGGCCCGCGGCGACTTCGCCGCGGGCCGTTCGCGTATGGGAATACCTTTTGCGCTTACAGCAGCTCGGTGTATGCCTTGAGCCGACGGCTGCGCGTGGGATGCCGCAGCTTGCGCAGCGCCTTGGCCTCGATCTGGCGGATGCGTTCGCGTGTGACGTTGAAGAACGCGCCCACCTCTTCGAGCGTACGTTGCGCGCCGTCGTCGGTGAGCCCGAAGCGCAGACGGATGACCTTGGCCTCTCGCGGCGTGAGCGTCTTGAGCACCTCGCTCACCTCGTCGCGCAGCATCGCGCTGGCGGCCGAGTGCGCCGGGCTGACCACGCTCGTGTCCTCGATGAAGTCGCCGAGGTTCGAGTCATCGTCCTCGCCGATCGGACGATCGAGCGAGATGGGTTCCTGCGCGGCCTTGATGATGGCCTTCACCTTGTCGACCGGCAGTTCGAGCCGCTCGGCGATCTCTTCCGGAGTGGGCTCGCGGCCCAGCTCCTGGACGAGGCGGCGCGAGACGCGGACCACGCGGTTGATGTGCTCGATCATGTGCACCGGCACGCGGATCGTGCGCGCCTGATCGGCGATCGCGCGCGTGATGGCCTGACGGATCCACCACGTGGCGTAGGTCGAGAACTTGTAGCCCTTCGTGTAGTCGAACTTATCGACGGCACGCATGAGGCCCGAGTTGCCTTCCTGGATCAGGTCGAGGAATTCGAGGCCGCGGTTCGTGTAGCGTTTCGCGATCGAGATCACGAGCCGCACGTTCGCCTCGATCATCTCCTTCTTCGCCTGCGCCGTGGCGCGTTCGCCGTCGCGGATCTGGCGATAGATCTCGAGCAGGTCCTCGCGGAGCATCTTGGCCTCGTCCTCGAGCGCCTTGATGTTCTTCTTGACCAGCTTCAGCTCGTTCTGGAACTCCGCGACCTGCGCGGGCTGCAGGTTCGAGTCGCGGCGCACCGCGCGCAGCTCCTTCGGCCCCTTCTTGAGCCGGCGCGCGAACGAGTTCATGTCCTCGACGCCGTGCCCATACTTCATCTCGAGCTGCAGGATCTCTTCATCGAACTCGAGCGCCCGTTCGGCCAGCGCCTTCACGGGCGCCGACAGACCTTCGACCATGCGGGAGTTCGGCGAAAGCTTGTGCAGCTCCTGCTGCAGCTCGGCCTCGACCTTCGCGAACGTGGCCTGGTAGTTCGAGCGTGCCTTGTCGGGCATCTTCTCGTCCCAGCGTTCTTGATTGTCGTTGTAGCGCTTCTGCAGCACGAAGACGCGTTCCAGGATCTTGACGGCGCGAGCACGCTCTTTCTTGAGCGCCTGCTCAGTGGCCGCGGCTTCATCGACCTTGATGAAGTCCTCGATCTTGAGCTGGCCTTCCTTGAGCTTCTTGAGCAGCACTCGGATCTCGCGCACCGACGGCTCGGCGCGGAAGAGCGCCGAGATCACCTGACGCTCGCCCGCCTCGATACGGCGCGCGATCTCGACTTCACCCTCGCGGGTGAGCAGTGGCACGCGGCCCATCTCGCGCAGGTACATGCGCACCGGGTCGTCGTAACGCACGGGCTGCTGCGGCACGGCCTTGGTGGCCGGTGCCGGCTTCTTGTCTTCCAGCTTACGCAGCTTCTTCGCGCGCTCGTGAGCCTCCTCCTCGCTCGCGAAGACCTCGATGTGCATGTTGTTGAGCATCGAGTGGATCTCTTCCATCTGATCCACGGTCTTCTCCGGGTCCGCATCGTCGTCCAACAGCCAGACGATCTGGTCCTCGGTGACATACCCCTGGCGCAACGCAAGGGACTTGATCTCGTCCATGCGTTTGCGCTGCTCGAGCTTCTCTTTTTCCTTCTGGATCTTCTTCTGCGTCACAGCCGCCATGGAGCGGATTCTCCTCAGGACTTGCTCAGCTCATTGAGCCGGTCGGCGATCTCGCGGATCTCGAACATCAAGCGCTCCGCCTCTTCTCCGCGGGCCACCGCCAGGCGTGCGGTGCGTTCGCGTCTTCCCCGCTGGAGACTGCGGATCACGACGCGGCGCACGGCGCCACGGACCTCGGCCTGCCAATCCAATCCTTCACCCGATGCCGCGAGGAGTTCACGCGCAAGATCCGCCACCGGCCCGTCCAGGGGGGGCTGCTCCGCTCCGTGCTCCCAGATCCACGTCGCGAGCATCCGCGCCGCGGGGTCTTCCAGATCCTCCGGAACGATCGAGGCTTGCACCTCCTCGAGCATCCCTGGTTCTGCCAGTACTCCCTGCAACAACACCTTCTCGACATCCAGAGTGACGCGGCGCTGCACCGAGACCGCCGATGCGACCGGCTGTTCGCTGCGCTGCCCTTGACGCTGTAACGCCACCGCCCGGGCGATCACCTGCTCGCCCAGACCGAAAACCTGACTCGCACGCTCGACCAGTAGCCGAAGCCGGATAGCATCCTGCACCCCGGTGAGCATGCGCACGACCGTCTGCAACGCGCGTTCACGGGGATCGCCCCCGCCGCCACGTCGCAGCACGTGCCGTTGCACGAATTCCACTGCATCGTACGAGGAATCGCGCACTATACCCCATCCGGCCGGTCCTGCGCGACGCAGGAGGGTATCGGGATCGTCCCCCTCGGGAAGATCGACCACTGCAACGTCGATCCCCTCGGCCAGCAACACGCCCAAGGAGCGCAACATGGCCTCCTGCCCGGCATTGTCGCCATCGTAGGTCAGGGCGACCCCACGGGCCATCCGCTTGAGCGTCTTGGCGTGCTCGGCCGTGAGCGCCGTGCCGGAGGTGGCGACCGTGTTGCGGATCCCCGCCTGATGCAGCGAGATGGCGTCGAAGTAGCCCTCGACCACGATCACCTCGCCGTCGGCGGCCACATGTCTGCGCGCCTGCTCAAGCCCGAAAAGATAGTGACTCTTGTGGTAGACCGAGCTCTCGGAGGAGTTCAGGTATTTGGGCTGCTCGTCGCCCATGGCCCGGGCGCCGAAGCCGATCACGGCGCCTCCGGGCGCGATGAGCGGCACCATGAGGCGATTGCGGAACCAATCATACAGGCTGCGCGCGCCCTCGCGGCGCCCCGCCAGGCGCGCCTCGATGAGCGTCTCGTCGGTGAACCGGCCCTTGAGGCGCGGCGTCAGGTTCTCCCAGCCCGCCGGCGCCAATCCCAGCCGGAACTCGCGCTGCGTCTCGCGTGCGATGCCGCGGCGATCCAGGTATGCGCGCGCGGCAGCGCCCGTGTTCGGATCGCCCAGCCACTGTTCGTACGCGGTCGCGGCGGCATCGAGCGCCTCCAGGATCGGCGCGCGCGAGGAACGCTCGGCGGTCCGGCGTTCGGGGATGGGGATGCCCGCGCGGCGGCTGAGCATCTCGACCGCTTCCAGAAAACCGACTTTCTCGGACTCCTGGATGTACTTGAAGATGTCGCCGCCGGCCTTGCAGCTGAAGCAGTGATAGAACTGCCGCTCTGCGCTCACGGAGAACGACGGCGATTTGTCCGCATGGAACGGGCAGAGCCCCACGAAATTCCGCCCGACGCGCTTGAGCG
Organism: Candidatus Eiseniibacteriota bacterium; assembly: GCA_025360715.1. GTDB lineage: Bacteria > Eisenbacteria > RBG-16-71-46 > RBG-16-71-46 > RBG-16-71-46 > CAIXRL01. The sequence continues at coordinate 38,409 of JANYBS010000033.1, read as the reverse complement.
TCACAGTCTGCCCGATGATGTCGACGATGTCGCTCGCCGCGCGAACGCGTTCGACCCAGTCATCGGTGCGCACGCCGCTCATCGCATCCTCGCCACGGTCACTCCTCGCCCGCCTTCGAACCCTTCGCCCATGCGCTGCGACTCGACTTGCGAATGCGCGCGCAGATGTTTCTCGACCGCCGCCTTGAGGACCCCGCGGCCGATGCCGTGGATGATACGCAGCTCGACCACGCCGCCCAGCACCGCGCGGTCCAGGCCATGGTCCACCGACCGGAGCGCTTCGTCCACTTCCATGCCACGCAGATCCACTTCGAGCGCCGGGACCGCTTCTTCGGACTCGGGCTTGTAGGTCGCGCCGCCGCGCGCGGGCGCGGGCGCCGCGGCAGCGGCAGCGCTCAGTCTGCTCACGTGTGACTGGATGTTCCACGCGCCGCGCTTGAGCTGCAGGCGGCCCTCCGCGTCGGGCAGCGTGGCGATCTCGGCCTCGATGCCAAGGTCTGCGACACGCACGCGCGTGCCCACCGCGATCGTGAAGGCTTGCGCCGGCACCGCTAGCGCCTCGGGCAGGCCCACGGCCGCCGGCGTAGCCTTCTGGCGCAATGCTTCGGCGTCGCGCTCGAGCGCCTGCATGCCCTGCTTGAAAACCTCCGCGCCGGCTTTGGACTTCTCAGCACGCTTGGCGTCGCGCTGCATCGTCTGCCACAACTCGCGTACGCGCGCGAGGATCGCCTCGCTCTCGGCAGTCAGGCGCTTGCGCAGTTCGCTCAGCGTCTTGCGTGCGTCTTCGGTGGCCGCAAGATGCAGCGCTTCGGCGGCCTGCGCGTTCGCCCGCGCGGCGGCGAGCTCCGCGCGCTCGGCCTGCGCCGCCTGCAGCGCCGCGCCGATCTCGCTCAGCAGGCGCTCGAGCGCCCGCGTCTCGTCGCTCGTGAGCGCGTTCGCGCGCTCGAGCACGGCCGGCGGGAATCCCAGGCTCGCTGCCACCGACAGCGCATGGCTTGCGCCGGGTACGCCGGGCATGAAGCGATAGCGCGGCGTGAGCGTCTCGCGGTCGAACTCGAGCGAGCCATTGACGACGCCAGCGACTTCCCCCGCGACGCGCTTGAGACTGCCCAGGTGCGTGGTGAGCACTCCCCAGCTGCGCTTCGCAGCGAAGTGCTCGACCAGCGCGCGGCCCAGCGCAGCGCCTTCTTCGGGATCGGTGCCCGCGCCCAGTTCGTCGGCGAGCAACAGGCTGTGCGGCCCGGCTGCCTCGGCCATCGCGCGCAGGCGCTGCAGGTGCGCGGCGAACGTGGAGAGGCCTTGGTCGACCGACTGTTCGTCGCCCAGATCGACCACGATCGCTTCGATCGGCGGCACGCACGTACCCTCGCGCGCCAGCACCGGGAACGCCGCATGCGCCATGGCCACCGCCAGGCCCACGGTCTTGAGCACGATCGTCTTGCCGCCCATGTTCGGGCCGCTGACCAGTAGCAGCCGCCCGTCTTCGTGCAGATCCAGATCCAGCGGCACAAGGCTCGCCGCGCGCAGCCCCATTGCCAGCAGCGGATGGCGCGCGCCCACGAGCCGCAACGGACCTTCGCCAGGCACCACGGCGATGCCGCCGAAGTCGCCCGCCCAGCGCGCACGCGCGCGCAGGCCGTCGAGGCGCGCGAGCAACGCCTCACTCATCACGAGCGCTTCGCGCGCGACCTCCACGCCCTCGGCGAGTTCGCGCAGGATGCGGCGCGATTCGGCATCCGCGACGCCACGCAGCTCCAAAAGGTGGTTGTTCGCTTCGCAGATCTCGAGCGGCTCCACGTACAGGCTCTGCCCGCTGTTCGACGTATCGTGCACGATGCCGCGCTTGCGCGAGAAGCCGGCGGCAGGCACCACCGCGACGAATCGGTCATGAAAACGCGTCACGTGTCCGCCGTCGCCCACACCGCTCACCCAGCGCTCCAGCTGCTGGTGCAAACGGCGCTCGCCATCGAGCAGCCCGGCGCGCGCGCGGCGCAGCGCAGGTGAAGCGTCGTCCTTCACGCGGCCGTCGGCGTCGAGCGACCGCGAGAGCCGCTCGCGCAGCGCCTCAAGATCGGGCAGGCCGTCCGCGATCTGGGCGAGCACGGGAAAGCGCTCGCGCAGCGCCGCAGGCGTCCAAGCCTCGCGCGTGGAGCGCGCGGCTTCGAGCCAGCCGAGTATCTCGAGCAACATCAGGCCATCGAGCGTCTCGCGCGCTTCGGGATCGAGCAGCGCCTGAAGGGAGCCTTGCCCCACGGCGCATGACTGCCCGGGCTCACCTTGGCGGCGCAGCGCCTCGGCCAGCGCCTCGAGTTCACGCTCACGTGCAGCGGCCTCGTGGAAGGGCCGCCATACCAGTAGCGCCTCGCGCGCACGGTCGCACTCCGCGCGCGCGGCGATCGCCGCGCACACGCGAGGGAACTCGAGCAGATGAAGCGAATGCGGATCCACGGGGGTCTCGGGTCTCCGGGCGTCCGGTGCGGGTGGTGGGAGTGCCGCATGCTGCGCCCCATGCGCTGGGCGCCTGAGGGTTCAGCGGGTTCAGATGCCCCGGCCCCTCAATGGGAGCGAGACGAGCCGATACGCTTCTCCGCGGCGACATACTGGGCATGCAGCCAGCGGCTGCCGGGGAACACCACCTCGGGCAGCGCGGTCAGCCGGGTACCACCGCGCACGAGTGGGGCCACGAACATGCTACGCGCCGCGACGGCGCGAAGCGATCCCAGCAATGGTGCCTGCACCGCCGCAAGCGCGAGCAGCGCGACGAGCGTGAGACCGAACGCGGCCCCCACGAACGCGCCGACGACGCGATCGATCCAACCGAAAGGTCCGTCGTGAGTGGCCTTGGCCACATGCTCCCCCCACCACTGGAAGAGCGAGGCGACCGCCATGCCTGCGAGCACGGCCACGATCCAGCGCAGCGCGCCATACACCAGCGCCGGGCGCGCATCGTGCCAGTGCCCGCCGACCCACTGCGAAACCCACGATGCGGCCCAGATGCCGATGAGCAGCCCACAGAACGCGAAAACCTGCGCGATGGTACCGCGCAGGAGTCCGCGTATCACGAATAGGAGCAGGACGGCCGCAAGGGCCCAGTCCAGCCATGAGATCGTATGAAGTACGTCCAGAGGCGTCTAGTTCTCCGAAGCCCGACGCGCCATATTCTTGCGCTTCGCGGCGTTCATCTTGCGCTTGCGCCGCTCACTGGGCTTCTCGAAGTGCTGATGACGGCGAAGGTCCGCCATGATGCCGGCCTTCTCACACTTCTTCTTGAAACGACGCAGGGCGCTCTCGAAGGACTCGCCTTCCTTCACCCTGATACCTGGCAATGAATTCCCCCCTCTCCAAACCCGACATCTTTCCTGGGAGAGAAAGAGATGAAGTGGATGACCAACCGGCGTCCGGGCTCGTGGGGAACCGCGACGCAAGACTCGTAACCCGTAGTCTATGGCCGCCCGCGCTAGAACGTCAAGCCGGGCCGGCCCCAAGCCGCGGGGCAGCAAGAGTATCGGCCGCCGCCCACCAGCTCGCGAGCGCCATCGCGGCGGTCTCCGTGCGCAACCGGTTTCCTGCCAGCGCGACGCCTTCGAAGCCATGCATCTGCAAGCGCTTGAGCTCGTCCTCTGAGAAACCTGGCGAGGGACCGACCGCGCCCACGATCGCACCCTGGATGGGCGAAGTGGCGATCGAAGCGGGAGCCCCGCTCGCGCTGGCGAGAACCCGGCGCTCCCCTGCTTCGGGCCCGGTTGGCGCCTGGGCGAGCCAGTCCGCCAGCGCGACCGGCTCGCGGATCTCGAGCAGCCAAGCGCTGCGCGATTGCCGCAGCGCCGCGACCGCAAGCCGCTGCCAGCGCTCGCGCCGGGCATCGGCCCGCTCCCACTCGGCGCGCTGGGTATGCACGGGTTGGAAGACCGCCACGCCTAACTCGGCCAGTTTCTCGATCAGCCAGTCGGCGCGGTCGCCTTCGGGTGCGCCGCATAGGAGCGTCCAGACACTCGTGCGCGCGATGCATTCGCGGGCGAGCACGCGCAGCCGCACGCCGGGCCGCGAGACCAGGACCTCGAGCGTCGCCAGTGCGCCGCAGCCATCGCTGGCGGTCACGCGCTCGCCGGGGCGGGCGCGCACCACTCGCGAGAGGTAATGCGCTTCGTCCGCGTCGGGCTCGAACTCCTGGCCCACCGCCGGGACGGCGCGCAGGTACAGGAAGCCCGGCGCCGCGTCACTCATCGTAAGCGCTGCGGACCTTCTCGAAGACCGAGCGCGACGGCTTGGGCGGCGTGAGGCCTTCGCCCTTGCGCAGTTCCTCGAGCAACTTCTTCTCGGCGCCCGGCAATCGGTTCGGCACCCACACGAGCAGCCTCACGAGCATATCGCCCTTGCCGCCACGCAGGCCCGGAAGACCCTTGCCGCGCACACGCACCACATGACCGCTGGGGCTGCCCGCCTGCACGTCGATGCCGTGCGTGTGGTCCCCGAGCAATGGCACGTCGATGCGGCCGCCGAGCGCGAGCGTGGTGAAGCTCACCGGCATCTCCAGGTAAAGGTCATCCGCGCGGCGTTCGAATACCTCGTGCGCCTTCTCCTCGATGAGCACGATCAGGTCGCCCGCGGGTCCGCTGCGCCGGCCGGCGTCACCCAGGCCGCGCAACGGGATGTAGTTGCCGTTCGCGACACCGGCCGGCACCTTGACGGAGACCGTCTCGGTCTCGCTCGCGCGCCCATCGCCGCCACAGGTCTTGCACGGCTCGCTCACGATGCTGCCTTCGCCTTCGCAGCGCGGGCATGCGGTCACGTTCACGAACTGGCCGAACATGGTCTGCTGCACTCGCCGCACCTGGCCGCGGCCGCCGCACTGCGAACAGGACTTCTCGCCTTTGCCACCGCGTCCATCGCACGTGCCGCACCGCTTGAGATGTTTGACGCGGATCTTCTTCTCGACGCCTGCGGCGATCTCCTCCAGCGTCAGCGGCAGCCGCACTTGCAGATCGTCGCCGCGAGAGGGCCCGCGACTTCTGCCGCTGCCGCCCCCGCCGAACATGTCCTCGAAGCCGGCGTCGCCGCCGGCGCCGAAGTCGCGCATGAACGCGCGCAACGCGTCGGCAAGATCGAAGCCGCTGGCGTCATACGCCTGCTGCTGCCCAGGGCTGCCGACGCCGGCGTGCCCGAGCTGGTCGTAACGCGCGCGCTTGTCGGCGTCACGCAGCACTTCGTAGGCCTCAGTCGCCTCTTTGAACTTCGCCTCAGCGTCTTTATCGCCCGGGTTGCGGTCCGGATGGAATTGCATCGCGACCTTGCGATACGCCTTCTTGACCTCGTCCTCGCTGGCACCCTTGGCGACCGCGAGGATCTCGTAGAAATCACGCTTTGCGGCCATGCTCAGATGTCCGTCTTGGCCCGCGCGACCACGACTCGCGCTGCGCGCAACGCCCGCTCGCCGCGGCGATAACCGCTCACGGCGACCTGCGCGACCTGACCCGGCAGCACCCCCTCGGGCGCGTCGATCTCGAGCAGCGCCTCATGGAATTGTGGATCGAACGCCTTGCCCACCGCGTCGATCACCGTGACGCCATTGCGCGAGAGTACTTCGCGCAGGCGCTGCGCGGTCAGCGCCACGCCCTGTGCCCACGGCTCGGCGGCCTGTTCGCTCGACATCGCCGCCAATGCGCGCTCCAGGTCATCGAGCACGCTCACGTATTCGAGCAGCAGCCGGTCTTCGGTCAGCCGCACGCTCTCCTCACGGTCGCGCACGGCGCGCCGGCGGAAGTTCTGCAGTTCCGCCTCGGTGCGCAGCCAGCGGTCCTTGTAGTCGGTCGTATCGACCGGCGGCAGGCTCTCGCCTGCTGCAGTGCCAGAGGCAAACGCCTCGGCCTCGGGTGACTGCATCGCATCTTCCCCCGGCAGCGACCCGGCTTCCGGCTCCGGCGCGCTCGCGCCGGCGGTGTCACGGACGTCTTCCATCATATGGGCAGCATCCTTTGCCGGACCCGAAGGGTCCCCTGGGAGATATGTGCGGGCTAAGCCGACAGCAGGTCGGCGACGCGCGTCCCGACGCGGTCGACGACCGCGAGCGTGAACGCGTAATCCATGCGCCGGGGCCCCAGGACGCCGACGGCGCCCAGGAACGCTCCTGGCAGCGGGAAGCTGACGAGGCTGCACGCGGAGAGCGCGTGGGTCTCATCGACGCCGACACGCACTCCCACATGTCCCTCGATGCCGGAGACCATCAGTCGATTCAGCGGATCGCCATTGTCGAGCACTTCGAGCACCGGCCCCAGCGAACCCGCAGCCGCGAACTCGGGCTGGCCGGCCATGTGCCCGGCGCCCGCCGAGAGCAATGGCGTCTGGGCCGTGCGCGTCCAACTCGAGGCCGCCGCGCGCGCGACGATGCGCAATGCCGTGGTGCGCGCGAGCGCGGGATCCTGCGCCAGCCGCGCGCGCACCTCGCCCAGCAGATGTCCGAGCAGACGCTCGCGCAATACGGCTTGCACGGGCTCCAGGTCGGCGCGCTCGAGCGGCGTGTCGAGCTCCAGCAGCAGCGTGCGCGTGCTGTGTCCGCCCAGACCGAGCACCAGCATCGCGCGGCGCTCGCCGAGCGGTTCCAGGTCGAGGCCGACCAGGCGTTCATCGTCGAGCGAGCTGGCCAGCGCCAGGCCCAGCTGGCCCGTGACGGACGCGAGGAGCCGCGAAGCCTCGTGGAACAGGCTCTCGACGTCGCGCGTGGACTGCGTGAGCTGCGCGTCGATTGCGGCGATGACATGCGGCGGCAACACCGCCGGCTCCAAGAGCGCGCGCACGAAATACTCATAGCCCGTGGAACTCGGCACGCGCGCCGATGAGCCTCGGCCACGTTCGAGCAATCCCAGATCCTCGAGTTCGCCGAGCACGGCGCGCACACTGGCGCTGCTCATGCGCAGCGACGACTCCTGCGCCAAGCGTCCCGAACCCACGGCGCGCGCGGCGCGGCCATGCAGGGTCAGCAGCGCGGCGAACACGTCGCGCTGGCGCTCACTGAGCTCGGGGTCCCCCGGCTGCAGACGGCCCGGGAAAGCTGGGTTGGACATGATCCTGGCGACCTTCCTTCCACTCCTCACAAGGATGCGCGGCGGCGCCTTGACGGCGCGCCGGGCGAAGACTCTAGGGACGCGTGCGACGCAGGTCAACTTCCCGAGGAACGCGCGGCCAGCCAGGCGATGGTGTCGTCCGCGACGAACCGGTGCGCAGCAGGGATCCGCCAGCCCTGCGCCGTGGCCTCGAGCCTCCCCTGCGTCTGGGCGGCCAGGAACGCGTCACCGTATCGCTCGATCACCGCTTGCCACAGGGCGCCCTCGTGATCGCCCTGCCACAGGCCGCTGGCGAGCCGCAAGCCCAGTAGCACGATCTCATCGGCGGCGTGGCCCGGTGTCACGATCTCGTGATCCGCATGCGGAGCCTCGCCTTGCTCCAGCGCCCCCGCCCAATCCGCCAACGCGAAATGGTTCGCGTAGCGCTGACCGCGCCAGAGCCCGTGCGCGGATGGCCCCAGAGCGAGGTAGTCGCGCCGCAGCCAGTAGGTGAGGTTGTGGCGCGCCTCGGCGCCTGGGCGGCAGAAATTGCTCGTCTCGTAGGGCGCGAAACCTGCCGCCGCGCACGTGGACTCGAGCGCCGCATAGAGTGCCGCCTGCGCGTCGTCGTCGGGCAGCACCTGCGCGCCGGCGAGCACGGCGTCGCCCAGCGGCGTGCCGGCTTCGGTGATGTAGCAGTAGCACGAGAGGTGCTCCACCCCCAACTCGAGCGCGCGCGTGAGTGAGCGCGCGAAAGCCTCGCTCGTGTGGCCCGGGTACGCGAACATGAGATCCACCGACACGCGCTCGAAGCCGTGCGTGCGCGCGAGTCGCACCGCCGCATCCGGGCGATGCTCATCGTGGATGCGCCCGAGCGCGCGCAGTTCGGCGGGCTCGAAGCTCTGCGCGCCCATGCTCAGGCGGTTCACGCCGTTCGCGCGCCACGTGTCGAGTAGCGATGGCTTCACCGATTCGGGATTCGCTTCGAGCGTGATCTCGGCATCGGGAGCGATAGCAAAACTGCCGCGCAGCAGTGTCATGAGCCGCCCGAAGTGGCGCGAGCTGAGCACCGACGGCGTGCCGCCGCCGAAGAACAGGCTGGAGAAGCTGGCGCCACGGGCCAGCGGCTCGCGCAGACGCACTTCGCGCTCGAGGCCGGTGAACCAGCGCTCGAGCGCGAGGGACGTGAGCGGACCCTTGGAGAAGTGACAGTACGAACACTGCACCGCACAGAACGGCACATGCACGTAGAGCGCCGTGCGCGCGCGCGCGCGCGCGTCCGCCCCGGGTCCGTCCGGGCTCAGCGGATCACTCAGTGGATGACGCGGAACATCCGGCCCACGCGGATGTTGAACAGCCCGTTCCACCACTGGTCGCCACCCGTCGAGAAGTAGATGAACATCGCGCGGCCCTTGACCAGGTCCATCTTGACCGTGCCCCAGAACCGGCTGTCGTTCGAGTTGTCGCGGTTATCGCCCATCATGAACAACTCACCCGGCGGCACTGTGGGCGGACGGTAGTTGTCCCGGTTCGTGTAGCCCTCGGGTTCCTCGTTCTCGTAGATGTGCTTGATGTACGGCTCGACGAGTTTCTTGCCGTCGACGTAAGCATCCTTGTGCTTCATCTCGAGCGTCTGGCCGCCAGTGGCGATGCAGCGTTTGATGAAGTCCTTGCTCGGATCGACGGGCCACTGGAAGACGACTACATCACCGCGTCTTGGCGCATGCAGCCCGGGCAGGCGGATGTGCGTGAACGGGATCTTGGGGCCGTACTCGAACTTGTTCACGAACAGGAAGTCGCCCACGAGCAGCGTGTCGCACATGGACTCCGACGGGATCCGGAACGCCTGGATCACGAACGCGCGCAGGAACAGCGTGAGCACGACCGCCCAGAGGATGGCTTCGGTGTACTCCTGGACCTGCGACTTCGGCTTCAGGTTGGCTTTCGCCATGGGTCCCCTCTTGTCTGACAACGGACGAGTCCGGACTAACTGCGATCGACTTTGAGCACCGCGAGGAATGCTTCCTGCGGCACTTCGACTGTTCCGATCTGCTTCATACGGCGTTTGCCTTCCTTCTGTTTCTCGAGCAGCTTGCGCTTGCGTGAGATGTCACCGCCGTAACATTTGGCGATGACGTTCTTGCGCATCGCGCCGATCGTCTCGCGAGCGATGACCTTGCCGCCGATCGATGCTTGGATCGCGACTTGGAACATCTGCCGCGGGATCAATTCCTTGAGTTTCTCGCACAGCGAGCTGCCGTACGTATAGGCCTTGTCGCGGTGCACGATCGCGCTGAGCGCATCGACGGTCTCGCCGTTGAGCAGGATGTCGAGCTTGACCACATCGGCGCCCTGGTGGCCCGAGAACTCATAGTCGAGCGAAGCATAGCCGCGCGAGATGCTCTTGAGGCGGTCATAGAAGTCGAGCACGATCTCGCCCAGCGGCAGTTTGTACTCCACCCGGACGCGCGTCTCTTCGAGATGCACCATGTTCACGAACTGCCCGCGGCGGTCCTGGCAGAGCTTCATGATGTTGCCCAGGTATTCCGTCGGCGTGACCACATGCGCGATCACCATCGGCTCTTCGATCGCCTCGATGTTCTGCACCGGCGGGAGGTTCGCCGGGTTGTCGACCTTGAGGAAGTCGCCGTTCGTCTGCAGCACGTGGTACTCCACGCTCGGCGTGGTGGCGATCAGGTCGATCTGGAACTCGCGGCGCAAGCGCTCCTGGATGATCTCCAGGTGCAGCAGGCCCAAGAAGCCGACGCGGAAGCCGAAGCCGAGTGCCACCGATGTCTCGGGCTCGTACATCAGCGATGCGTCGTTCAGCTTGAGCTTCGAGAGCGCTTCCTTCAGGTCCTCGTACTGCTCGGCGTCGATCGGGTACAGCCCCGAGAAGACCATGGACTTGGTCTCGCGGAATCCCGGCAGCACCAGTGCGCCCTCGTCACCCGAGGCGCCGATCGTATCGCCCACGCGCGCGTCGGCGACCGACTTGATGCCGGCCACGATATAGCCCACCTGACCCGCGTGGATCTCCTTCTCGGCTTCGAGCTTGAGGCGCAGCTTGCCGACCTCGGTGACGTCGTATTCCTTGCCGTTGCTCAGGAAGCGGATGCGGTCGCCGATGCGTACGCGGCCGTCGACCACGCGTACCAGACAGACCACGCCGCGATACTGGTCGAACTTCGAATCGAAGATCAACGCGCGCAGCGGGCCATCGGGATCACCCGAGGGCGGTGGCACGTCGGTGATGACGCGCTCGAGCAACTCGGGCACGCCCAGACCGGTCTTGGCGCTGATGCGGCACACGTTCTCGGCCGACACCCCGGCAACGTGTTCGACTTCGAGCGCCACCTCGTCGGGCCGCGCCGAAGGCAGGTCGACCTTGTTGATCGCGCCCACGATCGTCAGGTGCTGGTCGCGCGCCAGGAAGTAGTTCGAAAGCGTCTGCGCCTCGATACCCTGCGATGCGTCGACCACGAGGATGGCGCCTTCGCACGCGGCAAGGCTGCGCGAGACCTCGTAGGTGAAGTCGACATGGCCGGGCGTGTCGATCAAGTTCAGCTCGTACGTCTTGCCGTCCGTCGACTGGTATTCCATCGCGATCGCGTGTGACTTGATCGTGATGCCCTTCTCGCGCTCGAGGTCCATGTCGTCGAGTACCTGGGCCTTCATCTGCTGCGGAGTCAGCGTGTGCGTGATCTCCAGCAGCCGGTCGGCCAGCGTGCTCTTTCCATGGTCGATATGCGCGACGATGCAGAAGTTACGGATGTTCTGGAGACGCGGGTCGCTCAAAAGTGCCACCGGAGTGCTGCGCGCATCCCGCCGCCGCGAGCACCACCGCCACCCGGACGGGCAGGCGTGATCTCGACCGGCGGACCACCGGGAAGCGCTGGGTCCTGTCGGAATTCCACATCGAAGCCCTTGAAGTTGGCGTCGACGTAAGCGTCGATGAGTGAGTAGGCGAGCGCCCCTCCCAGGAACCACAGACGGGAGGTGGATTGCTCGAGCCGGGCATTGTAGCGGTTCGCGGCGTCCGTGTAAGCCGCCTCGCTCCCCCGGGTCCTGGCGACGTCCACCTGGGCTCGCAGATCGTTCAGTGCCCCATGGTCCTGGACCACCCGCGCGATGAGCCAGGATTCGAGTCCGGCGATGACGCCGGCTTTAACAACGCTGTGGTTATGGAACTGCCCCCAGCCCGGGACCACGAGCGACCGGAGCATCACGAACCGCGGCTGGTCGAGCAGATGGCGTACCGGCAACGTGCGGCGGACCGTGTCACGGGCGACCGGGGTCTCGGAGACAGGCCGCACGGCTGGCGTCTCAGCGACCGGCCGAACGGCAGCACTGTCGGGGCCGCTCCCGGCGCAGGCGGGTGATGCCTCTGCCATGCACACCAGCAGCATGACCAGCAGCGCCGGATTGAAGATTGGCGGGAACGCGTGGGAATCGAACCCACCTCGGACGCTGTGCGCGCCCGACCGCGGGATTTGAAGTCCCCGGGGTCCACCAGAACCCATTCGCTCCCGCATCATTCTCAAGAACCCGGCCGGTCGCTCAGGCGCACCGCGTGTCTGCCGCGTGAGACCGCCTCACCCACCGGCACGTGCCACACACGCCGGCGCCGCAGCGCGTTCTCGAACGCCGCGGACCGCCGCGCCGGGATCGCCACGAGCAACCCGCCCGAAGTCTGCGGATCGTAAAGCGTGTCGATCAGGTCCTCGCTCAAGCTGCCTTCGTCCACGTTGGGGCCGTAGAAGACGCGATTTCGCCCCAAGCCGCCCGGTACGGTGTGCTCGGCGGCAAAGGCGCGGACCTTGGGCAGCAACCAGGTATCCGCCGGCCATAGGTGCAGCGTGACACCGCTCGCATCGGCGAGCTGCGAGGCGTGCCCGAGCAGGCTGAAGCCGGTCACGTCGGTCGCGGCGCGCGCGCCATGCTCCACCGCCGCCTCGGCTGCCGCGCGGTTGAGCGTCGCCATCTGCTTCGTCAGCCGCTTGAGCAGGCCATCGTCGAGCTTGCCTTGCTTGAGCGCCGTCGTAAGGATGCCGGTGCCGAGCGCCTTCGTCAGAAAGAGCCTGTCGCCCTTACGGGCGCCGCTGTTGCGCAACAGCCGTCGCCGCTTCGCCACACCCGTCACCGCGTAGCCGAACTTGAGCTCAGGGTCGCGGATGCTGTGGCCGCCGACGACGCTTGCGCCTGCTTCGTGCATCTTGTCGAGGCCGCCCTGCAGCACCGCTGCCAGCACCTCGGTCGCGAGCGTTCCGTCGGGCGCGCAGAGCAGCGCGAGCGCCGTGAGCGGGGTGCCGCCCATGGCGTAGACATCGCTGAGCGCGTTCGCCGCGGCGATCTGGCCGTAGTCGTAAGGATCGTCGACGATCGGCGTGAAGAAGTCGACCGTCTGCACGAGCGCCTCACCGCGCCCATACGCGAAGATGCCGGCGTCGTCGAGCGTGGACGAGTCCACGAGCACGCGCGCATCGCGTCTGGGGACACGGAGCATGCCCAGAGCCTTGCGCAGATCGCCGGGGCCCAGCTTGGCGGCACAGCCGGCGAACGCGACCTGCGCGGTCAGCCGGATCCCCTCCACCTTTCGGCGTGCCATATCGTTCCTCGTCGCGGCCGCGGTGGGATTACTGGTCGCGGCCGATGGCCACGACTTCGATCTCGACGCGCACGTTGCGGGGCAAGCCGCTTGCCGCGATCGTCGTGCGGGCCGGAAGCGCGCCCGTGAAGTACTTGGCGTAGACGGCGTTCATGGCCTGGAAGTCCGCCATGTCCGCAAGGTAGACCGTGGTCTTGACCACGTCCTCGAATCCCAGCGCCGCCCCGGCAAGTACCGCAGCGAGATTCGCGAAGACGCGCTCGCTCTCGGGCGTGATGCCGCCGGTGACGACTTCCATGGTGGCCGGGTCCAAGCCGATCTGTCCGGCGCTGAACAGCATCTTCTGGCCACCGTGCAGCCGCACGACCTGTGCCTGGCTGTAGGGCCCGATGGCCTTGGGAGCCCCATCGACCTGGATAGCAGTCTTCACTTCGCCTCCTTGCGGACGGACATCATAGGCAGAACGACATCATAGGCAGAAGGACATCATCGGCCGAAGGACATCATCGGCAGGACGGAGTCACTCGACGGTGACGCTCTTCGCCAGGTTTCGCGGCTGGTCCACGTCGCAGCCGCGCGCGACCGCCACGTGATACGACAGCAACTGGAGCGGGATCACCGACAGGATCGGCTGCAGCATGGGAATCGTCGCCGGCACGTAGAGCACGTGATCGGCATTGCGCTGCACCTCGGTGTCACCCTCGGTCGCGATCGCGACGATGCGGCCTTTGCGCGCGCGCACCTCTTGCATGTTGCTCACGACCTTCTCATAGGCGGAATCGCGCGTGCAGATGAACACCACCGGCATGCTCTCGTCGATCAGCGCGATCGGCCCGTGCTTCATCTCGGCCGCGGGGTATCCCTCGGCGTGGATGTACGAGATCTCCTTGAGCTTGAGCGCGCCTTCGAGCGCGACCGGGAACTGGAAGCCGCGGCCCAAATAGATGAAGTTGTTGCTGCTCTGGTACAGGTCGGCGATACGCTTGACCGCATCGTCGGTGGCCAGTACGCGCTCGATCTTCTCGGGCAACTGGCTCATCTCGCGCGCGATCTCGATACCATAATCGCGTGACATGCCGCGATTGCGGCCCAATGCAAGCGTGAGAAGCGCGAGCACCGTGACCTGGCTCGTGAACGCCTTGGTGGAGGCGACGCCGATCTCGGGGCCCGCGTGGATATAGACACCGCCATCGGACTCGCGCGCGATCGTGGAGCCGACCACGTTCACGATGCCGAGCACCTTGGCGCCCTTGCGGCGCGCCTCGCGCATCGCCGCGAGCGTGTCGATGGTCTCGCCCGACTGCGAAATCACGAGCACGAGCGTGCCTTCGTCGACGATCGGATTGCGGTAGCGGAACTCGGAGGCGTACTCGACCTCGACCGGGATGCGCGCGAACTCCTCGAGCATGTATTCGCCGATGAGCCCCGCATGCCACGACGTGCCGCAGCCCAGGATGATGATGCGCTTGATCTCGCGCAGTTGCTCGGGAGTCATGTTGAGCCCGCCCAGGCGCGCCAGGCCTTCTTCGAGATTCAACCGGCCGCGCATGCCATTTCGCACGGCGTCGGGCTGCTCGAAGATCTCCTTGAGCATGAAGTGCTCATAGCCGCCCTTCTCGATCTGGGACAGGTCCCAGTCGACGTCGTGCACTTCCTTCTCGACGCGCTCGTGATCGATCGTGGCGGTGTGGAAGCCGTCGGGCGACAGCACGGCCATCTCGCCGTCATCCAGATAGATCACCTGGCGCGTGTGCTCCACGATGGCCGCAACGTCGGACGCCAGGTAATACTCGCCATCGGCGATACCCACGACCATCGGGCTGCCATGGCGAGCGCCCACGAGCACGCCCGGCTCGCTCGCGCACATGACGGCGATGCCGTAGGTGCCCTTGACGTCGCGCAACGCGGCGCCGACCGCGCGCTCGAGTTTGTAGCCGCGCTTGAGGTACTTCTCGATCAAGTGCGCGAGCACCTCGGTGTCGGTCTGGGTGCGGAAGACGTGACCCTCGGACTCGAGCGCGTTCTTGAGCGTCTGGTAGTTCTCGATGATGCCGTTGTGCACGAGCGCTAGCGTGCCCTGCTCATCGGTGTGCGGATGCGCATTCACGTCGGTGGGCTCACCGTGCGTCGCCCAGCGCGTGTGCGAGATGCCGTACGTGCCATGCGGCGCGCCCTTGGCGAGGCGCGCTTCGAGCTGACGGATCTTGCCCGCGGCCTTGACGATCTCGAGGCCCTGCGGTGTCTGCACGGCCACGCCCGAGGAATCATAGCCGCGGTACTCGAGGCGCTTGATGCCCTCGATCAGGACCGGCAGGCAGTCACGATGACCGACGTATCCGACGATGCCGCACATGAGAGGCCTCCTGCGTCAGGCGGACAACGCCCGGCGCGCCTGTTCCACGATGGCTCGGGTGCGCCCAGCCTCGGGCGTCTCCGCGATCACGCGCACGACGGGCTCGGTTCCCGATGCCCGCACATGCACCCATTCCTGCGCCCGTGCAAAACGAAGGCCATCGGCGGTATCGACCGTCCAATCCGAGAACGACTCACGCAACCGTACCTCGGCGCGCTCCCACGGTTCATCGGGGCGAGCGAGCTTGTCCTTGATCATCGCGTACGCGGGCACCGCGGTGGCCAGTTCGCGCAGGCTCGCACCACTGCTCATGGCCTGCGCGACGAGCGCCATGGCGACCAATCCGTCGCGGCCGTGGTGGGCCGCGGGCAGGATCATGCCTCCATTGCCCTCACCGCCTGCAACCGCTTGCTGTGCACGCATCTGCGCGACCACATGCGCCTCACCCACCGCGCTGCGGTAGAGCGGGACACCCGCTTTGGCACAGACGTCCTCGAGCATACGGGAGGTCGATAGGTTTGTCACCACCGCCCCTTTGTGGCGCGCGAGCACGACCTGCGTGCCCAGGACCACCGTGTACTCCTCACCCAGCGGCGTGCCGGCAGCGTCCACGAACGCGGCTCGGTCGGCATCGGGGTCCACTGCGATGCCGAGATCGGCCTTGGCCTTGAGCACCGCGCGGCCCAGCGCGCCCAGGTGCTCGGGCAACGGTTCAAGCACGCGCGTGAACTGGCCGTTGGGCTCGCAATCCAGCTTGATGGTCGTCGCGCCCAGCGCATCGAGCAATGCCGGCACGGCGAAGCCGCCAACACTGGCGCAGCCGTCGACCACGACCTTGAGCTTGCGCGCGCGGATCGCCGGCAGGTCCAGATACTCGAGTCCGAGCACGCGCTCCAGGTGCCACGCGAGCGCCGCCGGCTCCTCGCGCATGGCGCCCAGCTCGTTCCATGGCGCCCACAGGTCGCGGTCCTGCTCGAAGCGCTCGCGCACGGCGCGGCCTTCTTCGGGGCCCAGGAACTCGCCTGCCGCGGTGAGGAACTTGAGCGCGTTCCACTCTGCGGGATTGTGGCTCGCCGTGAGGATGATGCCGCCGGCCGCGTGCAGGTGCTCGACTGCCATCTGCGTGGTCGGCGTGGTGGCCAGGCCGATATCGATGATGTCGCGACCGGCCGCCATGATGCCGGCGGCGACCGCGTGCAGGACCATGGGGCCGCTCACGCGCGCATCGCGGCCCACCACGATCGGCCCAGGCCCCAGCGACCGCGCGAAGGCAGCCGAGAAGCGGGTCAGGACCGACGGGTTCAGCGAATCCCCGACGATGCCGCGAACACCCGCGACGCTGATCATGAGCGCAGAAGCCACGAGGGGGCCTTGCCTTCCTGCGGCGAGCGCGCCGCCTGCGAAAAAGCCGATGCGCGGCGCGGACGTCGCACCAGGCACCGGCCCGATCCGGCGATCGCGAGCGTCTACGACGGCCGCGGCGACCGGGAAGAAGATATGGAGCTGGTGATCGGAATCGAACCGATGACCCCGTCATTACGAGTGACGTGCTCTACCAGCTGAGCTACACCAGCTCCGAACATGGTGCCACCCCCCAGAATCGAACTGGGGACACCGTGATTTTCAGTCACGTGCTCTACCAACTGAGCTAGGGTGGCGGCTTTGCAGATGGTCCGCGTCTCGACCCACAAGGAGGCGCGGGCGAAGATTTCTAGCACGAGCCGTGAATCATCGTCAAATCCGCCTTGGGCTTGAGCTTCACCCACACGTTCACGGCTGCCGCCGCCGCCGCTCGTTCCTGCCGCCCCGGCGATCACTCGCCTTGCGCCGGTCCTCGTTCCCCGCCACCGGCAACGTGAACGAGAAGACCGTGCCCCACTCGCCTTCGGAACGCACGCGGATCTCGCCGCCATGTTCACGCACGATCTGCTGCGCCACACCCAGTCCGACCGACGCCCCGCCAGCCTGACCCGCCGCGAAGGGTACGAAGAGTTGCTCTAACAAGTCGCCCGCCTCGCGCGCGCCATCGTGCGAGATCTCGACCACGACGAACCCTTGCACGCGTTGCGATTCCACCTTGAGGCGCCCGCCGAGCGGCAGTGACTCCAGCGCGAACTCGACCACATTCTCGACCACGCGCTGGATGCGTGGCGCATCGAGCAACAGCTGCGGCAGGTCCGGCGCCAGTTTCTTGAGCAGCCGCACGCGCCGGCGCACGAGCGTCTCGCTGGAACGCTGGAGCGCCTCCTGCACGACGGCGTTCAGGCTCTGCATCTGCAATCTCGGCGCGCCAAGAGATGCGTACTGCTGTTGCTCGCTCATCATGGCTTCGAGCCGCGCGGCCTCGCGGATCACGATCTCCAGGTACTCGCGCTGGGGATCGTCTTCCGCGAGGCTCTTGTGCGCGCGCTTCGCGAACGCTGCGATCGATGCCAGCGGGTTGCGCGACTCCTGCGCGACGCGCGCCGCCAGTTCGCCAAGCGAGGCCAGGCGCTCCTGCTCACGTAGGCGCGTCGCCAGTTCACGGCGCTGTTGTTCGAGCTTGCCATGCTCGGCCAGCCGCCGCGCATGCTCCAACACCATCGCCGCCATGTCGGCGAGCACCGCCAGGAACTCCATGTCGCCGCGCTCGAACGTGGGCGCCGACGGGTGCCGCTCCAAGCCATCGTGCACGACGAGCACCCCGAGCACGCGGTCATACGCGAGCACGGGCAGCGCCGCCCACACGGTCGTCTCCCCCGCCACGTCGGCGGGCACGCCGGGCGCTTCATCGGGACGCTCGCCCGAACGTGCGAGCTTGTGCAGCACGCTCTCGCGCGCGACCTCGGCGAAGCCGGCTGCGAGGCGCTCACGCAGCACACCGGCGCCATGCGCCACCTCGAGGCGCGTCGCGCCCTCCTCGTTGGTGCGGAACACTGCCGCGCCGCGCACGCCCACCCCCTGCGCCGCAAGCCGCGCGAGCAGGTGCATCGCCTCGGCCAGGTTGATCGCCGACACGCTCGTGCGCGCGTACTCGGCCAACGCCGCGGCCTGACGCGCGCGACGCCGCGCCTCGGCAGCGCGCGCCTGCGCACCGAGCGCCGCATCGGCCGCGCGGCGCAGCAACTCCATGCGCTCGAAGCGGTCGCCGCCATCGTTGCACGGCTGTTCATCTGCCCAGCCCGCCACCAGCACGCCATAGGCGCGCGTTCCGCGGCGCAGGATCATCGCGCCCACCTGTTTCTGCGCGGCCCACGGACTACTGCTCTGCGTGGCGCCAGGACCGAAGCTCGAGATCGCGCCACGCCAGGCTTGGGCCAGCACGCCCTCAAGCGTCTCGGGCGCCTCGGCCCAAGCGCGCACACGTTCCTGCGCACGGCGGTCGGCCTGCGAACCGCGCCGGGCGCGCACGAGTGCTGCGGAGAGATCCTTGGCTTCAGTGTCGCGCTCGGCTTCGCGCCAGCCTTCGAGCAGTCCGGTGCGCGCATTCCACAGCAGCAACCACGTGCGCTCGGCGCCAGCACCTTCCGGATGCGCGCCCCACGCCACGAGCATGCGCTCGAGAGCGTCGAGGTCGGCTTCGGATTCGAATAACGCAGGCCATGCCGGCGAGACACCGGCCGGCGCCGCGCCGGACACATCACGGGGAGTCGATTCCATGCCTTCTCCGGACCCACACGCAGGACGACACGCGCCGAGGGCTCGCCCGCGGCGCTTCGCCTGTTGCATCGGCACTTCCGGGAGCCAGCTTGACCGTGTCGCAGGGGGTTCCTAAGGTCCGTACCTGCCGTCACCTTGGCGCTCGAAAGCGCCCACCCCGACCCTTGGAGCCTTCCGTGGACGCACCACAGCCGCAGCAGCAGCCGATCGAGGTCGGTCTCGGCGAGAAAGAAGCCGAAGGCATCTACGCGAACCTGGTGTTCATCACGCACTCCCAGGCCGAGGTGATCCTCGACTTCGCGCGCGCCCTCCCGGGCCTGGCCAAGGCGCGGGTGCACGCCCGCATCGTCATGACGCCGACGCACGCGAAGGGTCTGCTACATGCGCTCCAGCAGAACATCGGCAATTACGAGACCGCCTTCGGCGCGATCCACCTGCCGGGTGAGCCGGCGAAGAACAACCAGTTCGGGTTCACGAAGGATCACGGGTAGGAGCAGGCGCAGGTGCGCTCGCCAGCGCGGGCCGATATGCATGAGCACCGCCTTGGCCGCGGCGCAGATTGGACGGTGCGCGAATCTGCGATGCAGGCCCCGCCTCAGCTTCCGCGTCGCATCCTCTCGCCCAACACCGCGTCTACGCCGGGCGCTTGATCGAGCAACGCGCGCAGCGCGGCCGATGGCCGCACGGGCCTTCCCTCGCGCGTCAGGTAGCAGTGCTCCGTGAACCCCAACGCCAGCTCTGCGCCGCTCGGACCCACCAGGCGGTAGCCAAAGCGCACACTCGCGCGGGCGGTATCAAGTACGCCGGTCTCGATGGTGATCAGGTCGTCGTAGCGAGCGCCTTGCAGATAGCGCGCGCGTGCTTCGAGCACCGGAAGCAGGATGCCGTCCTCGGTCTCGACCTGCGCGTAACTGCGGCCCAGTGCGCGCAGCATCTCGGCGCGGCCGATCTCGAAGAACCTCAGGTAGTGCGCATAGTAGACCCAACCCATCGGGTCCACGTCGGCGTAGCGGATGCGAAGCTCGAACCGATTCATGGGGGCCTCAGTCATTCGTGCCGATCGAGGGCGGCTTGGTCTTCCAGCGGCGGTGCAGCCAGAACCAGCTCGCCGGCGATTCACGGATGCGCTGCTCGAGCACGGCGGTGTGCCACGCGGTCACGCGCAACACGTTCGCGTCATCAAGCGGACCTTCCGGGTGGTAGGGCTTATCCAGACGGATCACATGACGGCCGTCGTCCAGTCGATGATCCGTGCCGATGATGATCGCAGCGCCCGTGGCCAGCGCGAGCCGCGCAGGACCCTCGGGCGTGCTCGCGAGTCTTCCGAAGAACGGCACGAACACGCCGTGCCGGCGCGCGTCCTGATCGGCCAGGATGCCCACCCAGCGCCCCTGCCGCAGTGTGCGGAACACCGCGCGCACACCGGGCCCCGTGGGGACAAGCCCCAACCCCGACGCGAGCCGCAACTTCTCGATGCGCGACTCCACATGCGCGTTCGACATGGGCTTCACGATGAAGTCCACGGGATTGAAGCGCGAGAGCGCTGCGCCCACCAGTTCGAAATTCCCGAAATGACCCGACAGCAGGAGCGCGCCCTTGCCCTGCAACGTGTGCAGGTGTTCCTCGCCATCGATGCGCGCGATCGCTTCACCCGGCAGCGAATGCACCAACTCGGGCATGCGCGCGTACTCGCCCGCGACGCGGCCCAGCTCGCGGTAGTGCTCGAGCAGGATCGCGGCGCGCTCGGCATCGCTCTTCTCCGGGAACGCGAGCGCCAGGTTCTTTTCCGCCACCTTGCGGCGCAGTCCCAGTGCATGCGCGAACACACCGACGCGCTCGCAGAACGCGCGCGTCTGCGCCACGCGGCCCCATCGCGCCACGCCCAAGAGCGCGTCGACCAGCGCCGCCTCGAGCGGATGCGTCCATTTGGCGCTCATCGCCGCCGCCAACGCTGTCCGGGCACTCGCGCCGCCATGCCCGACCATTCGAGTTGCAGTAGCAGCGCCTGCAGCTCGGGCAAGCTCAGCCGCGTGCTTGCCGCGAGCGCATCCAGCGTACTGGGCGCGTCGGTGAGCGCCGCGAGCAGGCAACCCATCGCGTCCATGGGCGGCGTTCCCGCAGCCGCAGCGCGTGCATGCGTGGGCAGCGCCCGTGCGGGCAGCGCCGCCATCACGTCGCCGGCATCAGCGGCGATGCGCGCACCGGCGCGCAACAGCGCGAGCGTCCCCATGCTTCCGGGCCGATCTACATCGCCCGGGCACGCCAGCAGCGGCCGCGCGAGCTTGCGCGCGACCTTCGCGGTGGACAGGGCGCCGCTGCCTTCGGCGGCCTCGACCACCACGGTCGCCTGCGAGAGCGCCGCGATCAGGCGATTGCGCCGCACGAACGCGCCGCGCCCGAATGGCGCGCCGTGCTCGAACTCGCTCACCAGCGCGCCTGCCGCCGTGATGCTCTGCGCGAGCGCCGCATGCTCCGGCGGGACGACGCGGTCGATGCCGCAGGGCAGCACCGCGAGCGTGCGGCCGCCGGCCGCAAGGGCGCCTTTGTGCGCCGCCGCGTCGATTCCACGCGCGAGCCCACTCACGATCACGACGCCCATGGCGGCGAGATCACGCGCCAATCGTTCCGCGAGCGCCAGGCCGTACGTGCTCGCGCCGCGCGCACCCACGATGGCCACGGCTGGCAGGCTCAAGGCCGCCGCATCACCGAGCACGAACAGTTCCGCGGGCGCATCCCGCAAGTCGTCCAGCCCGCTCGGGTAGCCGGGCGCGTCTCGTTGGAGTGCGCGCGCCATCGCCGCCGCGCGCGGCGCCTCGGCGACGGCCATGTTCAAGGTCAGCGCGCCGACGGACTGCCGGGCCCCGGAACGGCCGGGTTGCGTTCTGTCGGTGCGGCCGCGGTCTGCACACCCCGCGGCTTCGGCGGGCCCGTGAGGATCTCCCATTCGACTCCCTCCTCGCTTGCGCGGACAAGGTCACTATCGTCGCGCAGGTCGTCGGGGTCGTCCGTGGTCATCAGCTCATCGTTGCGAAGCATGCGTTCCAGCCGCTCGAGCAGCGGCTTGTCGAGCGCGCCCAGCTGTTCCAAGAGCGGCTTGCGCTTCTCGGGGCCCATGCGGTGCAGTTCCCACGCGATGCGCACGGAGCCGCCGCGATGCGCGAGTTCCGCCAACGCCGCGCGCGAGGCCTGCACGACCGGCGCGTTGCTGTCGGCACACAGGCGCAGCAGCCCGCCCGCGGCCGGACCGTAACCCAAGCGTCCCAGCACGCGCGCCGAACTCACGCGCGAGAACCACAACCCCTGCTCGAGCAGTGGCAGCAACGTCTCGCCCGCCGCCGCGCCCAGGCGCAGCAACGCGCTCTCGGCCAGCTCGCGCAGGTACCACGACTCGTCGCACAGACACTCGACCAACAGGGACAGCGCCTCTTCATCGCGGCGCTGCTCGAGCGAGCGCACATAGTCGCGCTTGCCAGCAAGGCCCCGCGCGCTCATGGCGTCGAGGGTGCGGCCGGCTCCGATCTTATCTTCAGACATCCGATTCCTCTCCCTCGGCCGTGGCGGCCGCAATCTGCAACCACAGTGCTTCAAGCAGCTCGCGCAGGCCCTCCCCGGAGTGAGCGCTGATCACCAGCGCTTCGGGAAGGCCGGCGCGCGCTGCCACTCCGGCGTGCTCCTCGGGCGGCAGCTGGTCCAGCTTGCTGAGCACCACGAGGCGCGGCTTCATCGCAAGGTCCTCACTGTACTGCCGGATCTCGCGTTCGAGTAGCTCCAGTGTCGCACGCGGGTCTTCTGCGGTCACGTCGACCATGAACGCCAGCACACGCGTGCGTTCGATGTGCCGCAGGAACTGGATGCCCAGCCCCTTGCCCGCGCTCGCGCCTTCGATAAGACCCGGCAGGTCCGCCACGACGAACGTGCGTTCGATATCGAGCGCCACGATGCCCAGATTCGGCTCGAGCGTCGTGAACGGGTAGTCCGCGATACGCGGATGCGCGCGTGTGATACGCGAGAGCAATGTCGACTTGCCGGCATTGGGCAACCCGACCAACCCCACGTCGGCGATCAGCTTGAGTTCCAATTCCATGTGGAGCTCGGTGCCGGGGATCCCCGAGTCGGCACGGCGCGGCGCCTGATGGGTCGGCGTGGCGAAGCGCGCGTTGCCGCGCCCGCCCTTGCCACCGCGGGCGGCCACGAACTCGTCGCCGGCGTTCACCAGGTCGGCCACGATCTCGCCGGTCTCAAGGTCCTTCACCACCGTGCCGCGCGGCACGCGGATGATCAGGTCCTCGGCGTCGCGCCCTGTGCGGTTGTTGCCCGAGCCCGGGCGTCCCGCGTCCGCCTTGTAGCGCGGTTGCTCGCGGCAATCCAGAAGCGTGCGCACGTGCGGATCGACCCGCAGGATCACACTGCCGCCACGGCCGCCATCGCCGCCATCCGGCCCGCCCTTGGGCACGTACTTCTCACGCCGGAAGCTCACACATCCCGGACCGCCGTTGCCGGCGATTGCGTGGATCTTCGCGAAGTCGATGAGCACTAGACGGTCGCCCCCGGCATCGCGGCGACGATGGCATCGACCATCGCTTCGGTGGTCACGGCACGATCCGCCTGATCCGGCGGCAGTAGGTCGCGCGTGACGGCGCAGTGCTCGCTGAGCACCTGCTCGACGCCGCGCTCCAGGCGCTCGGCCGCTTCGCGCTCGCCCAAGTGCCGCAGCATCAGGCATGCGGTGAGGATCATCGCGACGGGATCCATCTTGCCCGAGCCCTTGAACTGCGGGGCCGAGCCGTGCACCGGCTCGAACACGGCGGCGTTCTCGCCCAGATTCGCGCCCGGCGCCACACCCAGGCCGCCCACCAGACCGGCGCAGAGGTCGCTCAGGATGTCGCCGTACAGGTTGGGCATCACCATCACGTCGAACTGCTGCGGACGCTGCACCAGGTTCATGCAAGCGGCATCGACGATCATGTCGTCGAACGCGATATCGGGGTTCGCCTTGGCCACTTCGCGAGCCACTTCCAGGAAGAGGCCGTCGGTGTACTTGAGGATGTTGGCCTTGTGGATCGCGGTCACGCGTTTGCGGCCGTTCTGCCGCGCATAGCGGAACGCGTACTCCACGATGCGGCGCGAGCCGGTCACCGAGATCGGCCGCAGCGCGATGCCGGAATCGGTACGAATGTCCTTGCCGGTGTGCTTCTTGGCGAATTCGATGAGCTGCGCCGCCTCGGCGCTGCCCTGCGCGAACTCGATGCCCACGTACTCGCTCTCGGTGTTCTCGCGCACGATCACCAGGTCGACGCCCGGTACGCTGTTCGGGATGCCCGCATACGTGCGCGCGGGACGCACGCTCGCGAACACGTCGAGTTCGGTACGGATCGCCACGTTGACCGAGCGGAAGCCGGTGCCCACCGGCGTCGTGAGCGGGCCCTTGAGGCCCACCTTGTTCTTGCGCAGCGAGTCGAGCACGCGCTGCGGCAGCGGCGTGCCTTCGGCCTGCATCACGTCGGCGCCGGCGTTCTGCACATCCCAGTCGATCTCCACGCCGGTGGCCTCGATGGCGCGGCACGTGGCCGCCGCCAGTTCGGGACCGATGCCATCCCCGGGGATCAATGTCACACGATACTTCACGTTGCACTCCCTCCGGCGGGCGCCTGAGCCCGCGCGACGAGTCCCAGCAAGCCGCCCTCGCGCACCGCATCGAGAAGATGCGGCGCGAGCGCGTGCGAGACCTGGAACGTACGGCCATGTGTGAGATCGCGAATGGCCAAGCGCCGCTCGGGCGCAAGCGCCTCGGGCAGGCCGGCGATCTCGAGTATGTCCCCCGCAGCGAGCGCCGCGGTGTCCTCGGGCCGCTGCCACCGAAGTGGCAGCACACCATGAAGCGCCAACAGGCGCTCCTGCCCGTCATCATACGTGCTGGCGAGCACTACGCGCACCCCGAGGGCCGCCAGCACCCGCGCCGCGGCTTCCGCGTGCGGCCCGCCGCCGAAGTGCGCACCTGCCACGACGAAGCCGCCGCCCGCCGCCAGCGCCCTCGCGGTGGCCTTCTCGTCGAGGTCGCGAAACGCGAGCTGGGCGAGCGCAAGGGCGTCTCCGCGCACCGCCTGGGCGCGCGGTCCCCAGGGCACCAACCGTGCGGCGGAGGCGTCGTCGCCCGCCGCCAGCACCACGGTCCCGAGCAAGGGGCCAGCGAAGGCTTCGGGAACGCGGGGCGGGCGGTGGGCGGCGCCGTGCTCGATGGCGCTCGCGGCACCCGCAGCAGCAGGTTCGAGCACTTCGCCAGCGCCGAGCGCACCGCTGCCGGGGCGAGCCGCCGGCATGGCACCCGGGGCCGCATCACCCTGAGCCTGTCCGCATGCCGCCACCGCGCAGCCCCAAGGCCCCGCGATTCGCGTGCGCCCTTCTGCGACGCCGCTCTCCTCACCGCACGCGAGCGCACCGTCCTCCAGCGGCTGCAGCGCCTCGGCCTCGGCAGGGTCGCGCACCTGTGCGCCGGCCGCCTCGAGCGCCGCGAATGCCTCGGGTGCCGCCTCGCGCGCCGCGCGGCCACCCGCGATCACCTCGAGCGTCACGCCCGGTGCCACGCGCCGCCCCGCGAGCGCAGCGGCGAGTGCGCGCAGGTCGTCGTCTTCCGCGAGTGCGCCGATGCGTACCCGAGTGACCCCGGCATGCTCGGCCATGCTGAGGCGATCGAGCGCCAGCGTGACGGCGCGCTCGAAGCGCTGGCCATCGCCCTCCAGCCGCCGCCAGTCCGACTCGCGGCCGCACACGCGAAGGTGATCGCGCGTCACCTCGTCGGACGGCCATACCACCGCGAGCGCTCCCAGCCGCAGCGGCGCCAACGCCGAGTAGGCGATGCGTACCGCCATCGGTACCTGCGCCACGCCCACGCCATGACACTCGAGCACCGCGCCGCGCGTCTCGTGGTCGAGCGCGCGCGCAGTCGCCTCGAGCATCTCAGCCGCGCCGGCGCCGAACGGCAATGCGCCCACCAGGTGCACGCCGCACACACGCGGCCGCGGCCGCATGAGCGCGACACCTGCGAGCGCGGCCGCACTCTCGAGCGGACCTCCGGGCAGCACGAGCATCGCGAAAGCGCCGGCGCCAGCGGCGCCCGGTACACTCGAGAGCAGCACGCGGTCGGGCATCGCGAAACGGCGGCGATGCAGCGCGGCGGCGGGCGCGGCGCCCGGACGGGCGAAGTGCACACCGGTCGCCGCAGCGACGCTCTGCAGATAGCGCAGGTCCTCCTGCGCGTCCGGCCCTGCCGCCTCACGCGCGGCGGCGATCAGCGCCAACTCGCACGCCTGCCGCTCGCGGCCCACGGACTCGAAGGTGAGCATGGCCACCACGCCGGCCTGCTCATCGAGTAGAACGTGATCGATGCGCAGTGCGTCATTCTCATCGGCGTCCGGCCAGCGACTGCCATGGGAACGTGCGATGATCGCGGTGAGATGGCGCGCGCCGGAGGCCGGCGACGTCACGGCCGGGGCGCCCCGGGCACCCGCGCCCGCGCATTCTCGCCGATGCTAGGCACCGCTTCCGCCGGAACCGCCGCTGCTGCCGGAGCCGCCACTACTGCCGGAGGCGCCGCTGTTGCCGGAACCACCGCTGCTGCCGGAGCCACCGCTGCTGCCGGAGCCGCCACTACTGCCGGAACCACCGCTGTTGCCGGAACCGCCGCTGCTGCCGGAGCCGCCACTACTGCCGGAACCGCCACTGCCTGCAGCGCCGCCGGGGCTTCCTGCGCTGCCGCCGGAGCCTGAGCTATCGCCACCACCACTTCCACCCGAGCCGCCCTTGTCGCCCTTCGCGCCTTCCTTATAAGACTTGCTGCGATAGTCCGTGATGTAAAAGCCGCTGCCCTTGAACAGGAAGCCGCTGCCGCCGCCGGGCACACGCTTGGCCAACGTGCCGCACTTGGGGCAATGCTTGGGCGTCTCATCCTTCATGCTGTGGAAGAGCTCGAACACATGGTCCTTCTCACAGCGATAGTCGTAGGTCGGCACGAGTCCCTCCTTCGGGTTGAGTGCTGAGTCAGTCGCGCGCGGCCGCGAGCGCACACGCGATGGTCGAGACCTCGACCACGTCGTCACTGCTGCACCCGCGCGAAAGGTCGTTCGCGGTGCGGGCAAGACCTTGCAGGATCGGCCCGTAGGCGGCCGCACCACCTAGGCGCTGCACGAGTTTGTAGCCGATGTTCCCGGAATCCAGATCCGGGAAGATGAGCACGTTCGCATGACCGGCCACGACCGAGCCCGGTGCCTTGCGCTCCCCCACAGCGGGCACGAGCGCCGCATCGGCCTGCAGCTCGCCGTCGAAGTGCAGATCCGGCCGGCGGGCACGGGCCAGAGCGAGCGCCTCGCGCACCTTGTTCACGCGCGCGTGTTCGGCGCTGCCGCGCGTGGAGAACGACAGGAACGCCACGTGCGGCACTTCTTGCGTGAGCGCGCGATGATGCTCGGCCGCCAGGCACGCGAGTTCCGCGAGCTGCGCGGCATCGGGATCGGGCAGTACGCCGCAGTCGGCGAAAGTGAGGACCTTCTCCTTGGTGCCTCCCGTGCCTCCGGCACCCAGAGCGGCGGCGCCGGGGCCGCCGGGCGGCAGCACCATGAGGAAGAAGCTGCTGACGCTCTTCACGCCCGGCGCCAGGCCGATCAGCCAGAACGCCGCCCGCAACACGTCGGCGGTGGTACGTACCGCGCCGGCGACGAATGCGTCGGCCGCGCCCTCACGCACGAGTGTGGCGGCGTGGAAGACCGGGTCGATCGCATAGCGTTCGAGGTCGGCGCCAGTCAGGCGATCGCCGCGCGCAGCCTTGAGCGCCGCGCGCGTGCGCTCCACGGCGCTGGCCGCGGCGGGATCGATGAGCTCCACGCCCAGCAGCGTCGTGCCGGATTTGCGCGCGGTCGCGTTCGCCACAGCGGGATCGCCGACCAGGCTCACGTGCGCGAGCCCTTCGCGCGCCAGTTTCACCGCCGCGCGCACGACGCGTTCATCATCGGCCTCGGCGAGCAGCAGGCGCTGGCGCTGGGCCTTGGCCAGGCGCCGGATGCGATCCAGCGTCACGCTCACCGCTTGCGTCCTCGCGGCTTCGCGGGCTGCTTCTCGCGCGCGAAGCGTTCGTGGAGGCGCTTCTCGACGACTTGCGGCACAAGCCCGCGGATCTCGCCGCCGTGGCGCGCGACTTCCTTCACGAGCGACGAGTTCAGGTAGGTGTAGGCTTGATCGGGCATGAGGAACACGATCTCGAGCTTGGGCGCCAGATGCCGGTTCATGAGTGCCATCTGGAACTCGAACTCGAAATCGCTCACGGCGCGCAAGCCGCGGATGATCACGCGCGCGCCGCACTTCTGCGCGAAGTCCACGACGAGCCCGCCAAACTGCATCGCGCGTACGTTCTTGAGCCCGGCGCACGAGCGCTCGATCAGGTCCACGCGCTCCTCTGGAGTGAAAAGTGATGTCTTCGCGGGATTGTGCGCGACCGCCACGATGACCTCGCTGAAGAGCGCCGAGGCGCGGCGCGCAAGGTCCAAGTGCCCGTTGGTGAATGGATCGAAGCTGCCCGGGAACAGCGCGATGCGCTTGTCCTGCTTCACGCCAGACTTCATGGCAGGTCCCCCTCCAGCCCTGCAGCGTCGTGTGCGGCGCCTTGGGCTTCGTACACCTCGACCACCGTCTCGCCGTACTGCCGCTCGCGCACGCGCGAGAGCATCCCGGCCTTTTCAGGAACCTCGTCCTTCTGATGACGCTCCAGCACCACGCGCGCTCCCGAGCGGAGCACGCCTGGCTCGCCCAAAGCCCTAAGCACTTCGCGCGCCTGCGCGCCGCCGTAGGGCGGATCGGCGAGCACGAGATCGGCATTCACCAGCGGTCCGGCCAGACGCTTGAGACCGTGCGGCAACCCCAGCGGCCAGACCCGCGCACGCGATTGGGCGCCCAGGCTGGCCAGGTTCTCCTCAAGAGTCATGCGTGCGGAACGGTCGTTGTCGACGAAATCCACGTGCGCCGCGCCGCGCGAGAGCGCTTCGATGCCCAGCGCTCCACTTCCGGCGAAAAGGTCCACCACACGGGCGTCCGAGAGGTCTCCGAGCGACATGAAAAGCGCCTCGCGCACCCGGTCCGATGTGGGACGGGTGTTGCGCCCCCGAGGGGCCTGCAGGCGCCTGCCACCGTACTCTCCCGCGATCACGCGCATGATAGGCCGGGCAGGATGCGCCGGGGCCTCAACAGTGTCAAGGGTTGCGAGGCCCTTTCCCGCTCGCGGACAAGCACTTGCGCGGCGCACCTGACGAGGGTTCTCAGCCCGCGCAGGAATCACGGCAACTCGACGGACTCGAACCCTGCCGGGACTATCAGGTGGAACGCCGCTGCGCCGCGGCCCGGCCGCATCCGCCAGCCGGAGAGGCGGTACGTGGTGACGCCGCCGCCGCCATCTCCCACCTCGAGCCGGCTCGGCATGCCCTTCCCATCGAGCCAGACTCGCGCGCTGTCGACCGGCGCGCCGTGGAAATCGATCAGCGTCAGCAGGTAGCCATCGCCCACGCGGCGCTCGCGGGCGCCCGCTTCCTCGCCCAGCAGCACGCGCCACCAGCGCAGCGGCGCCGCCGCCTGCGCGGCGCGAAAGTGCAGCACCTGGTGCGCCTGCGGCTGCAGCCACTCGCCGCCGTCGCTTCGCACCACCAGTTTCTCACCCGTGGCGGCCACATCCAGCCGCGCGAACACGGGCGGCTCCAGCGCGAGCGTTGCGCGCACGCTGTGCGCGGTGCCATCGATCGCAGGCAGCGCATAGCGCAGCGCCGCCTCAGCGCGGCCACCGGTGCGCAGCGCCTGGGTGAGCGCGCGCGAGCACACGAGCGGCGCGGCCCCCGCAGGACTCGTCACAAGGCACGTCGCGAACGCGATCATCAGCACGGCATTGCGCAGCGTGTTCATTCCTTGTCTCCTTGCAAGCCCAGCAGCGACCGCAGGTCGCGCCAATCCACGATGCGTGCGTCGTTGGGCACGTGCAGCGCGAATGCGTGCGGGTCCGGCCGCTTGGCCATGTGCGGCTGTTCCATCTCGATGCGGATGCGCGCCCAGCCCGAGCCATCGGCGATCTCGATCCGCTGCGGCCATGGCGCATCGCGCCAGGTCTCCCAGCTCGTGTAGCGCACACGCACCTCGCCGCCCTCGCGCGCCAGCCGCACCAGCTTCGGCCGCGCATCGCGGCCGATCTGCATCTGCAGCGAATCGCCTTCTTCCATCCACGCGAGCGTCCAGCCCGCGCTGTCGGCCACGGCCGCGCGCCACGCGGCCGAAGGTGGCTCCCACGTGGCGCCCAGCGCGCGGCACACGAGCGCGATGGGCGCGCGCACGCCGATCGCCTGGCCCGCGCTGCCCAGCGTGACGCCGGTGTGCTGCGAAGGCACCCACGCGAACACCGAGTCGTCCAGCGCGACCATCTCGAACGCCGTGCCCAGCAGCCAACTCGCGCGGATCCTCATCCGGTCGGGCGCCGAGAGGGCCAGACTCGCGATCAGCGCCGGTACGCGGCCGACCATGCGGCCATCGGCGCGCACCACCAACTGCGCGGTGTACGCGTGCAACGCCGCCGCGCGCAGGTCACACGCCGCGCCATAGCGCGCGGCCAAGCCATCGACTGTGGACTGCGGGCCATGCTGTGGGCCCAGCCGTGGCGCGCACGAG
Organism: Candidatus Eiseniibacteriota bacterium; assembly: GCA_025360715.1. Taxonomy (GTDB): domain Bacteria; phylum Eisenbacteria; class RBG-16-71-46; order RBG-16-71-46; family RBG-16-71-46; genus CAIXRL01. The sequence continues at coordinate 8,087 of JANYBS010000033.1, read as the reverse complement.
GCTGCAAGTGCGGCAAGCAATGCGCACGCGGCCACTGCGCGAAGTAACATGCGCCTCACGCGAGCGACCTGACCTGCGCCAGGACGTCCTGCGCGATCGTGCCCGCATCGCTGCCATCGGTGGTCACGCGCACGGCCGAGATCGATTCGTACACCGGCCCGCGCACGCGCAGAAGGTCGTCAAGGCGCGCGAGCGGCTCGCCGCCTTGCAGCAGCGGTCGCAGCGCAGCAGCCGCGCCCGTGCCGATGCGGCGCGCCGCCTCGGCGGGGCTCACCTGCAGCCACACGACCCGGCAGGCATGCTCCAGCAGCGCACGGCAGCGCGCATCGAGCACCACGCCCCCGCCACACGCGATCACGGCTACCTGTGCCTGGATCGCCTGCTGGAGCACCTGGAACTCGCGCTCGCGGAACGCCGGCTCGCCGGCGCGCGAGAACAACTCGGCCACCGTGCAGCCCTCGGCCGCTTCGATCATCTCGTCCAGATCGGCCACCGACGCGCCCATGCGCTCGCCCAGTGCAGCGGCGACTGCGCTCTTGCCGGCGCCCATGAGCCCGATGAGGGCGATCGGTCGTGCGTGCGGTTCACTCACGCGCGCAGCCTAGCATAGCGACATGGTGAATAGACGAAGCCGCCGGAGCCTGAAGGGCGCCGGCGGCCAGTCTTTGCAGCCTGCGGACGAATCGCCCGCAGTCGTCCTTAGTTCGAGGCCAGCGAGGTCAGCAGGCGCGGCGTCACGAAGATGATGAGCTCGCGGTTCTGCTTCGTCGTGCTGGTCGAGCTGAACAGGTACTTGATCAGCGGGATGTCCATGAGGCCGGGGACGCCGCGGCGGACCGTCGACTCGTTCGTGCGGATCAAGCCGCCGATGACCGCCGTCTGGCCATCGTCGACCATGACGCGCGTGTCGGCTTCCGACGTGTTGATGATGATGCCGCCCTGCACGGTGGACTGTGACGCGAGGTCACTGACTTCCGGATGCAGGTCCATGACGATCTTCTTGTCCGACGTCAGGTGCGGCGTGACCTTGAGCTGGATACCGATCGTCTGCAGCTGCGACACGGGGTTACCCGCGACGTCCTGCACGATGAGCGGGATCTTCTGGCCCACGATGATCTTCGCTTCACGATTGTCCACCGTCGTGATACGAGGATTCGAGATGATGTTGGCCTTGTTCATCTCGACGAGCGTGTTCAGCTGCGCTTCGATCGACGCCCAGTCCTTGAAGACACCGAACGTCAGGTTGTTCGTCGCGCCAGCCAGACCGGTGTTCTGGTCGCCCGCCGCCGCCAGGGTGCCATCGTTATTGTGGAACGGACCGCCGCCCGGCAGCACTTCCTTGCCGTTCGCGTTCTTGACCGTGTCCCAGAACTTCGGCTTCGCCGGCGAGACATGCCACTCGATGCCCATGCCGTGCAGGTCGCTCGTCGCGACGTCGACCAGCTTGGCCGTGATCTCGATCTGCGGCGTCGTCGAGTCCAGGTCCGAAGCGAACTTCGCGACCAGGTCGAGGTTCGCAGGCAGGTCGGTGATGATCAGCGAGTTCGTGCGCTTCTCGACCGTGATGCTGCCACGCTTCGAGAGCGCCGGCTGCAGTGGACCGGTCATCTCACTCGCGTTCGCATAGTTCAACTTCACGATGCGCGTCTCGAGCGGCACCAGTTCCAGCGTGCGGGCGTTCGCTGTCTCGCGCTCGACCTTCTCGGCGTTCAGCTTGCCCGCCTCGTCGACACGGATGACCGCACCGTCTTCGACGTAGTCCAGGCCGTTCGCACGCAGCACGCTCTTGAGCGCGTCCTGCCACGACACATTCTTCAGGCTGATCCGCACCGTCGCGCGGACGTTGCCACTCGTCACGATGTTGCGGCCGCTGAACTCCGAGATCGCCTTGAGGACGGTGCGCAGATCCGCGCCGTCGACATCAAGGCTGAAGCTGCCGCCGCCATTTCGCACCAGACCGACCTGGGCACTGGCCGTGGACTGCGTTTCCGCACCCGCGGGAACCGCGAGAATGGCCAGCAAAGCGCCAGCCGCAAGGAGAAGGCCGACAGAGGCCTGCTTAACGCGCATTCGAAGCTCCCTTCACCAGTGGGATGACCACCGACTGAGACTGTCCGTCCGCGGTGATGTTCACCACCACGCCGTCACGCTTGAGACTCTCCACGTACCCGTTCTGGACCTTGTCACCCTTGCGAAGTACGAAACTGTTGCCGCGTACGTCCTCGACCATGGCGAACTGGTCACTGGTCCCCCACACGATACCCACGACCTTGATGCCACCCGGATCCGGCGGAGCGTCACCACCGACGTCCACGCCGATGAACTGGCCGTCCACGAGCGACTGGAACGGATCGCGGCGGCCCAGGGCGTTGTACTGATACGTCAGGTGCTCATCGAGATGCGCTGCCGTGGCCGCGGGACCCGACGTCGGGACCGCCGTCACGACGGGTGCACCATTGCCATCTGTTGCCGCAAGGCGGTTGTTGACCGTCTTGGGGTTCGGGTTGGGCGCCGGGTTCTCGGGCCCGCCCGGCGACGCCACGGCGACCGTCGGGTTCGCCTTGGCCGACGCATCCTTCGCGTTCGACTGGGCGGCCAAGCCGGGGGCGGCATGACGGATCGGCTCCGGAGCGTGCACCGCGATCTTCTGGCTCTTCGCATCGGCGTCCTGCTGCGACGCATGCGAGAAGTACTGCACTCCCGCCACCGTCGCCGCGACGACCGTGACCGCGACAGCGCCGATCACGCGCTGCACGACCGGGTTCTTCAGGCGCGCCCCCAGATTCGAAAGGAACTCAGGACTTCCGGCCATGGTTGTCTCCCTTCGCAGGCGCCACCGATATCGGCGTGGTATTCAGGCTATAGGCAGAGGCGACGAACTCGGCGGTCGTCGTGCCGCCGTTCGGCTTCATGTTCGTCGTCAGCTTCAGGTTCGAGACCGTCACGATGCGGCGCAGGTTCGCGAGTTCGGCCAGGAACGAGCCGACATCGTGATAGGCGCCACTGACCGTGATCGAGAGCGGCAATTCGGTGTGGTACTCGTTCGGCTTGATGCCATTGGGCTTGAACATCGCGAACGAGACGCCCGCCTGCTGGCCGGCCAGCGTGATCTTGCGCAGCAGCGTCGAGACCTGACGGTCCGTCGGCAGCAGTTCCGAAGCCATCTCCCAGCGCTGGTGCAGCTGGTCGTACTCGGCCTCGAAGCGCGGCAGATCAGCGACCGAAGCGCGCGCGCGCGCCAGTTCCGACGACTTCTTCTCGTAGTCGGACTTGAGCGACGCGATCTTCTCATTGTTGTTGGCAAAGCCGAACGGCACGAGATGCGTGAAGTAGAAGATGCCCAGTGCGCCGCCCGCGAAGAGGATCGCGAGAAGGAGCTTCTGAAAGCCGGGGCTCTTGAGATCCAGATTGGCCATGTCCTCTCCCTTTCCTAGTTCGCGGTGTCGTCCGGGGTCACCGTGCAGGTGAGCCGGAACTTGACGACGTCTTTGTCCGTCACCGCGCCCTTCTCAGCCACATCCAGGTTCACGTTCGCGAACATCGGCGAACGCTCCAGACGCGACATGAAGTCGGACACGACGAGGTTCGAATAGGTGACCCCCTCCAGGCTGAGGGTCTGACCCGCATCCTGCGTAGCGCCGGTCAGCCAGAGGTGGTCCGGAACGCACTTCGCGAGCTCATCCATGAGTCGAACGCTCTGCGTGCGTCCCTTTTCAAGCCTGTTGATGATGCCCATGCGCAGGTCCAGCTCTGCGCGTTCCTTCGCCAGCTGGTTCACGCGGGCGATCTGCGGAGCCAGCGCGCGCGATTCGGCGTCCACCTGCTGGATCGACGAGCCGAGCTGGCCGATCTTCGACTGCTGCGAGACCGCGGTGCCGGCGATGACGAGCGCCGCCAGACCCACGACCGCCGCCGGCAGCACCATGTCTCCGACCTTGAAGTTGAGCTGCACCGGCGCGGACTTGTTGCCCTTGTCCTCGCGCGGCAGGAGATTGACGCGGATCATTTCTTGTCCCCCTGACGGCGAAGCGCCAGACCGACACCGACCGTGAGCAAGGGCGCCACCTTCATGACGTCCTGGCCCGCGAACAGACTCGGGTCGTACTGAACGCGCTGGAGCGGGTTGACGATCTCCGTCGGCACACTGAACCGGCGGTTGAGGAATTCCGGCACACCGGGCGTGAGCGCGCTACCGCCGCAGATCATGATGCGGCTGATCGAGCCCGCCTCACCTGCGGTGCGCAGGTAGGCCTGCGCGCGCTCGAGCGCGGTCGCGATGCCTTCGCACGCCTGCTCGATCACCGGCGCGACTTCCAGACCCGGGCCCGACTCCCCGCGCACAGCGGCGGCGGCCTCGGACTGGCTCAGGTTGAACTTGCGCTGGATCGACTCCACGAACGTGTTGCCGCCCACCTGGAGATCCTTGGTGAAGTACGGCACACCGCCCTGGATGATGTTGATGTTCGTCATCTCGGATCCCACGTTCAGGATCGCCACGACTTCCTCGGGAGCGAAGTCATAGTTGGCCTCGATCGCGTTCTGCGCCGCGAACGAGTCCACGTCGACGATACTCGGCTGCAGCCCGGCTTCGCGGATCAGGTCGCTGAAGGACATGACCATGTCCTTCTTCGCCGCGACCAGCAGGACCTGCATCTGCTTGGGGTCGTTCGGCGCGGCGCCCAGGATCTCGAAGTCGAGCGAGACGTCGTTGATGTCGTATGGGACGTGCTGCTCCGCTTCCCAGTAGATCGCCTGCTGCGCGTCGTCCGCCGAGAGCTTGTTCATCGTGATCTTCTTCACGATGACCGCGCGACCGCTCACCGCCGCCACGACGTTGCGCGACTTGATGCCGCGCGACTCGAGCAGGTTGGTGATGGCGTCCGTCACCAGCTGACGGTCCATGATCTCGCCATCGACGATGGCCTCGGCCAGCGGCTGCGAGATACCCCAGTTGATGAGCCGGTACGTCTTGTTGGATTGGACCTCGAGTTCCACCACCTTGACGCTGTGGCTCCCGATGTCCAGCCCGACGAGCGACTGCTTCTTGCCGAAGAGCATGGAGTTCACTCCCTGAATGCGGTGCGGGTCCGAAGCGGCATGCTCAGCGCTGACGCGACCGACGCATCCGTCCACGACCTGGAGAGCGCGGGGGCCTGCCGGACCCTGCTCTGCCTGCCTGTACCTGAATCGGCCAAACTGGCCGCGTCCTGAAGTGCAATCTTCACGGCGTCTTGCATGAAGGCTCCTGCTCCCCCGGTGGAGTTCAACGATCACTCACTTTGATCAGCACGACGGGCGTGGTCAGCCGCGACATCGCCAGTTGCTTGCGATGACGGGCGATAGCCACCTGGATGCGGTCCATCTCGCGGTCCGCGATCTCCCGCATGTAGCGATTGGCCGAGTTCTCCTTCACCCGCGCCCAGAGCTGGTACGCCATCGCAAGGTCGCCGGAGTTCTGGCGCGCGAAGGCGGCGAACCGCGCCGACTCGGGCGGACCGCCCGGCAAGTGCGCGGCGCGCTCGAAGTACTCCGCCGCATGGGCCAGGTCACGGCCCCCCGAGCGCACGAAGTACATGAAGCCCATCTGGAAGGCGAGCGCGCCGCTGCGCGGGTTGGCATCGAGCCCCTTCTGCATGAGCCGCTCGCCGGCCGCGAAGTCGCGGCCTTCCTGCGCCAGCGAGAACGAGCCGAACACGTAAGCGCTCTCGAACCGCGGCGCTAGCGTGGTGAGGATGTCGAAGATGTGCTCCAGGTGCGCGAAACGATTGTCCGAATGCCGATGCTCGCCGTAGTACTGCACCGCGCGGATCCAAGCGAGATCGGCGGCGGTGTCGCCGTGGCCCAACGCCGCGGAGACCACGTGTCTCCCCGACGGGTAGTACGCCAGCTCTTCCAAGGCGTTCGCACGCGGCAGCGTTTGGCTCATGTAGTCCGCGAGCCGGAACGCGCCCGCGCCAAAGCACAACGCCAGCGCCCATGCGAACATCATTCGCAACCGCAGCGGCGACACGCGGAAGCTCGCGCGGGGTGCGGCCATCGTGGCGCTGTTCGCGCTCACTTGAAGTCCCTCGACTCGAACGCCGCAGCGCCCAGCGCCAGCACGCACGCGCAGTAGGTGAGCGCGTAGACCGTCGCGAGTCCGAGATGCGAGCCGCTCGTGGTCTCACCGACCGCCGCCAGTGCGCGCATATTGAAGAGGGGCAGGTTCGGCACCAGGTTCGCGGCGCCGATCAGCAGCGCGTGCAAAGATCCTGGCGCCTTCTCGGCGAACGCGCGCAGGTCATCGCTCCACTGCCCCGCCAGAACCAAGCCCAGCGTGTAGAGCGCCGAGAGTACCGGTGTCGAGAGCGCCGAGAACATGACCGCGACGCTCGTGACGATCGTCAGCTCGAGCCCGGCCAGATAGACGGCCTGCGCGATCGACGCGCCGTGTGAAGCCTGGCCCATGGCGCACATGAGCAACCAGAGCGCCGTGCCCAGCACCGCGGCTACGGCCCACAGCGCCGCCGACAGACCCGCCCACTTGCCGATCAGGTACACGGGCCGGCCGATCGGACGCGAGAGCAGGTTGAAGATGGTGCGGCGTTCGATTTCCTTGGCGACGAGATTGGTGCCGACCATGAGAATGGCCAGCAGACCGAGCATGCTGATGGCGCTCAGCCCCAAGTCGGTGGTCAGACGCACGCCCTCGCCCATGGCGAGCGGGCTCGCGATGCGCGAGAAGCCGATCAGCACCAAGCCAGCGACCACGAGCCCGGCCAGCACCCGGTCGCGAGTGGCTTCGCGGAACGTATTGCGCGCGATCAGTGCCGAATGTGAGAAGACGTTGCTCATGCGGAGATCCTTTCCGCTTCGCGCGGCGCGGTGCCGTCACTCGATAGCGAGACGCCGGCCGCACCATGAATGGCAGCCTTGGCCGCCGCGGCCATGAAGAGCTGCTCGAGCGTGTCGCGCTGCGGCGTCACCGCCCGGACTTCGGCGCGGTTCTGCACCAGGTGCGCGAGCACGGCCTGCAACTGCGACTCATCCGTGAGCGTGAACAGCGTCTCCTGTGCGTGCTGCGCGCGCGTGAGCACTTGTGCCCAGAGGGTGGGGATCTCGACCAGCGCGTTGCCCGCGCAGCGGATCTCCACGTGGCGGCTGCCGCCGTTCACGAGTTCGCCCACCGTGGCGACGCGCTCGAGTCGGCCCTTGAGCAGGATCGCCACGCGATCACAGAGCATCTCGACGTCGGGCAGGATGTGCGAGGAGAACAGCACGGTCACGCCGCGCTGGCGCTGTTCCAGGATCAGGTCGCGCACATCGCGGCGGCCAAAAGGATCGAGCCCGCTCATGGGCTCGTCCAGGATCACCAGCTCGGGGCTGTGCGCGAGCGCAGCAGCCAGACCCAGACGCTGAAGCATGCCCTTCGAATACTTGCGCAGCACGAGCGCGCTGCGGTCGCCCAGACCCACGCGGCCGATCCAGTGGCGCGCAGCGCGGTGCGCTTCCTGGCCGCCAAGGCCGCTCAACTGCGCGACGAACTCCAGGTACTCGATGCCATTCAGGTAGTCGTAGAAATACGGCTGTTCCGGGAGAAACCCGAGCTTTCCTCGGCTCTTCACGTTATCGATGCTCTCACCCAGCAGCCACGCCTGACCACCCGTGGGCTTGAGCAAGCCGGTGAGGATCTTGAGCGTCGTGGTCTTGCCGGCGCCGTTGGGCCCCAGATAGCCGAAGACTTCACCGCGCTCGACCGTGAGGTTGAGCGGCTCCAGGCCGCGCGAGGTCCGCAGCGTCCAATTGCTGCGATACGTCTTGGTCAGGCCGGCGATGTGAACAGCGGCGGTCGCCTGCGGCCGTGCATCCTGCACGGAGGAACGGCCACGGACTGGCCGCTCTGCAATGGTACTGGCCGGACTCTGCACGGCACCCTCTGGCATCGATCTCTCCATGACGTCCCGAAGTCCTTTGCGGGGCTTGAGATTGCACGATTGGCCCGTGCGAACCGCCGGGCCGAGGCAGCGCCATTGCAACGGCTGTGCCGTAACCGCGGTCATGGGGAGCCAACTTGCGCGGAGGCGGGGATCTCACGCCACGTGCGGGGG
>JANYBS010000032.1 GCA_025360715.1 Candidatus Eiseniibacteriota bacterium | reverse complement strand
GATCGCGGCCACGCTCGGTCTGTCCGCCACCATCACATTGCTCGCTTGGGCACCCGCGACGCTCGCGGCCGCCGTGCCGTTGCTGATCCCGATCCCGCTCACCTTCCACGTGTTCGCGATCGAGGTGATGCTCGGCTACGCGCTCATCGTGGTGCTGATCCACGGGTATGTGCATCGCCGGCCGTGGCTCACGCACCTGACCCGGATCGAGGCATGGGCCCTGCTGTTCTTCGGCTGGGCACTGTTCACCGGGTTCTGGGTGAGCGATGGCCTGCGATACCTCATGGGCGTACGTCGTCTCGGGACCGGCCTGGTCGCATTGTGGGTCGCATACCGGCTATCCCATGTCGTACCCCGCCGCACGTTCCTGCTCGGCATCGTCGCCGGGGCCGGGACCATCGCCTTCGCCACCCTGGCCAAGCGCATCAGCACCGGCTTCTCCGCAGAGCAGGCCCTGATCTCCCGCGGCACCGCGACCGATCTGGGATGGGGCTGGGCCAACTACATCGCGGCGATCCTGATCGTGATGACACCGTTCGTCCTGGTAGTGGCCATGCGTGCACGGACGTGGGTCGAGCGGGCGTTCGCCGTTGCGGTCTTCGCCTTGATCGTCTCGGTGCAGCTCATCATCGTCGCCCGCGGTGCGCTGTTGCTCTTCGCGACGGGGATCCTGTACCAACTCTCGGCCAGCAACCCGCGCCGGCGGTTGGTCGGGCTGCTGCTTGGCGCCGCGGTGGTCGGCGGCTTGTTGCTGGGCCCGTGGGGTGCGGCCATCCTGCTGCGCTTCACGAGCCTGCGTGAACTCTCGAGCGGCACGATCCGCATGTGGTACTGGCGCGAAGCCTGGATCCGCACGATGGACAATCTGCCGTGGGGCATCGGCCTTGAGCAGCGATGGATCTACCCGGACAAGCTCCAAGGGCTGGATCCGCACGACTACTGGCTCGACCTTTCCAGTGAACTGGGATTCCTGGGGCCGCCGCTGTGGCTCGCCGTGCTCTTCGTGATCGGCCGCATGGTGCGCAAGGTCGTTCGCACACCTGCCCTGGGCGCCGAGGGGGTGGCGCTCGAGACGTCGTTCTATGCCAGCCAGATCCATACCCTGGTGGAGCCGACGTTCCAAGGTTCGCAGTACCAGTTCATCTTCTTCTGGATCATCGGCGCCTATGCGGGCTATCTCGATCAGGCGACCGCGCCAGCACTGAGTCTGGTCCCCGCACCCGTCGCGACGGCATTCCAGCCCGCCATCGCCGCGAAGTAACAGCGATTCAGCGGTCGGCGGGCCGGCGCGCCTGCTGGAGGAGCCCGCGGAGTTCGTTCACCGACAGGAAGCCGCCGGCGATCAGCGCACCGGCCGTGAGCGCCACCTGCGTGCTGCCTCCGGCCAGAAGTGCCAGCAGGGCTCGTCCGCGCGCGGGCGCCTGTCCCGCGAGCGCTCCGGCCACCCAGTGGCCGGCGACCGCCCCGAGCACGGCGGCCAGCAGGGGCGGCAGAACCGTCGCGCGCACCCATGCGGCGAACGGCCAATCGAAGCGGCGATGGAACAAGTACAGGAAGTACGCCGAGCCCAGTGTGACGGCCGCGATCAACGCCGCAAGCGCCCCGTCGTATCCGAAGCGCGGGATCCACCACAAGCCGAAGCCCAACTGCAGCACGACCGCCAGGACCTGGTAGCGCGCCTCGAGCCATGGCTCACCGATACTGCGCACGATGGTGCTGCCTGGGGTCGTGAGGAAGTTCACCATGATGAGCAACCCGAACGCCATCGCGGTGCGCGCGGCGGGTCCTGGGCCCTCGCCCAGCCACGCGCGAAGCAGCAAGGGGCCGAACGCCACCAGCCCGGCGCCGGCCGTCATGCTGGCGATCATCAGGTAGCGCGAGGCCACTTGGTACAGCCGCAGGACACGGTCCCGCTCCCCCGCCGCTTCGAGATGAGCGAAGACGGGGACCAGGGGCGGCACCAGCAAGGACGGAACGGTCCATGCGGTGAAGCCGATCCGGTAGCCGAGCTCGTAGCGGCCGACCGCGGCCAGGCCCAGCATGCGGCCCAGCAGCAGTTTTGGCATCTGGAACTGGGCGAGCACGCCGAGGTTCACGACCTGAAGCGCCGCGCTATAGCGCGTGAGCCGCGCCCACACCGTGCGGGTGGCGGCGCCCCACGAGAATCCCAACGCGGGGTCGAGCCGGCGGGCCACGATCGCAGCGGCCAGCGTGCCGGCCACAGTCACCCCGCCCTGCCACCAGGTAATGCCGGCAAGCCCCACTCCGCGCGAGAGCGCGATCGCCGTGAGAACTTGCTGCAGAAGCGTGACGATGATCGAGATCAGGTTCCAGAGGTCGAAGCGCTGCAACCCCGTGAGCACCGAGCCCGCAACCGTGTAGGCACAGAGGGCGACCGCGGTCACCGCGGCAGCGGTGAAGGCGGCCGACATCTCGCCGCGATGCGCCGCAGCGACGTGGAAGAAGTCGAGCGCGTAGGTTCGGCCGGCGATCAGCGCGACCGCCCAGGCAATGCCGACGCCGAGATAGAGCGCCGTGCCAGCTGTGAGCACGCCGCGGCGGTCGGCGACCTGCTCACGAGCGCGATGCTCGGCGATGAAGCGTGCAAGAGACTGCGACAGGCCCAGGTCGAAGGTAAGGAAGAACCCCGAGACCAAGCTCAACACGGACCAGAAGCCGAAGCGCTCCATGCCCAATCGCGCGACCATGTATGGCGCGAGCACCAGCCAACCGGCCATATACAGCACACGGCCCAGCATGCTGACCGCCGTGCTCAACACCAGACGCCGGCCAAGCGCACTCTGTGGACGAACCAAGGGCTCGGGACCTGCGGGCACTTTGGACCGGCGCGCGCTCGGCGTCAGGCGCCGGCGCGCCTCCGTGCTCCGGCCTCGCTTGCGACGACCCAGCCGAGTTGCACAAGCAGGGCCACACACGCGGCCGCGGCCGTGAGCAAGAGCCGCTTGGGCTTCTCGTGGCGCTCCGGCGGCACTGCGGCGTCGAGTACCTGGACCGTCGGCGTGTCCATGGTCTCGCGCACGCGGGCCTGCTCGAGTTCGGCCGTCAACAGCAGGTAGAGCTGTTCCTGGACTTTTGCGTCGCGCGTCAGCCGCACGAGGTCATTCTGCAACTGCGGCAACGCAGCAACCTGCTTGGAGAGTTCGTCCAGTTCGACCTGGGCCTGCTGGACCTGCTCGTTGTCGTCACGCAGGTAACTACGGAGCACACCGAGCCGAACATCGAGAGCGAACTTGCGTGCCATGAGATCGGCAGCCGCGCGCAGGTCGCCGCCCGAAGTCGCTGGCGAGATCGCGTGATGCTTCTCCTGATAGAGCCGGAGAGCAAGCTCGTCCTGCTGCAGCAACGCGTTCGTCTCGGAGACGCGGCGCTCCAGGAAGATCCGCGTCGACCGCGCCGTGGTATTGCGCTTCTCGAGGTTGAAACGGTCGAGCAACGCGATCGTGCGGTTCGCCATCGTGGCTGCGCGTTTCGGGTCGCCGTCGTCGAATTGTACGGCGATCGTGCCGTCGGGATTCAACTTCACCTTGTAGCGATCCTTGAGCACCTTGAGCGTCTTCTCCATCGATGGCCGATGGTACAGCGTCATCAGGTGGAACTCCTCAGCCAACTGTGTCTGCACCGAGCGGCTGAGCAGGATCGCCTTGTACGTATCCGCCGGCGTGAAATAGTCGTCGAGGATTCCGAAACGCGGGAACTTGGATAATGCGCGCTGCGCCAGTGACATGTTGCTCAATAGATCGCTCTCCTCGGGCGGAAGGATCACGATCGTCGCTCGGAAGGTCTTGGGAATCAGGAACGTCGCCGCATACATGAGGATCGCGGCGATCAGAACGGTCGCGATCGTCCGGCTCCGCTCGCGCCAGCAGGCGGCGAGCATGGGCCGCAGGTCGATGCGATCCGGCGACGGCTCCGTCACGGGCGAATGACTCATCGCAGGCTCCGGATCGCGATCACGATCGTAGCGACACTTCCGAGCACCGTAAGAAGATCGCGGCTCTGCTCGAAGATGGTGCGATCTGGTCGCTCCGGAACCCAGAGGAAGTCGCCCGGATCGAGCGTGCGCACGTCGCGCGCCAGCAACGTCTGCCCCGACACCGCGCGCTTGACCCGCATCTTTCCCGGCCACGCGCGATTGGTGAAGCCTCCAGCGGAAGCGATGTAGTCCGTCGCAGTCAACCCATCGCGATAGCCAAGGATACCGGGATGTGCGACTTCCCCGTCGACACGAACAGAGCTCACCAGACGTTCGACACGAACGAAATCTGCGTCGAGCAAGAGCAGGTCCAGCTCGCTCGGATGACGCTGAAGCAGCGCCCAGTCCACTTGGTAGTCTTCGCGAAGCTCCGCAAGTTTAGTGCGCATGTTCTCATACTCGGACGCCGTGAGCTCGCCGCGCGATAGTCGCAGCAGCCGGTCCAGCTCGGCATCTTTAGAACCACCGTTCAGATTGCGTCGGTGGACGCGGATAGTGGCCAGATCGGCCAGGCTCGTGAACCCCGTCGCGTCCGCGACGAGGTCGCTCAGGTGCGTGCGACCTTCGACGATCGGGTAGGTCCCCGGGCGCAGAACCTCGCCCACGATCGTCGCTTCGCGCTGCTGGCGGAATTGTGGCTGGTAGTAGACATAGACGTGCTCTTCATTCTCGATCGGCAGATCCAGGCGGCCTGCCATGACCTCGCTCAAGTCCACCAAGAGCGAATCCGCCTCGTGCGCATCTCGCCAGTGAACGACCTTCGCAGATCGAGCAAGAGCAGAGGGCAGTAGCCCACCGGCCATGCGCAGGATCGCGCTCAAACTATCGTGGTCGCCGAGTTCCATCCGCCCTGGACTCGCGACCGCGCCCTGGACCGAGACGAACTCACGCGCGATGGGCACCCGTACGACATCGCCGTCTTGCAGGAACGGGTCGTGCGCGTGCGAGCCCGTGCGTAGCAGCCACTCGACGTCGGCAATGCGGACGCTGCCGTCGCGCGAAACGACCTCGATGCGGCGGTGCGATCCGTCGGTCAGGATCATGCTCGGGTTGATGACGTCTGAGACTCGACTCGTCGCCTGTGCGACCGCTGGCCCCGTCTGAGCGAGCCGACCCGCGAGGAAGACCTGGAACTGTCGCGGACGCACGAGCCGCAACTCGACGGACACGCCCTTGAGCTGCCCCATCGCCCGCCGCACCACCTCTGTACGGACAGCCTCGAGCGTCCGCCCGGCGACCATCACGGTCGCGAAGCCGGGCAACTTCAAGCCGCCCTCGGCATCGACATCGAGCTCGGTGGCGCGCGAGACCCTTCCTGAGAACTCGAGCAGCAGCCCGTCACCAGGCCCTAAGCGGTACTCACGCGGATCGACGGGCCCAGCAGTGGGCAGCGACGCCGCGCGAACATGCGAAAGGTCGAGCGCACCGGTGCTTTCACTCGGAGCTGCGTACGCCGAACGGGAAGCATCCTCTTGTGCGTGCACAGCAACTGGCGCGAGTACCGCGAGTGACAGCAACACCACCACTGTGAAACGGCCCATTAATGCCCGCCCCCCGCCAGCACCTTGCGCTGGCCGTACATTCGTTCGTAGTACTGGCGGAACTCGCCCTGCTTGATCGGCCGCCACCACGCTTCGTTCGCCTGGAACCACTCCACCGTCTGGCGGATGCCCGTGGGAAAATCGATACGCGGAGTGAATCCCGTCACGCGCGTGAGCTTGCTCGAATCCACCGCGTAGCGGCGGTCATGGCCGGGACGGTCTTCCACGTAGCGGATGAGCGTCTTGGGCTTGTCGAGCAAGCCCAACAACGTGTCGGTGATCGTGAGCACGTCGAGCTCGTGCTGCGCGCCGATGTTGAACGTCTCGCCCTCGATGCCCGGATGCGCGAGCAGAGCGAGCAGCGCGTCGCAGTGGTCATCCACGTGCAACCAGTCGCGGCGGTTGAGTCCCGTGCCGTAGACCGGCAGCGGCTCGTTGTCGATCGCGTTGGTCACGAACAGCGGCACGAGCTTTTCCGGATACTGCCGCGGGCCGTAGTTATTGCTGCAGCGCGTGACGACCACCGGCAGGCCATAGGTACAATGATACGCATAGGCCAAGCGGTCTCCGCCGGCCTTACTGGCGGCGTACGGGCTGCGCGGGTTCAGCGGCCATTCCTCGGTCGAGTGGCCCTCGAGCACTTCTCCATAGACCTCGTCGGTCGACACCTGGATGAAGCGCTTCACGTTCACACGGCGGGCTTCTTCGCCCAGCACGAACACGCCGTAGACATCGGTCTGGATGAACTCGCCCGGCGTCTCGATGGAGCGGTCCACGTGCGACTCGGCCGCGAAGTTGAGCACGAAGTCACAGCCGGCCATCGCGGTCGCGACGGCCTTCGGGTCACGGATGTCGCCGTGCACGAACGTCAGCTGCTTTGCCGTCAGCCCGTCAAGGTTCTCGCGGCGGCCGGCGTAGGTCAGCGCATCGAGCACCACCACGTGCGCGTCGGGGACGCGCGCCAGCAGGCGGTACACGAAGTTCGAGCCGATGAAACCCGCGCCCCCGGTGACGAGGACGCGGCTTCCGGCAATGGACAGCTTCTGCGTCATCAGGCCTTCTTGCTCGCGCGCTTCGCCGGCTTCTTCTTGGTGAGACCGGCAGGCACACCCTTACCCACACCCACGTACTCGAAGCCCGCCGCTTCGACCTGGTCGCGCTTGTACAGATTGCGCAGGTCGCAGAGCACCGGCTTCTTCATGACGCGCTTGAGCCGCGAAAGCTCCATGCCGCGGAACTCGTTCCACTCGGTGATGATCGCCACCGCATGCGCGCCGCGGGCGGCGTCGTAGGCGTCGGCGCCGAACTCCACGTTCTTGAGCTGCGGCAACTCTTCGGCCTTGCGCATGCTGATCGGGTCGAACGCGACCACCTTGACGCCGCGCTTCTTCAGCCCCTCGATGATGTACAGCGCAGGCGCCTCGCGCAGGTCATCGGTGTTGGGCTTGAACGACAGCCCGAGCACGGCGACCTTCTTGCCGCGCGGCGCGCCGATCGAGTTGCAGATCTTGTCGACCATGCGGGTCATCTGGTGATCGTTCGCCGCGATCACGGCATCGACGATGCCGCTCTTGACCTTGGCCTTCTTGGCGAACGCCGACAGCGCGTGCGTGTCCTTGGGGAAACACGAGCCGCCGTAGCCGGGGCCCGCGTGCAGGAACTTCGGGCCGATCCGGCGGTCCATGCCCAGCCCCTTGGCGACCATCTGCACATCGGCGCCCAGCGCTTCGCACAGGTTGGCCATCTCGTTGATGAACGAGATCTTGGTGGCCAGGAAGCAGTTCGACGCATACTTGATGAGCTCGGCCGTCTCGAGACTCGTGACGATCATCGGCGTCTCGATCAGGAAAAGGGGCTCGTGGATCTTGCGCAGGATGCTCTCGGCTTCCTTGGACTCGGCGCCGATCACCACGCGGTCCGGACGCATGCTCGTCTCGAGCGCGGAGCCCTCGCGGAGGAACTCGGGATTCGACGCCACGTCGAACTTGGCGCCCTTTTTCGCATACTTCGACATATGGCGGTAGAGATCGCGTGCGGTGCCCACCGGCGCCGTGCTCTTCTGGATGACGAGCTTATAGCCGTTCAGGTTCTGCGCGACGATCTTGGCGACCGCATAGATGGCGCTCGTATCCGCGCTGCCGTCGGCGCGCGGCGGCGTGCCGACCGTGATGAAGACCACCTTGGAGTTGCGCACCGCCGTCGCGAGGTCGCTCGTGAAGTGCAAGCGGCCCTCGTTGAAGTTGCGCTCCACGATCTCGGGCAGGCCGGGCTCGAAGAAGGGCAACTCGAGCGCCTTCATGCGCTCGATCTTGGCGGCATCGCTATCGACACAGGTGACGTTGTTCCCGAAATCCGCGAGGCACGCGCCGGTGACAAGGCCCACGTAGCCGGTTCCGACGACGGTGATGTTGTACAAGACACGGTCCTTTCGCTGGTGACGGCGCGCCGGGCGCAGGTGGCCACAAGGGGCGCGAGTGCAGCGGTGGGGAATCGTTGAGAGTGCCCGAAGAGAATCGATGTTCTCGGCAGATACGCCGAAAGAAGTTAGGGGTTCACCCGGCAGGGGTCAACCGCAGGCCCGAAAGACTCGAATGTCGAGTTTGCCTCGCGCCCGGCGACCTGATAAGACACCCTCTCGACACTCACCTGCCTGCCCACATTCCGCGCCGGAGCATCCCGATGATGGCCAAGGACGTCACGGTCGACTGGCTCAAGAGCCTCGACTACCAGATCCAGCCGGCCGGCAAGGCCACCATCCAAGGCGTGATCGTCCGCGACCTGACCGTGCACCTGGACGGCCGCGGCGAGGTGACCGAGCTCTACAGCAAGCCGTGGATCAAGGACGGCCTCGACCCGGTCGAGCACATCTATCAGAGCGCGACCGACTTCGGCGTGATCAAGTGCTGGCACCTGCACCAGATCCACACCGACCACTTCACCGTCACGCGTGGCAAGCTGCAGGTGACGATCGTGGACCTGCGCGAGGAGTCCCCCACGTTCCGCCACGTGAACGCGTTCTTCCTTGGGAGCCTTCGGCCGCGCCTGATCAAGATCCCACCCATGCTCATGCACGGCTGGAAAGCACTGAGCGCTCCCGAGGTGTTGGTCGTGAACGCGCAGAGCCACGTGTACGACGCGGCCGACGAGTTCAAGTATCCGTGGGACTGCGTGCTGGCCGACGTGTGGGAACCCAAGAATGGATGAGGCGATTCGCGGCGAGGGACCCCTGCCGCGTATCGACCGCAGCGTCCTTGCAGCCGGCGTCATCATCGCGGCCTGGATCGGTGTGCAGTGGTGGCGAATGGCGGGCCAGATCCCCATCGCTGACGAGGCCGACTTCCTGCGGGCCCTTGCGCATTGGCCCGAGTTCACCAAGGACGTCCCGCACCCGCCAGGCTACCTGTTCATGCTCCACGCATTGGCGGCGAGTCTGGGCCCCACGGTCGCAGTGATCCGTCTTGCCGGACTGCTGGGATCGCTTGCCACTCTTGCGATGCTTCCCGCACTGACGCGCAGCTTCGTCGACGATCCACGCCGAGCTACTCATGCCACGCTGCTCGCCATGGCGCTCTTCGGCTGTGCGCCACTCGCAACGCAAGACGCGGTACTGATCGACATCGACAACACCGTGATGGCGCCGACGCTTGTCGCCCTCTTCCTCTTTGCGCAGCGCGCGACGCGCACCGGGTCCCGCCGGGACTTGGCGCTCCTTGCCGGAGCATTCGCGCTCGCGCTCTGGCTCAAACTGCCGCCGCCGCCGCAACTCGCCTTCGCGCTGGCGGCGGGCGCACTCGTGACCGGATCGCCGCGGCAGGCCGCGCGGATCCTGCTCGCGCTCGCGGCTGGGGTGGCGCTGGCGTTCGGTGCCGCCGCGTGGGCGCGTTCGCCCGAGTTCGCCTATTCGCTGCAGGCGAACATGGGCCGGCTCGGCGCAGGCGGCGGGCGGGCACTCTTGTTTCGCGCACCGCAGACACTCGGTTTGGTCCTGGTCTGGCTCGGACTACCGACAGCAGCGCTCTACGCGTTGTCCGTCGTCCACCGCTTGCCCGAGCGCACGTCGGCGCGCGCCGCGGCGTGTTCCGCCCGGATATTCGTTGTGCTTGCGGGCGCCTTCTACGTGTTCCTGCTGCCGCCCTCGTACGGATTCCCGAAATATCAGTCGACACTCTGGCCGCTACTGGCGGCCCTTACCGGCGCGATGATCGCCACGCAGGAGGCTTGGCCGTCCGCGTGGGCGTTCGCTGCATCGGTCCTCGCCGGCGCGGCGATCCAATATCGGCTCGGCGATACGCTGTACCCGATCTATCGCGTCAGCTTCCAGACCGGCACGACGGAGCTTCACTCGCGACTGAGCAGCACCTTGGGATCCTTCGCCCTCGCCTCGGCGCCAGCACTCGCCGCGCTGGTGTGTGTCGTGGCGGAGCACGCTGACTCGCGCCGGCGCGGAGCCGCTTGGCGGCACGGCCTTGCGGCGGCAGCGGTCGGCGCCGGCCTCACGCTGCTGCCGATCCAAGGTTTCGCCGGCTACTCGACGCGTTATCTGTACACGCTCGATCGGGCGTCCGTGGATTCCACCGTCGCGCGGATCCAGCAGCGGGTGCCCTTGAGTGGGCTCGTCCTGGCGCCCAAGGACATATTGCTGCGCGCCGGGCGGCGTGGCCGGTTCGTGTCCGACCTCCTCTTCGAGGGACTGGGCCCGGATTCGCTGCGCGAGGCGCTCACCGCCAGGCGCTACGCGGCGTTGGTGTGGATGAGCAAGGATGAGTACCGTTCAGCCCGCTTGCTCGGCGACCCGGGCGTGCGCGCGCTCCTGGGGCGCGACTACGAGCAGAGCCGCTTCACGGACCTGGTCCTATGGATCCGCCGCGACGTACGAAGCACGGGACTCGACAACACCCGAAGGACTCCGGGGGGCGATCATGGGACTGGCAGAACGGCTTCACATCCGTAGGCTTCCCTTGCTCAAGGCGCCGCCACCGACGCCGGTGCTCGACGGCGTGCGCATCCGCATGAGCGCCGGCGAGGCAGCGCCTGTGTTCAACGGCGGCCCGTGGCGGTTCATCGCGTGGTTGGAGTTCATCGATGGCACCGGTGAATGGCGCGGCAATCACTATCACGAGAAGAAGCGCGAATCCTTCTATGTGATCCGCGGCGCACTGTTGGGGCGCTTCCAGGATCTGGACACCGGCGAATATCAAGAACACGAACTGCCCGAAGGGACTGTGCTGTCGATCGAGCCGCGCGTCGCCCACGCGTTCAAAGGCCTGGGCTACTCCCACTGCATGGAATGCTCGCCGCTCGAGTTCGACGCGAGCGATGCGTACACGCACGTGCCGGGCGGAAACAGCGCATGACGTCGCCCGTGCCATGGCGGCCGGCATTGCGCGACGACGCTGAAGTGCGCTGGAGCGCTGGCGTGGGGATCTCCCTGCCGGAAGACGTGCTGTCGGAAGCCGAGCACAAAGAGCAGCGCTTCTTCGTGGAGCATGCGGATCACAATGCGGCGAGTTCGCTCTGGGAGAATCTGCGTATCAAAGCCGGTGAGCCGCGACTGTTCGACGGCCTGATCGGAAAGTTGGAAGTGACTCCAGGCGCACGTGTCCTGGAGTTGGGCGCCGGTCAAGGCTGGGCCAGCGCGTTGCTCAAGCGCCATCATCCGGACGCGCAGATCCATGCCGCCGATGTC
Organism: Candidatus Eiseniibacteriota bacterium; assembly: GCA_025360715.1. GTDB lineage: Bacteria > Eisenbacteria > RBG-16-71-46 > RBG-16-71-46 > RBG-16-71-46 > CAIXRL01. The sequence goes on along the minus strand of JANYBS010000032.1, from coordinate 11,384 downwards.
TCGATCGAGGCCATCGCCAGCCGTGGCAAGTGGGAGTCGCTCTTCGAGAGCCAGCTCGACGGCGCTTGGGCCTGCTCGGTGCACCGGCTGCCGTTCGCCGATGCCCAGTTCGATCGCGTGTTCACCTTCGCGGCATTCCATCACTTCGTGATCGGCGACCGGGGCCCGCTGGCGATCGCCGAAGCGCTACGCGTGCTACGCCCCGGCGGACGACTGGTGATGTTGTTCGAGCCGCTCTCGCCTGCCTGGGCCTACGAACGCTCCCGGACCAAGATGAATCGCATCCGCAGCGGCCATGGCGCGGACGTGGATGAAGACGTGCTGGTTCCCGCATGGCTGGAACGATGGGCTGCGGCGAATGGCGCCACCACGCGCATCGAGTTCGACACCGACCTGTCCTTCCGGATCCTGACCCCGGCGGGCGCCCTTCGCACGATCGCCGTGCGCGCGTTCCCGGCGCTCGGCTATGCCGTGCCCATCGGCGGACACGTGACGATCACCAAGGGCGCTTGAGCGGCGGCGGTCAGGCTTCTAGTCGCCAGCCTTCCAGCACGTCGGTGAGCGTCTGCGCGAGCGCGAGCTTCGTCTGCCAGCCGCACTCGGCCTCCGCGCGCGTGGGATCGCCCACCAGATACGGCACGTCCGCAGGGCGAAGCCGCGCAGGATCGACTTCGACAACGACCTTCACGCGTGCGAGCGCCACGAGCTGCGCCACGAGGTCGGTGAGCTTCACACCCTCGCCGCGGCAAAGGTTGTAGGCGCGGCCGCGCGTGCCGCGCTCGAGCAACGCGATGTAGCCGAGCACGATGTCGCGCACGTCGCTCAGGTCGCGGGTGACGTCGAGATTTCCGACGCGCAGCACCGGCGGCAGCTCGCCCTTCTCGATGCGCGCGATCTGCTGCGCGAACGCCGGCAGCATGAAGCGCGGCTGCTGGCCCGGGCCTGTGTGGCCGAAGGGCCGCGCGCGGATCACGTCGAGTTCCAGCTCGCGCGCGTAGGTCTCGGCCAGTTCGTCCGCGGCGGCCTTGGAGAGCCCGTACGGGCTCACGGGCGCGAACGATGTGTCTTCGTTCACACGCACGCCGGGCGCCGTGGGGCCGTACACCTCACTCGTGCCCGCCGTGACGACGCGCGCACCGGGGCAGACCTCGCGCACCGACTCGAGCAGCGCACGCGTGCCGCCCACGTTCGCTTGAAACGTGGCCTCGGGTGATTCGAACGAAGCGGCAGCGCTGCTCTGGCCGGCCAGATGCACGATGGCCGTGGGCTGCGCCAGCGACAACGTGGTGCGCAGCGCGGATTCGTCGCTCAGGTCCAGCTGTGCGTACGACGCCAGCGGCGTCCCCGGCGGCGGCGTGCCCAGGCCACAGCCATGCACCTCGGCGCCGCGCTCGCGCAGTGCGTGCGCCAGATACGGGCCCACGAAGCCGCTGGCGCCGGTGATCAACACGCGCGCGAGCACATCACTCATGCGCGATCACCAATACTGCGCGCGATGCGCGCGGTAGTAGTCCACGGTGCGCTGCACACCTTCCTGCAACGCGACCGTCGGCCGCCAGCCCAGGATGCGGCCGGCCTTGGAGATGTCCGAATAGAAATCGCCCGGCTCGAGCGCGCGGCGCTCGGGCGTGTAGTCGATGTACTGGATACTCGCGCCGGGGACCGCGCGCACGATGCTCTGCGCCAGATCGCGGAAACTGCTGGGGTGATCATCGCCGATGTTGATGACCTCGCCCCACGCCGCGGGCGTCACCGCCGCGCGCATGAGCGCGTCCACGCAATCGTCCACGTAAAGGAAGTCGCGCTTCTGCAACCCGTCGCCCATGAGCGTGATCGGCGTGCCGTCGAGCGCCAGACGCACGAGCCAGTTCGCCACGCCATAGTGCGAAGACCGCATCTGCGCACGCGGGCCGTACGTATTGGTGATGCGCAGGTGCACGGTCTTCAGCTTATGCGACGCGTGGTACATGAGCATGATCTTCTCATTGGCGAGCAACGAGATCTCGTAGAGACCCCGCGGTTGTGTCGGCGCGTCCTCATTCACGGGCAGCGTAGCGCTGGCGCCGTACTCACCGCGCGTGCCGCTGCGCACGACCACAGCGCCGGGCGCGGTCTTGCGCACGGCTTCCATGAGCGCGACCGTGCCTTTGATGTTGATATCGATATCGGGATAGGGATCCGAGAGGCTCTTCACGTGGCTCACCTGTGCGGCCAGATGGAAGACCACGTCGACGCCCTCGGCGAGCAGCGCCATGATGTGCTCATCGCGCACGTCGGCCATCTGCACGCGGATGCGGTCGCGCACGGATTCCAGATTGAAGAGATTGCCGCCGTACTCGGGCAGCATCGCGTCGGCCACGGTTACCTGTGCGCCCAAGGCGGCCAGGCGCAGCACGAGCGTCGAGCCGATGAACCCGGCTCCGCCCGTGACCAGCACCTTCTTGCCGTTCCAGGTCGCCTCTAGCATGTGCCCTCCGTGAGGCGCCGACTCTGTCGCAACGTGCGGATACTGTCCACTTTCACGCGCGCGGCCGCACGAGCGCGCGCGCCTCATCCAGTGACAGGTAGCGCGTGAGCAGCGCCACCGCCGCGGCCAACGCGCCGGCAAGCACGCCCACGAGCAGCGCGCCCGGCCATGCCGCAGCGCCCACGGCCGCCGGCAGCGCGCGATCGAGCATCAGCGCCGCCGTCACACCCAGCGCGAGCGCGAGGCTCGGCACTCCCAGCGGCTCGAGCAGCATGCGCGCGCGCGGCCACCCGGTCACGCCGGCGACGCGAACCAGGAACCACGCCGCGCCCACCACGTTGCCGGCGGTGACGGCGATCAATGCGCCGATCAGCGCATGCGACGGCACGAGCCACGCGCCCAGCGCCAAGTGCACGGCCAGCGCGAGCGCCGAGAACTCCGCCTCGAGGTCGGTGCGGCCGTACGCGCGCGCGATGGCGATGGCCATGCCGGTGGAGAGCCCGGCGTAAGCCGCGAGCAACAGGCCGCGTAGCGCGAGCGACGCGGCATCGTCGGCATGGCCGAGCCATGCGCAGAAGAAGCGCGGCGCGCCGGCCACAAGCCCAGCAGTGACGAACGCCGAAGCCATGAGGATGTAGCGGTTCGAGCGTGCGTACAGCTCGCGCAACCGCTCGCCTTCGCCGCTCGCATGCAATGCGGACGCCGACGGGATCACCGCCAGAAGCAGCAATTGCGGGAACGTGGATGCCGCCGTCGCCATGCGCAGGCCCAGCTCGTAGGGCGCCACAGCCGCGAGCGACACGAAGCGGGCGAGCAATACCTTGTCGAGCTGCTGATGGGCCACGGCCATCATGTTGCCCAGTTGCATCGGCGCGCCGAAGCGCACGCTCTCGGCAAGCTGACCGAACGCATCGCGCGGCGCGCTCCATCTGAATTCCGGCGCGCCGGTGCGCAGCGACACCGCACCCACGAGCGCCGCGAGTCCCCAGCCGGCCGCGGTCGCAGCGACCACGCCCTGCACGCCGCCGTGGTGCGTGAGCGACCACACCAGGCCACCCGCTTGCCCCAACGTGAGCGTGAGCGCCGTCACGTTGCCCAGATCGAAACGGCCGTACGCCTGCAGCACCGCGATGGTGGTGTTCGCAAGGCCCGCGAGCACGAACACGAGCGCGCCCGCAAGGAACGCGAACGACGCCGCAGCTCGCGCGGCCTCGGGCACACGCAGGAACTCGATCACCGGACCGCGCACGAGCGGCATGAGCGTCAGCCACACGATGCCGAGCAAGGCGTAGCCGAGTACCGCCACCGTCGCGAACCCACCTGCTGCCTTGTGATCGCCGCGCGCACGCGCCGCGGCGACATGGCGCACGGCGCCGGTGGCCAGCCCCAGATCGAGAGAGCCCAGATAACCGGCCAGCGCGAAGAACAGCGACCACACCGCGAAACCTTCGGCGCCCAGCGCGCGATAGATCGGCGGCGTGAGCGCGAGCCACAGCAACAACGAGGCGACGCGGCCCGTGGCGGCATACAGCGTGTTCGCAGCGAGGCGCCGCCCCAGTCCGCCGCCGGTCGAGGTCATGTCAGGCATGGGCCGCAGCCGCAGAAGCGGTCAATGCGTGCGCCAGTACTCCAGCATGTCCGCCAGCGTCTGCTCGAAGGGGATCGTCGGCTGCCAGCCGGTCGCTTTGACGAACTTGCTGTTGTCGCCCAGCAGGATCGGCACATCGGACGGACGCAGGCGCGCGGGATCTTCCTTGACCTCGATCTTCACCTTGGTGAGGCTGAGCAAGTGGTCGAGCAGCGCCTGGATGGTCCACGCCTTGCCGCTGCAGATGTTGTAGACCTCGCCCGGCTCGCACTTCTCCAGCGCCAGCACGTACGCGCGCACCATGTCGCGAACGTCGGTGAAGTCACGTTTCGCTTCGAGATTGCCCACATGCAGGACCGGGGCCTTCTTGCCCCTCTCGATGTCGGCGATCTGCTTGGCGAAGTCGCTGGCCACGAACACCGGGCCGCGCCGCGGGCCTTCGTGGTTGAAGCCGCGCGTGCGCACGGAATCGACCTTCCACGACATCCAGTACTGATAGCCCAGCATGTCCTGCGCGACTTTGCTCACCGCATAGGGCGAGAGCGGCCGCAGCGGGTTGGTTTCTTTGATCGGCACTTCGTCGGGATAGACCATGCCGTATTCTTCCGATGAACACGCCAGTTGAATACGCGTCTTGAGGCCCAGACGGCGCACGGCCTCGAAGATGTTCACCTGCGCCATCACATTGGTGGTCAGCGATTCGCTCGGCGCCACCCACGACGTGGGCACGAACGACTGCGCGGCCAGATGGAAGATCCAGTCCGGCCTTATCTTCGCGATGATCTCGAACGTGTTCGTGGCATCGCGAAGATCACATTCGAGCAACGTGATCTTGTCGGTGAAATGCTCGATGTTCTCCGTACGGCTGCGCCAGCGCTGGATGCCGAATATCTCGCAATCCCCGCGCGTGAGCAGGTAATCGACGAGATGGCTGCCAGCGAAACCAGTGACACCGGTGATGAGAACGCGGCGCATGCGGAGAGTCTCCACGGTATGGGGATCAGGTCGAGAGAGGCGCAGGGAAGTTAGAGCGGCCTTGCGGATGCGTCAATCGCGGCGGATCAGCGGCGGTTGCGGCCAGCCACGGGTCTCGGCTTCGGCTTCAGTCTCGTCCTCGGTGGCGCCTTCACGACCTCCACTGCCGCGAACCTCGCCCGTGCCGGCAGCGCGTCACCGGGCGGCGCCCACAGGGCGCGCAACGCAAGCGCCCATTCGGCGGTCTCCAGGCGCGGGCGCGCGTCGCGGACAACGCTCGCGATCGCGCCCCGCGCGCTGGCGATCGCGCTGGTGTCGGCGTTCGCCACGCCGTATTCGATCAGCAGTCGCGCGGCGCGCGCGTTGTCGTCGGCGGGGCGGCTCGCACGGTGCGCGTGGCCGAAGCGCTCGTACGCGTACTCTTCGCGAAAACCACCTTTGCGCTCGTCTTCGAAATGAACCCTCAGGTGCCGTACCAGAGCGGCTGCCCGCAGCCCATCGGAATCGCGGCCCGCGGCGCTGAAGAGGAACAAGCAGCCGCGCGCCATCTCGACCTGGTCGCTTAGGATCGACGGATCGTGGATCGTGCCCCAGAGGTCGCGGCGCACCATGCCCAGGTCCTCCTCGCGGCAGGTGTTCCACAGCATGTCGGTGTTACGCCACGCGAACGCGCGGCGGCGCGCGTCGTCGTGCGCGGCAGCCCAGCGAACCCACGCCTGTAGCGCGACGCCGTTGGCCTCGGGCTCGAACTCGCGCGAGCCCAACTGGCCGTTGTAGAAACCGCCGCGCGGGTCGGTGAGCAGCCGGTCGAAGTATTCCAGCACACGCTTGGCATCGCGCTCGAGCACGGGGTCGCGCTCCATGGCGAGTGCGATCGTGAGCACTTCAAGCCGCCGGGCATTCACGCTCGTGAGCTTCTCGAAGCGCGTCTCGCGCGGGTCCATATCGCGCGGCGTGGTCACATAGCCGCCGGCGACCGTGTCCATGAGCGCGTGCATCGCGTGCAGGCTCTGCCGCGCGCGAGCGAGCGCCAACGCGTCGCCGTCGCGGCCACGCGCCAGCGCCAACTCGATCGCACCTTCGACCGGCGCGCCGTCGCGGCCCACGAACCCGCCGCGGCTGCTGTCGAAAGCCGCCATCACCTGCGCGCTCAGCGATTCGTACCGCGCGTGATCCTGCAGCGTTGCGAACCCGGGCTCGGGCGCCGCAGGCCCGCGGCCGAACGCCGCCGAAGCGACGCCGGCCAGCGCAAGGACTGCGAGCAGCCAGGCACTCGTGCTGGGCCGCATCAATGATTCGTGAAGATGCCCAGCACCGCGATGATCACGCCCATCAAGCTCTCGCCCGCGATGATGCCCGAGCTGACCGGCACGGTGTACTGCTCGTGCACCTTGGGCTTCCACTTGGAGAGGATCAGCGCGCCCAGCGAGCCGATGAACATCGAGATGGAGTTGAAGCCGTTGATGGTGAAAGCCAACCCAAGACCGACCGGCGACGGAATGAACTTCTTCTGCTTGGGGAACCAGATCTCGAGCAGCGGCAGCAGCACGCCGAGCGAGCCGCCGATCACGACGCCGATGCGCGCCGAAGGCTTGAGCGCGCCCACGCCCTTGGCCAGGAGCTCGGCCACACCTCGCCACACGAGCGCCGCAGGGGCTGGCCACTTCTCGCCGCCCAGATAGCTTGCGTCGGGGATCAGGATGAAGAACAGCGGCACCACCACCAAGCCGCCGGCGAGCACGCCGAAGAACTGCGCCAGGAACTGCTGCCGCGGGTTCGCGCCTAGCAGATAGCCCGACTTGAGGTCGATCATCAGGTCGCCGGCATGGCTCACCGCGCCAGCGGTGATATTGGCGGTCATGAGATTGGTGGTGATATTGCCCGGTGCGATGGCGCCGAACGAAAGCTGCGTGATCTTGGACAGCGGTCCCGTGGGCGTGACGTCGGTCTCGCCCGTGGCGCGCGCGCCGACCACGACCAAGAAGAACGTGCTGAGCACGGCGATCAGGCCCATCCACCAGTGGATATGAAACAGCAGCCCGCCCAGCACGATCGCCGCCACGCCGAGCACCGCGTAACCCCACGCGAACCACGTGCCGGGGACCTCGATGGCGTCCATGGGATCGTTCTGGACGGCCTTCTTACCGAAGATGGTCGTCAGGCTGCCGAAGGCGCGAGCCACTGCCTTCCAATTCATGAAGAACAGCAGCAGCCCGGAAGTGACCAGCATGGGCACGCCGGTCCACAGGCTCCATCGCGAGATCTTCGAAAAGCTCGCAACCTCGATGTCGCCGTTGCGCAAGAAGTACGGCGCCAGGATCAGGTAGTTCACGCACGCGCCCAGCAGCAGGCTCCACGCTTGGCGAAAACTCATGATTGCACCGCTGGCCACGAACAGCAGGCTGCCTTCGAATCGCATCGTCACCATATCCATGGTGAGCGGCTTGCCCTTCCACATGCCCATCGAGATCCAGTTCGTGCCCCACGTGGTCTCGACCTTGGGCAGCGCCAGCCACGGCAGGGCTTTGGGTGCGAACCAGCCCTGGATCGGCGCCCACTTGGGCAGCCATGTCCACTTGACGTTGGTCATCCACGTGAAGTCGGGGGCGTCGCGTAGCCAGCTGATCACCGCGCCGGCGAGTCCTGCCCAGCCGAGCGCGCGGGCCTGGCGTGCGGCCTCGTCGCCTTCCGTATGCAGCGAGCGCAGCGTGTTCGCAGCAGCGATGCCCGATGGGAACGGCAGCTGCTCGATATTGATCATCTGGCGCTTGGCCGGAACGGCCAGGAACACACCCAGCCACGAGACCACCAGCACCCAGGGGATCAGCCACAGGCAGCGCGTGGCGAAGTCATGCGGCAGCGCATCGGGGTTGAGCATCATGAGCGCGGGGATGGCGTTGACCAGTCCTGCGCCGGTCATGACGCCGGCGGCCGATGCCGTGGACTGCATCGCGTTGTTCTCGAGGATCGTGTAGGCCGGGAATTGCTTGGGGAATGCTTTGTGAAGACTCTCGAAGATCACGTACGCGAGCACGCAGCATGTGATCGCCACACCCATGCTCCAGCCCGACTTAAGGCCCACGTACAGGTTCGAGGCGCTCATCACCATGCCGAGGATCATGCCCATGATCACCGAACGCACCGTGAGCTGCTTCATCTTGTCGCCCTGGTAGACGTTCTCGAACCAGTGGCGTTCGATCTCTTCGGGCGTGCGCTTCACTTGGATCTCGGTGACGACGGGAGGCGTGGCCATCAGGAACCTCGGAATGGGTGGCGATGCGCTGCGTGGATAAGACAAGTCCCGGCAGGTTGCGCCGGGACCGGGGTCTCATGCAAGAGCGAAGTGGCGACTTCGGAACGGCTTGCGGGATTGGTGCGAGTGGCCGCTCAGCGCTTGATACTGGCCAACCAGCGCTGCGCCTGCTCGCGCTGCGCGCCCTTGGGAGCGCTCGCGAGGAACGACTGCAACGCCGCTCGAGCCGCGGCGAGCGGCTCCATGGCATCGGGAGCCAGCGGCAGCACCTGCATGCGCGCGGCGGCGGCGCGGAAGCGGGCCTCGTGCGCGGCGGCGCCCGTGAGCAGCGTCGCGGCCTGCGTCCACTGCGCAGCGGTCAGCGACCATGCGCCGGCGCTGTGCGCCGGCGCCGCGGCGGTCTCGGCCTTCTGCGCGCCCGCGACGGCCGCGCGCGCTGCGACGCTCGCGCCGGCGAAGGGATCGGCAGCCGACGGCGCGGGAGAAGTCTTGAGTTTGGCCAAGGCGCCCGCGGGGCCTTTGCCGAGCGGTGAGATGGGCGTGAGTGTCGCGCTCAGCGCCTGCGCGCTGGCCGAGCCGTGGATCGTGTAGCGATAGGGCTCATAGCCCACCGCGAATACGAGCACGGTGCCCGAGAGATTCGGCGAGTCCACGCAGAACGAGCCATCGGCGTCGCTCCTGGTGCTGACGCCCGACTCGCTCAGCGTGACGACTGCGGCGGGAATCGCGCGGCCCTGCGGATCGGCGACGCGGCCACACAGGCGCAACGCCATGGGCGGCGCCTGCTGCGCGGCGCCGTCCTCCTCTTGTTGTCGGGCGGGTTGCGCGCCGCCGGCGCGCGGGGCGATCGCGTTGAGCGACAGGCCGTCTGCCGCCTTGTCGTCGCGCTGCTTGTTCGCGGGCGCGATCGATTTCTCGGCCAGAGTGCGGCCGACGGTGACCGGCGCGGGCACGGGCGCCGGCGCGGCGGCGAAGCCTTGTGCGCCTTGTGCGCCTTGTGCGCCTAGCGGCGTCGCGGCTGGCTTGCGGAACGCGCCGCCGCTGGCGTCCTGCAGCCGCGCGGCCTCGGCGCGCTGCGCCGCCGCAGGGCCGCGCGAGACCGGCACCTGCTCGCCGTTCTCGAGCGTGCGCATCTCTTGCGCGCGGCCGCTCTGCGCGGTCCTGTCCGGGGCGTTCGTGGCCTGGGCCTCCTTCTTGGCCAAGCGGTCGAGCAACGCCGCGGGCGGCACGCTCGCCTTCTGCTCGGCCGCCATGTGCGGAGCATCCTTGGGCGCGGCGTCCTTCGCTGCGGACTGCGCCGGTGCCGCAGGTGCGGGCGTGGCGCCGGCCTCGGGCGCGGGCGTCGCTTCAGCCTCGGGCGCGGGCGTCGCTTCAGCCTTGGGCGCGGCCGCTTCGTTGCGCGGCGATGCCGGCACGCTCGACTGCGGCGCTTGCAGAGCCGCGATCTCCTGCGGCCCGTGCGACTGCAGCTGCACCGCGAGCGCCGCCACGATCACGAACGCCGCCGCCGCACCGGCCAGCATCATGCCGCGCGGCGTGAAGAGGTTCTGCCACCATGAGCGGCGCGGCGCGGCAGCGCTCGCGCCGGCGGCGCGTGCTGGCGCGGCAGCCGGCGCGGAGACGGCCGCGATCCTCTCGCTCACGCGATCGGCGAAGCTGGCGAAGTACGCCTCGCCCGGGTCGTGCGTGAGCGCGTTCTTCATATTGCTCTCGAGCGCCGCGATCTCCGCGAGCTGGGCACTGCAGAGCTCGCAGCTGGCCAGATGCGCGGTGGCAGCATCGGCTTGCGTGCCAGTGAGCGCTCCGTCGAGATAGGCGCTGAGCTGGTCTTCGTTCAGGTGCGTCATGGGCGTGATCCTTCGGAGCCCGACTCGCCCGGCGGGTGCCCTTTCGAGCCCTGCTCGCCGGATAGGCTCGACGCTTCGAGCATGAAGCGCTTGAGTTCGGCGCGTGCGCGCGAGAGTCGCGACATCACGGTGCCGGCCGGAACGTTGAGTGTGGTCGAGATCTCTTCGTACGACAGGTCCTGCACGGCGCGCAGCGCCAGCACCTGCTGGTGCTCGGGCGAGAGCTTCTCGAAGCATGTGCGCAACTGGTCATGATGAGCCCTCTGCGCCGCGTGCTCGGCGGGGTCGTCGTCGGCCCCCCACTGCATTCCGGCCTCCAGCAGCGGCTCGAGTGCCACCTCGGGACGCCGCTTACGGGACCGGAACAATGTGAATGCCTGGTTGGTGCAGATCCGAGCGAGCCAGGGATAGAGCGGCAGGCCGCGTTCGAACCGGCCGATCGCGCCCCATGCGCGCACGAAGGTGTCCTGCGCCAGGTCGTCGGCATCCGAGGTGTTCCGTGTCAGCGAGTAGGCAACGCGATACACCGCGCGCTGGTAGCGCCGCACGATCTCGGCGAAGGCGGCCTGATCGCCCGCTTGCGAGGCGGCGATCAGGGCATCGTCCTCCGGCCCGGCATGGGACATACGCTCTGGGTCCGTTTTCATTCCCTGCTACGGCTACCGCCGAAGTGCTTGGGAGTCAAGGCTCTAACGGTGCTGGTCCACCAGGATGGGGTTGCCGTCGGGGTCGTTCACGATGAAGTGCGCGGGGCCCGTGGTGGACTCGAGTTCCTCGCGGCCTCCGAGGGGTCGAGTGCGCCCTCAGGCGCGGGTGAGCGTCTCGAGTGCGTGGCCGCTGTTCTTGGCGCTGACGAATTCCGTGGGTCGCGTCTTGCCAGCGAGCCCTAAGCACACGTGCCAGACGTCGCCCTTGAATTCGTAGATCGCGAGCGACTGCTGCCCCACGTGCATGCCATCGGTGAACGTGAGGTCGAAGGTCTTGGGGTTCGCGGTCTCATCGATCACCGCAGTGCCCACACTGAGCATCTTGCCCATGACCGTCGTCGTGAACGCGTTGCCCTCGACCACGATCCGCGAGCCCTGCAACATGCCGGGCGGCATCTCGTTGCCGTCCACGACCAACGTCTTGATATCCCACGAGCCCTGCATCTGGTCCAGTTCGGTACTCACTTGGCCTCCACGAGTCGCTTGAGGGTGGCGAAATCCATGCGCTCTTTCTTGATGGCTTCGGGCGTGATCAAGGGTTCCATGA
>JANYBS010000240.1 GCA_025360715.1 Candidatus Eiseniibacteriota bacterium | reverse complement strand
CGCACCACGCCACGCAGCAGATCCGCCGCGGCCTCCTTGTGTTCAGCAAGCGCACCAATCGCGACTGCGCGATGATGCTCGCCTACCTGGGCGAGTTCGACGAACGCAAGCTCTACCGGCCCGAGGCGTACTCGTCGATGCGCCAGTTCTGCGTGAGTGCACTCGGCATGTCGGAGGACTCGGCCGAGAAGCGAATCCGCGTTGCTCGCATCACGCGCGAGCACCCGGCGCTGTTCCCGGCCATCGCCGATGGGCGGCTGCACCTGAGCGGCGTGCTGTTGCTCGCGTCGGCGCTCACGAACGCGAACGCCGAGAGCCTGGTGCACGCGGCCTCGCGCAAGAGCTGCGCGCAGATCCGAGAGATGCTGGCGATGTGGTTCCCCAGGTCGGAGCCGGTCGCGCAGGTCGTGCTGTCGGCCGGCGCGGCCGGTGCCGATGTTGTCGCCGCGCCCGCAGAACCCGCCACGAAGCGGGTTGAGGAGTTGTCAAAAATGCCGGATTCATTGGCGGTTCCGGCGGAATCAGCACAGCGCCCGGTGTCATTCGCGCGCTTCACTCCGGTCGCGCCGGGCCGCTACTCGATCGAGGGGCGCGTCGACCAAGCGCTGGTCGAGAAGCTACGGCGCGCGCAGGAGCTGCTCAGCCACGGCGGGCACGCGTGTGAGTTGGCGCAGTTGCTGGAGCTCGCCGCGGACCTGGTCCTCGCGCATGCCGAGAAGAAGCGCTTCGGCGCCACGAATCGCCTACGCAAGTGCACCAGCGGCGGCGAGGACGGCTACATCACGCCCGAGGTGAAGCGCGATGTGTATGAACACGATGGCGGCCAGTGCATGTTCGTGAGCGATGCCGGCCGGCGCTGCGAGTCGCGCGACAACATCGAGTTCGATCACGTGCAACCGGTGGCACGTGGCGGCAGGTCGGATGCCACCAACGTGCGGCTCCTGTGCCGCGCGCACAACCAGCTGGGCGCCGAGCAGACGTTCGGCGCGGGGTTCATGGCCAAGAAGCGCGAGGCCTCGCGTCAGCGCACCCTCGAACGCGAACAGCGCGCGGCAGCAAAGGCCGCGCAACAACGCGCGAACGACGCGGCCGAGGAACTGGTGCCCGGGCTCATGGGCCTGGGCTACTGCCAGAGCGAGGCCCGGCTGCGGGCACGAAACGCTGGGCTCGATCCCGAGTTGCCGATCGAGCAGCGGATGATGGCGCTCATCAAGACGCTCAGCCCGCGCGGCGCAAAGCGTGCGCCCGCGCCGGGTGCGGTGAGATGACTGCGCGCGGCCTGCGGACGCGGGCGACCTTGGCGGAGGCGCTACTTCTTCTTCCCCGCCACGAACCGCGCGTAGATCTCTTCCACCTTCTTGCGGTGGCGCGGGGCCTTGCGCAGGTACTTGAGCGCCGATGTGATGCTCGGGTCCACGCGGAAGCAATTCACCGGTATGTCGCGCGCTAGGCCTTCCCAGCCGTAGAGCTCCACCATGTCGCGCAGCATCTTCTCCAGGGTCACGCCGTGCAGCGGGTTGTTGGGCTGGGTGCTCATCGCGCGACGCTCCCGGTGTTCGAAGTCAGGATCCGCTGGAGCACGGCCAGCATGAGCAGCCCGCGCAGCGACCATGCGATCGTGCGGACCCAGTTCGTGCTGACCAGCGTTTGGTAGGCCGGGGCGTCGAAGCCACCCGACAGGATACCGTGCTGCGGCACGCTCAAGAAGAACGTGGCCGCCCAGATCACCAGCACCAGCGCGGCGCCGGCGATCGTCCAGACCTGCGGCACGCCCGCCGGCGGCCGCGCGACCAGCCACATGGCGGTGAACGCTTCGGCCAGCATGAGCGGGGCCACCACGAGTGTGGTGAGGGCCGAGTGGTCGGATTCGTAGCGCGCGAAGCCCGCAGCGCCGACACGATTGAAAAGTGGATAGTGCACGATCTGGATGAACCAGATCAGGCCCGTCATCGCCCATGTGCTGGCGATGTTGACGAGCAGACAGCCCTGCGCGAAAGACATGTTCATCGGCCTCCCACCGGGCCAGCGATGCTCGCGGCTACCGGCGCGTGAATACCAGCACCTGCTTCACCTCGCCCATCGGGCCCTTCGATGCGCGAGCCTCGGTGAGCATGCGGCCGTCGGCAGACAGGCTCCAGCGTTCGGTCACACTCAGGTCCATCATGAGCATCTTCGCGTGGGATTCGAGCAGCAGCACGGGTCCGCTCCAGCGCCCGGTCGTGCGCACGTCTTGGCCCATCGCCGAGTTCACGGCTTCGCCGTTGGTCTTGTAGCGGTACGCCAACGCGAGGGAATCCCCCGCCGGACGCACGGTGAGCGAACGCACGAGCATCTGCGGATCCTTGTGCACGATGCGGTCCACACGCGCCTTGGCCGCGTGCGCGTCGCCGCCGAACTGGCTGCGGCCCACATCGAGCACCCATTCGCCGGTGAAGTCGGGGTGCGCCGCAGCGGCCGAGGCCGGTGCCATCCGAGCGCGCGAGCCGGCGGTCCTGAGGCCGGCGCCCGTGAGCGCAAAGAGCGCGCCGGCGCACGCCAGCAGCAGAGCCCAACGCTTCACGCTCGGCCCTGACCAAGGCTCGTGACGAGCGCCTTCGCGAACTGGGTCAGCGACGGATCGCGCGCACCCATGACCAGCACAAGGTCGCCGGGCTCGGCCACCTCGGCGACGCGTGCCTGCAACCACTCGCGCGAGGGCGCGAATTCGGCCTCGGCGCCGCGCGCCACGATGTCGCGCACGAGGTCGGCGCTCGAAAGGTCACGGACCGCCGTACCGCCGGCATAGAAGATCTCGAGCAGCCATGCGCGGTCCTGCGCGCGCAGTTCGGTCGCGAACGTGTGCACGAAGTCCTCGCGCAGGAAGCGCGTGGGGCCGTAGCCGTGCGGCTGGTAGATGGCCAGCACGCGCTTGCCGCGCAGGCGGGCGGTATGCAACGCAGCGCGGATCTTGGCCGGGTTGTGCGCGAAGTCATCGATCACTTCCACGCCATGTGCGAGCCCCAGGCTCTGGAAGCGCCGCGCCACGCCTTGATAGGCCGCGAGCGGCGCGACCATGTCGGACAAACCCACGCCGACCGCCTGGCACGTGGCGATCGCGGCGAGCGCGTTGTCCACGTTGTGCGCGCCCGGCACGGGTAGCGTGAAGGTGACGCCGTCGACCACGAACGTGCTCGAGTCCGCGCGCAACTCACTCACGCTACCGCTCACAGCCGCGAGCGGCCCGCTGCCGAACACCAGCGCGCCGTCGCGCAGGTCACCCAGCGCGGCTTCCTCGTAGCAGACGAATCGCTCACGCGTGCGGCTCTTGAGCGTGGCGAACATCGTCGCGACTTCGGATTCGGTCTTGTGATCGCGCGACAGATTGAGCACCACGCCGATCGCGGGCTGGTAGCGGATGAGCGAACCGTCGCTCTCGTCGGCCTCGATCACGAGCAGATCGCTCTTGCCCGCCCACGCGTTACCCCACAGGCCTTCGCGCTGCAGCAGCACCAGGTCGCCGCCGGTGATCACCGACGGATCGCGGCCTGCGCCGCGCAGGATCTCGAAGACCATGGCGGTGACGCTGCTCTTGCCGCTCGTGCCCGAGATCGCGATCGAGCGCATGCTCGCGACGAAGTGGGCGAGCATCTCGCTGCGGTGCACGATCGGCAGGCCGCGGCGCTTGGCCGTGGCCACATCGGGCACCGAGTCCTCGACCGCGGTGGACACCACCAGCGCCGCGCAATCGCCTTCGGCGCCATCGCCCGACTGCGGGTAGAGCGCAACGCCCAGTGCCTGCAGCTGCGCGCGCGCTTCGGGGCGTTCGCCTCGGTCGAAGCCGCGATCGCTGCCGCTCGCGCGGCCGCCGCGCATGGCTTGGAACTGCGCGAGTGCGCTCATGCCGCTGCCGCCCACGCCGGCATAGTGAAAGCGCGCGCCGGCCAGCGGATCCGGCATCTCGCCCGGGCCCGGTGCCACGATCACGACAGGGTCGCCTTCTTGCACGCGGTCGAACAGATCGACGATGTCGAGGTTGGACAGCCGCACGCAGCCGTGCGACGCCGGCGTGCCCAAGCGGTCTTCCTGGTTGGTGCCGTGCAGGTAGATGTAGCGCTCGAGCGAGTCACAGCCGGGTCCGCGATTGATGTCGTCCTCGAGGCCATCGAGCGTGAGGATGCGCGTAAGGATCAGGTCATCGTCGCGCGTCTCGCCTTCCCAGCGCTCCCCGGTGGGCTCGCGGCTCACGAAGATGGTTCCCCGTGCGGCACTTGCGCCGATGCGGCGATGGATGCGGTGCCAGCCGGGCGGCGTGCGGAACGAGCCGCTCTCGCCGCCGATGCCGTTGGCGGCGGTCGAGATGGCGTACTCGGCCGTGACCCGGCCGTCGTCGATCAGCAGCAGGCGCTGGTGCTCGACGTCGACGAGCAATAGTCGCGGCGGCGCGCTCGGGAAGGGCGATCGCGCGCGCGCCACGGCGCGCGTGAGCAGCGCCTGCAGTCGTTCGGTGAGCTGGATGGGTGCGCCGGAGCTGGGCATGCGCGGAGAGTGCCACACCCGCGGGAATTGAGGAAAAGCTGCCAGGTCCGGCCGCAGATAGCAGGGACCGGTGCTTTCCGTGGAAAGCGCCCGGTCCCCTGCACAGGTGCGGCCCGCGCGAATGTGTACGCAGAGTCTGCGGCATCGGCGCGCGAATGCCAAGCCGCTCGCTCTGGCGCGCTCAGCCCTTGTCGCGGACCAGCTCCTCGGCGCCGTCGTCGTAGCCGAACAGGTCGCCCTCCGCGGCCCACTCGACCAGCGTCTCGAACATGCGTTCGGGGTTCTCCTGCGGTAGCGCAAGCGCGAGCATCTCGTAGACGAACTCGCGCGAGACCCGGCCGCCGGGCTGCCGCCGCGAGATCTCATCGAGCTGCTGGAAGAGCCGCAGCTCCAGCAGGTGCTGGCGCCACAGCACTCGCCGCTGTGTCGCGCCGGCTGCCAGCAACCGGCGGCCTTCCACCGTGAGCTGTACCGTGCGCTTGGGCGTGTCGACCAGGTCCATCATCTCGGCGGCTTTCACGACCGTGATCACGCGGCCGAACTCGCGGTGCGTGTCGGCGACGATGCGAAAGAGTTCGTCGGCGCCACCGCGCGCATCGAGATATTCGAGCAATCCCGATATCTCGCCCGGCGCGGCTTCGGGCAGCGGCTCGATGAGCGCGGGCGCCGCGGTGACCGGCACGGCCACGTCGGGCATCTCGGCGCCGGTGATGATGTCGTGTAGTTCGTCCACCAGCCGGAGAAGCTCGGGCGAGCGGTAGTCGCGCGGCCGCGGCAGGCGGTTCTCAAGGATCGTGCGGATCCGGCCGGGGTTCGTGCCCATGACCACGATGCGGTCCGCCATCCACGCGACCTCCTTGATGTCGTGGCTCACCATGACCACCGACGAGGGATTTCGTTCGTGGCTGGTCCAGATGTCGATCACCTGCGCGCGCAACGATTCGGCGGTGAGCGCATCGACCTGGCTGAAGGGCTCGTCCATGAAGAGCAGTTCGGGCTCCACGGACAGCGCGCGCGCCATCCCCACGCGCTGCTTCATGCCGCCCGAGAGCTCGCGCGGATACGTGCCCTCGAAGCCCGAGAGACCCACGGTCGCGATCACCTCGGTGATGCGGCGCTGGATCTCGTCCGGCGGGAGCCCGCGCGCCTGCAGCACCGCGCGGATGTTGCCCGCGACCGTCATCCACGGGTAGAGCGCGAAGCTCTGGAAGACGATCGCCACACCCGGATGCATGCCGGTGAGCGGCGCGCCGTGCGCGAGTGCCTGCCCCTGTGCCGGCGCGATCAGCCCTGCAAGGATGCGTAACAACGTGGACTTGCCGCAGCCCGAAGGCCCGAGCAACGCCACGACTTCGCGTGGTCGCACGGCCAGGTCCACGCCTTGCAACACGCGCAACATGGATCCGCCCGGCAGCTTGAACTCGTGCGTGACGTCGCGGACCTCGCACAGCAGGTCGTTCGTGAGCGCAGGCTTGGCAGGTTCGGTGGTCACAGTCATGGCAGCGATCCTCTAGCGCGACAGCGAGTAGCGTTCCTCGGCGAGAGCGTACAAGCGCCGCCAAACGGTACGGTTGAATACCACGACGAGCGCCGCAAGCATGAGCACTCCGGCCGCGAGCGCCGGAAAATCGCCGCGCTCGGCGGCGCGGCTGATGGCCGCGCCGATGCCGGCGGTGGCGATCAGGTGACCCTTGTAGGACACGTATTCCGACACGATGCTCGCGTTCCAAGCGCCACCGGCCGCGGTGACCCAGCCGGTGACCAGCATCGGGAAGACCGCGGGCAGGTAGAGCAATCGCATGCGCGCCCATACCCCCAGGCGGTAGCTACGCGCGGCCTCGCGTAGATCGGCAGGGATCGCCATCGCGCCGGCGATGACGTTGAAGAGGATGTACCACTGCGTGCCGAGCAACATGAGCACGATGCTGCCCCAGCCGAGCGTCCAGCCGGCGCTGTGCAACAACGCGATCACGAGCGGAAAAAGCATGGGCGCCGGGAACGACGCCGCCACCTGCGTGACCGGTTGCATCCACCGCGAGAGCCGCGGCGAGAGTCCGATGGCAAGCCCTGCGGGCAGGGCCCAAAGCGTGCCGATCAGCGTGCTGGCGAGCACGCGCGCGAGCGTGAGCGCGGCTTGCCCGAGCAGGCCACTCCAGGTGACGAACGGCACCTTGTGCAGCAGCTCGAACAGGTTCCAGGCACCCCACGCGAGCACTGCCAGCAGCGCAATGAGGAGCCCTGTGGAAAGCATCCCCGCCCACGCGGGCGCAGCGCCGGTGGATACCGCGCGCACGGGCGCTGCCGCGCGCGGCGCGCGTGGCGCGCGGGCCGCAGCCGGACGGCGCCGCATCCGCGCCCAGATCAGCCCCCCGACGCGGCGCAGGTATTCCAAGAGCCGGGAATCCTGCAGCAGCTCGAGGAACCAGCTCGTGGGGGCTTCACTCGCGCTGCTCTCCTCCACGCGGAACTTCTGCGCCCACACGACCACGGGGCGCCAGAGCAGTTGATCGAGCACGACGATCATGGTGACCATCGCGAGCACCGCCCACAGCATGGCCGCCGTGTCGCCGCGCGCGACCGCCACGCTCATGTACGAGCCGATGCCCGGCAGGCGGAAATCGCGGTTGCCGAGAACGAATGCCTCGTTGATCATGAGGAAGAACCAGCCGCCCGCCATGCTCATCATGCTGTTCCACACCAGGCCCATGGTCGAGAACGGCAGCTCGAGGCGCCGGAAGCGCTGCCACCAGTCATCGCCATAGACCACCGAGACCTCGTGCAGGTCCTGCGGGATCGAGCGCAGCGAGTGGTAGAAGCTGAACGTCATGTTCCAGACCTGGCCCGTGAACATCATCACGACAGCGGCCAACTCCAGCCCGATGTTGGTCGTCGGGAAGACCGCGACGAAAGCGAGCACGAGCCCGGGCATGAAGCCCAGTACCGGGATGCTCTGCAGGATGTCGAGCAGCGGCAGAAGGATGCGTTCGGCCGCACGGCTATGCGCCGCCCAATATCCGTAGGCCAGTGTGAAGAGCAGGGAGAGCGCGTAAGCCGTGAGTCCCCGGGTGAGCGAGAACACCGCGTAGCGCGGCAAAGCCCAAGGCGAAAGATCGATCGCCACGACCGGGCGAAGCTGCCCGGTCCACTCCTGCGCCACGTGATGCAGGCCCACGAGCAGCCCGGCGACTCCGGCGAGGAACAACAGGTCGGTCCAGCCGGTGCGACGGGTACGATCGAATAGGGCGTGAGCGTGCCCCCACGCACGATCGAGCAACGGTTCCCGCATGCGGCCTCCCGCGCGAGCATACGCCCGCTACCGGCGCATGCGTCACAGCGCGGTCAAGTCCGCGGGGAAGACTCCGCTGCCGGCGTAAGGGACCCCTCGCGCGAAGCGAGCGCTTCGCGCACGCGCTTGGCGAATGTCGCCGGCGTGAACGGCTTCTCGAGCAGGCTCGTGGATCCCGGCGTGATGCCGTGGCGCATCATGGCGTCGTCGGCGTACCCGGACACGAAGAGCACTCGCTGCACCAGACCGTCGCGGCTCAGGCATTCGGCGACTTCGGGTCCGCTCATGCCCGGCATGATCACGTCGGTCACGAGCAGGTCGATCGTGCCCTCGTGAGCGGCGGCACGCGTGAGCGCCTCGCGGCCCTCGGCCGCTTCGATCACGTTGCAGCCTTGCCGGCGCAGCGACTCACGCATGAGCCGGCGCACGGCCGCGTCATCTTCCACGAGCAGCACCGTGCCACGGGTGCACGGG
Source organism: Candidatus Eiseniibacteriota bacterium (assembly GCA_025360715.1). GTDB lineage: Bacteria > Eisenbacteria > RBG-16-71-46 > RBG-16-71-46 > RBG-16-71-46 > CAIXRL01. Next base: position 2,328 of record JANYBS010000240.1, on the reverse strand, counting down.
TCGGCAGTCGAGACCTGCGCTGCCACCGGAGCTGTGGGGTCGGTGATGCTGGGAAACCACAGCAGGAACCGCGTGCCATGTCCCGGCGCGCTCTCGACAGCGATCGCGCCACCGGCCTGACGCACCACATGATGCACGGTGGCGAGGCCGATCCCGTTGCCCTTGGCGCCCTTGGTAGTGAACCACGGCTCGAACACGCGCTCGCGCGTGACCTCGTCCATACCCACACCGGTATCGCGCACCGTGAGCAGCAGGCAGTGCTCGGCGAGCCCGCGGCTTGAAGCCTCGCGCGGCGAGAAGCGCACGACCTGCGACGTGATGGTGAGCCGCCCGCCCGCCGGCATGGCATCGCGCGCGTTGAGCGCGAGGTTGAGCACCAGCTGCGTGAACTGTCCGGGATCACAGCGCAATTGGTGCTCACCGGAATCCAGCTGCAGGTCGAGCACGATGTCTTCGCCGATCAATCGAGCGAGCAGGTCGCTCATATGCTGGAGCTCGCGGCGCGGATCGATCGGGCGCGCTTCGCTGCCCCCTTTGCGTGCGAGCGTGGTGAGCTGGCGCGTGAGCAGCGCCGCCTGCTCCGCGGCGCCGCGGATCTCGAGCGCGAGCGCGCGGGCCTCGGGGCGGTCGGCGATGTCCTCGGCGAGCACGTCCGACAAGCCGAGTACCGCGGTGAGGACATTGTGGAAGTCATGCGCGACACCGCTCGCCAGACGCCCGAGCGCTTCGAGCCGCTGCGAGTGGCGCAGCTCGGCGTCCAGGTCGCGCAGCGCCTGGTCCGCCAACAGACGTTCGGTCAGGTCGGTGCCCGTGGCCAGCAGGCAGTCCAGCGCGCCCGATTCATCGCGCAGCGCCTGGAACGACCATGCGATCACGCGTTCTTCGCCCTCGCGCGGCTGCAAGCGCGTCTCGCAACCGGCGCGCCCCCGTCCGCAGAGGACACGTTGGAGCAGCTCCTCGACGCGCTCGCGGTCGATCTCACGCGTGAAGCGCGAGGCGAAAGGGCGGCCGACCAGTGCGCGCGACGTTCGGCCGGTGATGCGCTCGGCGGCCCGGTTCGTGCGGGTGATGATGCCGCCCGGGGAAACCACCACGACCAGCGCTTCGATGCTATCGAGCACCGCGGCCATAAGGTCGGTTCGAGAGCCCGGCGAAAGCGCGGCAATGCCTGAAGGAGCCGGGCTCAACAAGAGGAGCGGCGCTCGCGCGGGGTCCGCGTCGCAACCGATGGACACCGAGACATCCTGAGTCCCTGGCGATGTCGAGCGGGTGCGCTCGGACACCACTGGACTGGAGGATCGCAGGGCCGAGGGGTCGTCCATGCACGCCTTCCGTGGCGCCGGCCGAAGCCGGTCTCTTCCAGCGCACGGTGAGCGTGGACCACCCACCCACACCGTACGTCGCGCTGATAAACTAGCGCACAGTCTTGCACTATGAAAAGGAATAAGTGTCTACTTGTGGCCTCAGGCTCGCCGTGGCCAGAAGGCGTGGGCAAGCGCAGACCATCCCGCGAGATAGGCAAGGCCGCCGAACGGCGTGACCGCGCCCCAGATCCGCACGCCGGTCAGCGCGAGCGCGTACAGGCTGCCCGAGAACAGCAGTGTGCCCGCGATGAACAGGATGCCGGCCAGCCGCGCACCCGCGCGCGGCGCCTGCGTGGAATGCATGCCGACGAAGAGCAACGCCAGGCCGTGGAACATCTGGTAGCGCGCCGCGGTCTCGAAGACCTGCAAGCGGTCACTGGGGACGACGACGCGCAGTGCATGCGCGCCGAACGCGCCCGCCGCGACAGCGAGGCCCGCGAGTAAGGCACCGATGGAAGTCATTCGCATGCGCGCAGAGTGCCGCCGCACGGGGCGGCGCGCAAGGGGGGACGGCCAAGGGCGGGGACCGCCGCCGGAATCCATAGAGCCAGCCCATGGTCGCCGCACGTATTATCGATTCTTCCTGTAAGCGGCGGATGCCCATGATGCCTCTTGCCGGACGTGTTGCGTGAGGCGCCCGCGGCGATCGCCAGCATCCTGACGATCGCAGTCGTGGCTTCGTTGACAGACCGCCGACCGCCGGTCGCGCCGACTCAAAACGAGCGGGCCCAGACACAAGAGGCCTGACGCTCCCCGGACGCGGACGCCTTATCCGCTTTGCCCCCGCACGGTTGGTGCTAATCTGCGCCCATGCGCGCGATCGTCGTCACGCGCCTCGGCGGACCCGAGGTCCTCGAGCTTGCCTCTGCACCGCTTCCCGAAGCGGCGCCCGGAGAAGTGCGCGTGCGTGTGCATGCGACCGGCGTGAACTTCGCCGACACCGAACGCCGCCGCGGTGTGTATG
>JANYBS010000028.1 GCA_025360715.1 Candidatus Eiseniibacteriota bacterium | reverse complement strand
GCGACGATGCCGCTCGAGAGCTGCTGGCTCATGGCGCGCTGGAACTCGGGGCTCGTGAGCAGCTTCACCTCGCGCGGATTGTTGATGAACGCGGTCTCGACCAGCACGCTCGGGAACTCCACCGACTTGAGCACGGCGAAGCCGGCCTGCTTGATGCCGCGCCGCCTCCACGTCCGCCAGCGCAGAGCCGGGGTCACCGTCAGCCGCTGCCGGGGTGCCGCGAAGGCGCCGCCCTCATGCTGACGTCATCCGCTGCCGCGCTCGGCGAAGCGGCTCCGACACGAACTCTCGAACCTCCCTGACAACGGTATCGAACGGCGGGCCATCAAGCCGGCTGCGCGTCAGGAACGCCTTCCATTGCCCCTGGCTGGTGGCCTCGCTCGCGAACTCGTCGCTGAGCCCAATGGGAACTCCGTCGGGCACGGCGGTCTGGCGCCGAGCGAAGGTGGCCGCGATCGCCTCGGCCAGCTGATCCGGATCCAGGGCACCTTCGCGGGCGAGGGCGCGCAGGTCGAAATAGTCCTTCATCCGACTGTTCCTCACCCCGAGCAGCACCATCGCGTGCAGCTTCTCCGCGACCACGCTGCCGCGCGAGTAGACACGCAAGCGAGCCCGCGGCAGATCGAGCAGGCCCGGGTACTCCATCCACTCCGGCGCCGGGGTCACGGCGTCGCCGATCCCGATATCCACCTGGACAGTCAGTCTTGCTTTGCCGACGTGCGCCTCGAGCGTGGCACGTCGGCCGCCGTAGGCGTCCTCGACGCGGATGGGTTCGACTCGCACCGATCCAGGCAGGAAGTCCACGGCGTCCGGCTCGACTTCCACCGCGCACACGCTTCGCAGAATCCCTACCAACTCGTCGTCTGGGAGCTCCCCGAAGCCGAGCAGGTCGGCATCGCGCGTCGGGCGCAGCGTCTCCCCCAGCCACGCCATGAGCAGCAGCGCGCCCTTCAGCACGAACCGCTCTGCGTGCGGCGAACGCGAGAGCCGGTAGAGGAAACGCTCCACGCCGTACCGCGTGAGCACGAGGTTCGGGTCGACCCCGATGGCTTTCGCGTGCGCGGCCAAGCGGACCTGCACCGAGCGCGCCAGCCCCTCGTTGGGATTGCTCATCCGGTCAGCGCCTCGAGGTACGGCCGCATGACGCGTCGTACGCGACAGACGCCGGCGTAGTGGTCGAGCTCGTCCATCGTGAACTTGCGGGATCGCCATGCCTCACGCAGCGCTTCCAGCGCGACGTCGAGGCCGATCTTGTTCCGGTACTTGAAGCAGTCCGCCAGCGTCTTCGCGATCCCGTAGACGCGAACTGCACGCCCCTCACGCTGATGCGAACCGACGCCCTCCTTCAGCGCCGCGCCCGTGTAGCGGACCACCCTGAGCGGCGGGTACTTGAGTGAGGGTTGGTGGGCGCGACGGTCGATCGCGATCCAGATCTGCGAGGGCAGCTGCGTGCCGATGCCGTGGAACTGGAGCGCGGAGAGCAGGCAGATGACGCCCTGCGGAACCGCGGTGCATGCGATCACGAGGCCGTGGCTCTCCGTCACGGGGTGCTCGGCGAGGCGATAGAGCCCGCGGGCGATTCGCTCGAGCTGCCCGGCGCTGACCAGCCGGCTCAGCGCCTGGCGGTGAATCCCGGCTACGACGAGCTCTCGCGTGGTGACGCCTTGACTGCGACGCGCCAGCTTCAACGCCTTGGCTTGGTCCGTAGTGGATGGCATGTGGCGAATGGTAGCCATTTATGCGCAACTGTCAACCATTCGCCACATCCAACAACCTAGGCGAACTGCAAAATATTGCACCACAATGCGTTGCGGAGATAGCCCGGTCTGCGCCGCACCACCCGATGCAAGGGCGGCACCCAGCCAACCTTCACCTGCTCCCGCTCGTCCCGTCGGCCTTCGGCGTCACCTTCGCGCTATCGGCCGGGGCGCCGATCGTGATGCCCAGGCGGCCGAAGTAGGCGACGATGCCGCTCGAGAGCTGCTGGCTCATGGCGCGCTGGAACTCGGGGCTCGTGAGCAGCTTCACCTCGCGCGGATTGTTGATGAACGCGGTCTCGACCAGCACGCTCGGGAACTCCACCGACTTGAGCACGGCGAAG
>JANYBS010000202.1 GCA_025360715.1 Candidatus Eiseniibacteriota bacterium | reverse complement strand
TCGCCGCTCGTGGCGATCAGGTCGGCGTACGCGCCCGGCGCGATCACGCCCACTTTGCCGCTCCAGCCCATGAGCTCGGCGGCCGACGTGGTGGCGGTCTGGACGATCTGCATGGGCGCCATGCCGAGGTCGCGGTAGATCCTGAACTCACGCACCTGCGTGCCGTGCTGGAACACGCCGGCGTCGGTGCCGTACGCGATCTTCACGCCGTTCTTGAGCGCGCTCTGGAACGCGTGGCGCATGTGCACCTTCACGTCGCGCGCCTTCTGCAGGCTCTGCTCGGGAATATGCAGCGGGTTGCCATCGGCCAGGATCGGCTCGACCACGTAGAGCGTGGGCACGTACCATGTGCCGTTTTTCTTGAGTACGAGCGCGGCTTCGTCGTCCATGTAGCTGCCGTGCTCGATGCTGCGCACGCCGGCGTTGCTGGCCGTGATCATGCCGGCCTTGCCGTGGCAGTGCGCGGCCACGAAACGGCCCAAGCGGTTGGCCTCTTCGCACGCCGTCTTCATCTCCTCCATCGTGTACGCTGTCCACTCGGGATTGTCATTCGCCGAGAGCACGCCGCCGGTCGCGAGGATCTTGATCAGGTCGGCACCCTGCTGGATGTTGAAGCGCACCTTCTTGCGCACTTCGTCGGGGCCGTCGGCCACGCCGTCGGGTTCGTCGTTGCACCAGTGCAGATCCAGGCGGTTGCGCTCGTCGCCGTGGCCGCCGGTCATGGAGAGAGGGAACGTGGCCACCTGCATACGCGGGCCCACGATCTCGCCAGCTTTGATCGCATCGCGCAGCGCCACGTCCACGAGCCCGCTGCCGCCCACGTCGCGCACGGTGGTGATGCCGGCCTCGATGGTGGCGCGAGCGTTGTTCACGCCGGTCACGGCGTTGCGCGCCGCCGAGCTCTTGAGCTGGTCCATGGGCGAGAGGCCCACGCGCGACGAGAGATGCGTGTGGCAGTCGATCAGCCCGGGCAGCAGCGTGGCGTTGCCCAGCTCGCGTACGGTCACGCCGGCGGGCGCGGCGCCCAGCACGGCCTCGATGGTGTCAGCCGAGACCACCACCCAGACTTCACCTTTTGCAGCACTTGCGCGCGTGTCGAGCCAATGCGCGGCGTGCACGGCGAAGCGGTCGGCGCGCGCAGGCGCGGCGGCCACGCACAGCGAGGTCAGGAGCAGGGCAGCAGCGAGGATCGTTCGGGAGCGGCGCACCAAGAGACCTCCATGAGAGTAAGTGGAGGCGCGATGCTGCCAGAGTGGCGCGGCGCGGGGAAGCGCGAAAGCGCGGGGCTGTGCGAAAGCGCGGGGCGGGGAGAATCCGCGCGGGCGGGCCGGAGGCCCGAGAGGCTCCGAAGCCTCCTACGCCGCGCTGTCGTCGCGGTCGGCGGGCGGAGTCTCTCCGGGCGCGGGCGCTGGCGCATCGGCGCGCATGAAGCGGAACACGCGCGAGACGCCATCGTTCGGCGTCGCGGAATCCATCTCGGCTACTGAGCGCGACAGGTCCAGGATCTGCACTTGGCCGGGATACGGCCGCGAGTGCGCCTGGATGAGCGTGGCCATCTTGCTGGTCACGAACTGGATGCGCTTGGCCGCCTCGAGCACACGTTCGGCCTTGGTGCGCGTGTCGGCGTCGAGGTCGCTCTTGCGCAGCAGCAGCTGCGCGGTGCCCACGATGGTTGCGAGCGGGTTGTTCACTTCGTGATTGAGCGCGCCGACGGTCTCGGTCACGCCGCGCAGGCGTTCGGTCTCGAGCAGCCGCGTCTGGGTGGCGGTCAGTTCTTCGTAGGCGCTCTTGATCGCCTCGTACAACCGCGCATTGCGGATCGCCGCGCCGGCTTGCGTGGCGACGATCGAGAGAATGCCCAACTCGTGGCGGTCGAAGCGTCCGGTCTGCTCATGGTCGCGCAGCTCGATCACGCCCATGGCGACGCCGTCCGCGAGGATCGGGGTCGCCACGTACGAGACGGGATCGGGATGGAACGCGCGCAGGCCCAGTTGAACCAGCTGCGCGTTGACCGCGCCGTTGAGCAGCAGCGGCTGCCGCGTGAGCAGCACGTGCTCGATAGGACCATTGCCGAAGCGCTCGATCTCGCAGCCGCCAATCACGCTGCCGTCCTCGATACGCAGCGGCACCTGGAGCGGGCCACTTCCGCCATCGTGCAGCGCGAGCACGAAGTGCGTGTGATCCATGATGCGGCCGGTCTGTTCCCAGATCCGGTGCGCGAGCGCCGACAAGTCGAGCGTGGCCGACAGCGCGGTGCCGATGTCGTTGAGCACACTCAGCTCGCTGTTGCGAAGAAAGAGCTGATGCCGCCACGCGACCTCTTCGGAAAGATCCGCGAGCTGCACGGCGAGCGTGCCGTCATCGGCGCCGCCGCGCACGTTCAGGCGAAAGCCGCGTGAGAGATCGTCGCCCACCACCAGCGGCAGGAATGCATTCGCTGCGCCCGTGCGGCGCGCTTCGGAGAGCACGACGGTCACCGGCGGTCCGAAGAGCCCGCTCAACTGCGGTGGCACACCGAAACGGGACGCGAGCTGATGGAACGCCGCGTTCGCGTACAGCGTCCCGCCGGTGGCGGTGACGAGCAGTACGGGTTCGGGAAGCCGTTCGAAAAGCGTGACATCGACGGACATTTGCGGTCTCCGGGACTCCCTGCGTTATCGGCCGCCGGAGGACCGCACTGAAGCGCGTCGAACATGCGTTATCAGCCGCGCAGATGGCGGCCACAAAAGCGACAAAGCCCCGGCGCGGGGGCGCCAGGGCCTTGCCAACAGCGGTACGAAGAATCGATCTACTTCAGGACCGAGTCCTTCATCGCCTTCGCGATGCGGAACTTGAGCACGCGCTTTGCCGGGATCTTGATGGCTTCGCCGGTCTGCGGGTTGCGGCCCATGCGAGCCTTGCGGTTCACGACGACCAGCTTGCCGACGCCCGGGAACACGAAGCCATTCTTCGCCTGCTTCGCAGCCAGCATGGCGAGTTCCTCGAGGATCTGCGCGCTCTGCTTCTTGCTGATCTCGAACTTCGCGGCGATGTGGCCGGCGACCTGCGTCTTCGTCATCATCTTGGCCATGGGGATCCTTCCTCCGTTGAACGGTGAGAACCGTCATCCAATTCGAGCGGACGCAGTCGAGCGCCCTGCCACGTGTGGGTATAGCAAGGTCGCAAGTGATTTCAAAGGGAATTTCACGGGCGGTGGCGCGCCGGACCCTTATTTCACGCGGTCCGAAGCTTTGGGTGGGGGGCAGCCCGCCCCGCCTAGCGGCCGTCACCGGGTCTGCCGCGAGCTTGTTTCAGTCCGCGATCACGACCCGGATCGAGCGCATCTCACCGCCCGAAGTGGCGCGGATGAAGTACACACCAGCGCTCGCGCGCGCCCCGGAATCGCTGCGGCGGTCCCACGTGAAACCGTGTTCGCCCGCTCCCAGAGCGGCTGCGCACAGCGTGGCCACGCGGCGGCCAAGCGCATCGTGCACTGCGACTTGCGCGGTCGCCGCGCGCGGCAGCGTGAGCGAGATTCGCACCGGGCCGCGGGCGGGGTTACTGCTCGCGAGCGCGAGCGCGACGGCGCTGGGCGTCGAGGACGGACCCACCGCCAGCGGGATCGAGGCCAGGTCGAACGACCACGCCGAGCGCCCGTGCGTGAAGGCGAAAAGCCGCCGCGAGCCCTCGTGCAGGTACAGGTCAGCGATCACTTGCAGCGGCATCCCGGCCCCCAGCTCGAACCAGCCGGCGCCTTGGGTTTTGCTGGCGTAGACGCCCAGGTCGGTGGCCAGGTACAAGAACTGGGTGTTCGTGGGGTCGACCACGATGTCGTTCGCGGGCACGTTGGGCAGGTTCGCCGAGATATTCGTCCACGTGCCGCCGCGGTTGGGGCTGCGAAAGACGAGCGCCGATTGCACGTCCTGCGTGTAGCCCGAGAGCGTCACGTAGACCACCTGCGGGTCTACCGGATCAGCCGTCACGCGCGTCACGTAGCGCTTGGGCAGGCCCGGCGAGATATCGGTCCACGTGACACCGCGGTCGATCGAACGCATGACGCGGCCGTCGTCGGAGCCTGTGTAGTACACGCTGGTATCGGCCTTCGAGATGTCGAGCGCCGTGAGCGTGCTGTAGGTGAGCAGTGACGGCGTGTTGAAGGTCAGGTCCACCGCCGGCGCGGGCTTGGACCAATTGCGGCCGTTGTTCGTGCTGCGATACGCGTACTGGCTGCCGGCGACGAGCGTGTTGTGGTTGCGCGGGTTCATCGCGATCGGCGTGCACCAGTTGAAGCGGTCGGTGCCGGTCCAGCCCGCAGTATTCGCGGGCGACAAGCCGCCGGTGGTCGAGCGCTTGAAGCCGCTGTTGCTGCTGCAGAACTGGTATTCGCAGAACACGATCGTCGGGGTCACCGGATCGATGAGTGGTACGAACCCGTCGCCGCCCAGGATCGCCTGCCACGCGGTGGGGCCAGCGCTGGTCATGACCGTGTTGTTGTCCTGGAGCCCGCCGATCACCTTGTTCGCGTTCGTGGGGTCTGCCATGCCGGCGTAGAACTGTGAGATCGGCAGGTCGTCGCAGTGCGTCCAGTTCACGACGTCATTCGTGGAGTAGAAGCCGCCGTCGTTCCCCAGGTACGCATGGTTCGAGTTGGCGGGGTCGATCCAGATCGCGTGCTGGTCGGGGTGCAGCGAGCCGGAGATGTCGCTCCAGTTGATCCCTCCGTCGGTCGAACGCAGGAGGTATTGACCCATCGCGTAGCAGACGTCGGCATTGTTGGGATCCACGCCGAACTCGCCGAAGTACCACGCGAAGCCGCCGAAGGCATTGGTGAAAGTGCCCGGGACGTCGGTGCGCTGCCACGTGGTTCCGGCGTCTTCGCTGCGGTACACGCCGAGCCCCACGTAGCCCGCGTTGGCGCCGCTGACGATCTGCGCGTACACGCGCGAGGGCCGCGCGGGCGAGATCGCGAGTGCGATGCGGCCCACACTGTCGGACGGCGCGGGCAGGCCCACTGCCAAGCGGCTCCACGTAGCGCCGCGGTCGACGCTGCGATAGATGCCGCACTCGGGGCCATACGCGCGGCGGTACGTGGTGCGGCGCACGCGTTCCCACGTGGCGCAGAACATCGTGTCGGGGTGCGCGGGGTTGATGACGATGTCGCACACGCCGGTGCTGTCGCTCACGAACAGCACCTTGTTCCAGGTGGCGCCGCCGTCGAGGCTGCGGTACAGGCCGCGGTCGGGGCCGGTCGAGAACTGCCGGCCCATGGCGGCCACGAGCAGGTGCTGATTGTTGCCGGGGTCCACGGCCACGGCGCCGATGCGACCCACGGTGGCGAGCCCCAAAGCCTGCCAGCTGCCGCCGCCATCGCTGCTGCGGAAGAGGCCCATGCCGTCGTACGAGTCGACGGACGAGTTCGCCTCACCGGTGCCCGCGTACACGATGTTGGGATTGAACGGGTCCAGCGCCAGCGCGCCGATCGAGCTCCACGCTTCGCGGTCGCTCTGCGGCAGGAAGTGCGCGCCGCTGTCGGTGGACTTCCACACGCCGCCATCCGCGGCGCCCAGGTACACCACACTGCCGCCGGGCGCGACGGCGAGCGCGGTCACGCGGCCGCCGATGTTGTTCGGACCCACCGGCGTCCAGTACGCGCTCGCGGCGCTGGTGGTGAGGTGGTTCGCGTGTTCGCTCTGCCACTGCTGCACGGCCTGATCGTACGCGGCCTGCGGGAACTCGCCGCTGGGGCCCACGCGCTGCGCGTAGAAATATTCGGATGGCGGTTCGGACTCGGGGCGCGCTTCGTGCGCAGGGCGCGAGGAGAGCAGCCGGGCAGAAGCCGCGAGCGCCACGAGGGCGGCGATGGTGGCACAGGCGAGCGTGAGTCGGAGCCAGCGGGAGGCGAGCATGCAGGTCCTCAAGGTGCGATGGGCATGGCGGGAAGCAGGAGAACCGGTCCCCCTGAGTGTACGAACGACAGCCGCCGCGAGTCCATATCCGCGTGCGGTTCGGGGCGCGGCCAGGGCGATTCTCGGCGCTCGGGACGTAGCGGCCTCGGGCAACCTGCAAGACCGCGTGCGGAACGCGGCGCTCTGTAGGCGCCAAGGGCGCGCTGCGGGCGTTCAGCGCTGGTTTTTGGGGATCACCAGGCGCACGGAGCCGTGCGTGTCGGAGATGCGCGCGATCTTGATGTCGGTCAGGCCCGCGGTCTTCGCTGCGCTGCGAATGGCGTCTTCGGACACGCGCTTGTCGCCGCGGGGATAGATCGCCCAGATGCCGCCGGCGGGACGCACGGCCTCGCGAAGCGCCTCGAGCTTGGCGAGGGCCGCCGGCGTCTCGACGCCGAGCAGCACGTGGTCGCAGCCGCTGCTTGCGCGCGCGAGCAGCTTGGCGCCGAGCTTGTGGGCGAGATCGGCGAGCAGCGCCTTATCCTTCACGCCCAACACCGCGACCTTCTGGCCCGGCTTGATGCCCAGTTTGTCGACGACGCTCTTGGGGTTGCGCAGGCTCTCGGCCCAGCGCTCGGCCTGATCGCCTAGCTCGAGCGCGAGTACGCCGCCGGGCCACGTCAGCCTGAGCACGCCGGCGCGCGCGGCGATCGCGGTGATCTGTGCGAGCGGCACGCGGGCGCGGAAGTCGCCGCGGAAGATCACCGCGTCATGTTCGAGCAGCGCGCGGCCAGCGCCCTGCTCGCGGCCCAGCTTGGCGTGGCACGCCGCTTCGCGGCCCATCTGAAACCTCCTCATATCGCGGCCGCGGGCCGCGAGGTGGTGGAAAGGCCGAAGAGCGGCCTAACGTGCGGTTGCGTCGCGCAGCGCCCGCGCAAGTGGGGTGCTGAAGCTGGCGGGTGTGGTCTTCACAAGCTTCACCCGATCGGCGCCCACGAAGCGCGCGAGTGAGTGCAGTGCCTGCGCGGTGCCGGTGAGCGCGTGGTCGCGCTCGACCCTGCCCCACGTGGCGGCGGGCGCCGAGTGGCCACGATGGAACCAGTCCTCGAAGTGCGCGTGCTTGACCTCGAGCAGGCTATCGGCGCGATGTGTCTTGGCGTCGATGCGGCCGATGAGATGGCCGTCGTGGAGCAACGGCATGCTGTAGTAGCCATGCAGGCGCCGCTGCGGCGGCACATAGATCTCGATGCGGTAGTGAAAACCGAACAGCGCCAGCGTGCGTTCGCGGTGCCATAAGAAGGAATCGAACGGGCTCAACAGCGTGGTGCCGCGCGAGGGCTGCGCGTGGCTGCCGGCGCGTTGCAGTGCGGGTTCGTCCTCGGCGCGCAGGTACCAAGCGGCGGTGCTGCCCTCCACGCGGATCTCGCGCACAGCACCCTCGCGTGCCAGCGCATGCATGCCGTCTCGCTGCTCGGCGCGCGCGACGCCGGGGTAGGTCCAGTACATGCCCACGTCGGCGAGCGTCGCGGCGCCCATCGCCGTGAGCGAGCGCAGCAAGCGCTCGCGCAACGCCTGCGCGCGCGTGTGGCCGGACGGCGTGGCCATCTGCGGCAGCACACGTTCGGCCAGGTCGTAGCGCTTCTCGAAACTCTCGCGTGTGCGCACGGCGAGCCGCCCGCACTTCCACAGGTAGTCCATCGCCTGCGCTGCCGGCTTGCCGCTGCCCCAGTCGCCGGGCCTGCGCTTGCCCTTGCGCTCGAAGTCGCTGGTGCCCAGCGGACCCTTCGCGCGCACGGCGTCTTCGACTTCCTGCAGCAGCGCGGTACTGCGCCGCAGCCACGGGCCGCTGCGCTTGCGCCAGCGCTTGGGCGTCTCCTCCATCCAGAAGCGCACCATGGGCAGATCGCGCGTGGCCACGAAGCACGCCACGTGCGTGAGGTATTCAAAGAGCACGCGGCGCTGGTACACCAGCGCATCGAAGCGCGCGCGGTCGTAGACGCCGAAGCGGCTCCAGAGCGTCAGATGATGGGCGCGTTCGACCACCGGGATCGAGTCGATCTGCAAACCGCACGTGCGCGCGACGAACGCGCTCAGGTTCGCGGGCGTGAACTTGCGGCCGTGCGGCTGGTCGAGCCACTGGCGCTGCAGGAACAACGCGGCGACTGCCTGCTTGGACACGGCCGCGGCCGGCGCCGCGGTCGCGCGTTTCGCGGCACTCATGCGTGCTGCGGCGCCGCGGCGTCGAGCAGTTCCACCAGATGCAGCATGCGCACGCGGCTGGCCTTCTCGAGAGCCCCGCGCTGCATGTGCAGCAGGCAGCCGGGGTTCGAAGCGATCACCACGTCGGGATCCACGCGCGCGATGCGCTCGAGCTTCGCTTCGAGCTGTACTTGCGCCATGTGCGGATGCGACAGGTTGTAGACGCCCGCGCTGCCGCAGCACCAGTCGGAGTCCGGCAGCTCCACGAACTCCACGCCCGGCAGCGCGCGCAACAGCCGCCGCGGCGCCTCGCGCACGCGTTGCGCATGCGCGAGGTGACACGGGTCGTGGTACGCCACGCGTACCGGCGCGTCACTGGCGGGCAGGCCAAGCGCGGATCGCAGCGCCGCCGCGGGCGACTTGCCAGCGGCGTCCTGCGGGCGTTGCGGTGCCGGAGGCACCGAAAAGTTCATATGCGCGAGCACTTCGCTCACGTCGCGGACTTTGTCCGAGAACTCCTGTGCTTGCGGCTCGCCATGCAGCAGGTGCCCCGTCTCGCGCAGCGCCGCGCCGCAACCGGCGGAGTGCGACACGACAAAGTCGGCGGGATCAGCGAATGCGCGCGCGTTGGCGCGGCCGAGCGTCTTGGCCTCTTCGCGCAAGCCCGCGTGCGCGTGCAGTGCGCCGCAGCACGACTGCGCGCGCGGCACGTGCACCTCGGCGCCTGCCATGACGAGCAATCGCACAGTCGCCTGATTGACGAGCGGGAACATGGTCTCCATCACGCACGTCGTATGGAACGCCACTACGAGTTTCGGCGCACCGGCAGGCAGGAACACGTCAGCGTCGGCGCGCTTCTCGTAGCGTGCGCCGGCGGGCAAACGCGCGGCGACCCTCGACAATTCGCGTTCGGCGCGCGGCGCGAGCGCCGGCGTCATCGCGAAGCCCTGCGTCGCGAAGCGCGGCAACACACGGCGCGCCAGACCTGAGCGCATGAACGCGGCGATCGGGCCGCTCTGGCCCAAGCGCAACAGGTCCACGGCCGTGTGCATGCGCGCGCGCACCGGCAGCACCGAGCGCAGCACGAAGTGCCCGAGCAGCCGCAGCGGCGACGCGCGCCGGACTCGGCGTTCGATCTGCCCGCGCGTGGCCTCGAGCAACTGGCCATAGGGCACACCAGCGGGGCAGACGGTCTCGCACGCGCGGCAGTCCAGGCAATTGTCCAGGTGCGCGACGAGCGGATCGTCGGGCTGGACGCGGCCTTCTTCGAGACCGCGCATCAGGTACAGCCGCCCGCGCGGCGAATCGGGCTCGATCTTGAGCGTGCGATACGTCGGGCATGCGGTCAGGCACAGGCCGCAATGGATGCACTGCTCCAGATCCATGCGCGGCGGTGCGTCCTGGCCGTCGAACCAGGAAGCGCGCGCGGGTGCTGGCGTCGAAGTGGGCTCGCTCACGCGCGGCACGATACCACGCGCGCCGCGCGGCGCTACGCCGGCTTGCCCGGCTTGGACGCCCTCTTCGCCTCGGGCGCGTCGTCGCTGCCGTCATCATCGTCGACGGGCACGTGGAAGTGATGCATGACGCGGTGGATCGCGGGCGATAGCAGGATGCCCACGCTGGTAAGCAGCGTCACGCCGCTGTAGATCGCGTAGGCCGATGCGAAGAGTTTGCCCAGATCATCGGTGGGGTCTTTTCCCACAGGCCCCATGCCACCCAGGATCATCGACGCGCTGTAGACGCAGTCGATCCATGTGCCGCTGTGCACGAGTTCATGATAGCCCACCACGCCGATCACCAGCGAGATGCTGATCACGCCGACCGCCACACTGGTGCTCACGAGCAGGCGCTTGGTGAATACACCCGCGGGCGCGATGGGCTCGCACGGGCCCTCCAAGCGCAGGACCTTGTGACGATGATGCCGTCTGGTTTCGGGGCGTGGAGGTCTCACCGTTCGCACCTCATGGGTCGCGTGTTCATGGCACCAGCACCACCTTTCCGAAATGCTCTCGCGCCTCGATGCGTTCGTGTGCTTGGCGCGCCTGCGCGAGTGGCAGCACGGTATCGACCACGGGTTCGAGCGCGCCGCTCGCGATGTGCTGCAGCACGTCGGCCAGCTCCGCGCGCCGGCCCATCCACGAGCCCATCAACGAGAGATGCTTGCCGAAGAGCACATTGATATCGAGGTTCACCTTGGCGCCGATCGTGGCGCCGCAGGTGACCAAGCGGCCGTTGCGAGCGAGCGCGGCCACGCCGGCCTCGAACACGCGGCCGCCCACATGCTCGATCACCACCTCGGCGCCCTTCTTGGCGGTGAGCGCCTTCACGCGCGCGGCGATGTCCTCGCTTGAGTGATCGATGGTCGCGTGCGCGCCGAGCGTCCGCGCGCGTTCACACTTGGCAGCAGTGCCGGCGGTCGCGATCACGCGCGCGTCGAGCATGCGCGCGATCTGCACGGCGGCGCTGCCCACGCCGCTTCCGGCGCCGATCACGAGCACGTCTTCGCCGGCCTGCACGTGCGCGCGGCCCACGAGCATGTGCCACGCGGTCAGGAACACCAGCGGCGCTGCGGCGGCCTGCTCGTAAGAGAGCCGCTCGGGGTAGGGCAGGCAATTAACCGCGGGCACCACGACGAACTCGGCGTAGCCGCCATTGCGGCCGCGCCCGAGCACGTCGTACTGCCGGCACAGGTTGTCGTCGCCATTCATGCACGCGTGGCACACGCCGCACGACAGCGTGGGCAGTACGAGCGTGCGCTGGCCCGTCTTCAGGTGCGACACGCCATCCCCGAGCGCCACGACCTCGCCGGCGATGTCGTTGCCAAGCACGTGCGGCATCTCGGGGCTCAGGCCGGGCAGTCCGCGGCGCACCCACAGATCCAGATGGTTGATGCCGCAGGCGCGCACACGCACGAGCGCTTCGCCGGCGCGCGGCACAGGGTCGGGGCGCGTGCCGTACTGCAGCACCTCGGGCCCGCCGAAGCTCTCGAAAAAGACGGCCTTCATGACGCTACTCGTCGAACAGCACGGTGGGCTCCTGATAGAAGCGCACCTGCCGGGCCTGGAGCCGCTCTTCCATCCACGCGCGCAGCCACGCGTTCTTGGCTTCGAGCGGCGTGGTCATGTCCTCGCAATGGCTGAGCGGGATGTTCAGCCGCAGCGCGCGCCATTGGATCAGATGCCGCGTGATGCCCGCGGGCAGGTGCTCACCGGTGCTGGCAAGCTCGATCACCTCGGAGGGATCGAAGCGCGGAAAGATCACGAGCGCCGTCACTTCGGGGTGCTCGCGGCGCGCCTGCGTGAGCGAATCGGTGGTCACCCGGATGTAGGGGATGCGGTCCTGGTACACGCGCACGATCGCGTTCATGAGCATGTTGCGCTCATGCAGCGTGCGGCCGCCCTGCAGCATGATCACGTCGCCATCGGACAGCGCCACGCACGCCAGCGTTTCGCGGCGCGACAGCATGGCGCGCGCGTGCAGCTTGTCGGCGCTCACCTGGGTCAGCCCTTGCACCTCGGCGAGGCCCTGCTCGAGCCGCGCGCGCGCGGCGCCGCCTGTGAGCGCGTGGTACCACGTGGACAGCTGCACGGTGGGCTCTTCATAGCGCACCAGCTGGACGACGATGTGCGGCCAGCCGGCGGCCTTGGCCGCGGTGGATCGGTTGGCGCCGTCGAGCACCACGTAGCGCGGCTCCACACGATGGCCATCGCCGACCTGAGTGACGATCGGCGGGTTCTTGAGCACGCCGGATTCGCGCAGGCGGCGCACCAGAGGTTCCGTGCGCTGCAGGTCGTTGAATTCGTGCGGGAACACATCGTCGACCGGCACGAAGCGCAGGTCGGGCAGGCGGAAGTCGGGCTGGTCACTCATGGCGCGCGCCACATTACACCAACTCCGGCGACCCGGTCCGCCGCTGGGTCGCCGCCGGCTCATGGCGCGCGACCCGCGTTGGTGGCCCGGGCTGCGGCGCTGGTATTCCCGCCGCACCCGGGGTACGAAAGGCCGCGTAGCTTGAGCTGCACACAGCGCTTACATTCGACACACTTCACATCGTGACTGCGGGCCTCGTCCGGCGCGTCGCTGCGTCTTCCCCGTTCCACTTCCCACACGGAGATCCCTCATGTTCAAGAAGTCCCTGCTGGCCATGCTCATGGTGGCGTTGCTCGCGCCGATCGTGAACGCCGATACCGCGGCGCTCACGTTGGATCAGGTCCTCGCCAAGCACTACGACGCCATGGGCGGCCTGGAGAAGCTCAAGAAGGTCCAGACCATGCGCATGACCGGCAAGATGCAGATGGGCCCGGGCATGGAAGCGCCCTTCATGCTCGAGAAGAAGCGCCCGGGCATGCAGCGCATCGAGTTCACGTTTTCGGGCATGACGGGCATCCAGGCGTACGACGGCACCAAGGGTTGGGCGGTCATGCCGTTCATGGGCAAGAAGGATCCGGAGCCCATGACGGATGACGACGCCAAGGAGATGGCGGACCAGGCCGACTTCGACGGCGCGCTGGTCGACTGGAAGGCCAAGGGCCACACGGTCGAACTGGTGGGCAAGGAGTCGGTCGAAGGCGCAGATACCTACAAGCTGAAGCTGACCAAGAAGAGCGGCGATATCGAGTTCTACTACCTGGACGCCGAGACGTTCCTGCCGATCAAGGAAGAGGGCAAGCGCAAGGTCCGCGGCACCGAGGTCGAAGGCGAGTCCACGCTCGGCGACTATAAAGAGGTCAACGGCATCATGGTGCCGTTCTCGATGGCGAACGGCATGAAGGGCAGCGATCACAAGCAGACGATGACGTTCGAAAAGGTCGAGCTCGACATCCCGCTCGAGGACGCGCGCTTCGTGATGCCGGCTGGCGCTGCGGCGGACTCGTCGAAGGCGGCAAAGCCGGCCGACAAGAAGGACGCCGGTAAGAAGGACGCGCCCAAGAAGGATGCGCCGAAGAAGGACGCCGACAAGAAGGCGGCGCCGGCCGAGTCGAAGGGCAACTAGCCACCACCACCACGCACACGCGGCGCGAGTGAACGGAGACGCGCGGCACCGGACCGGGATCCGGATCGCCGCGGGAAGCCCTCCACCTCGCGCCGCGTCGTGTGTCCGCAGCGCTACTCCGGAAAGGACTCTCCCCGTATGAGCCTCACGATGACTTCGCGATACGTGCGCGTGGCGCTGCTCGCGGCCGGCCTCGCGCTGGCGGGCGCGGCACACGCCGATGACTGGAAACTGGACTCCGACACGTTCGAAGGACTCCGCGCCCGCGCGCTGGGCCCAGGCACCACGAGCGGCCGCATCACGTGCATCGACGGTGTGAGCGACGTGCGCAATACGCTGTGGATCGGTAGCGCCGGTGGCGGCGTGTGGTCCTCCAAAGACGGCGGCACGACGTTCAAGCCCGTGTTCGACAAATACGCCATGAGCATCGGCGCGATCCGTGTTGCGCCGAGCGATCCGAAGACCGTGTGGGTGGGCACCGGAGAGTCGTGGACGCGCAACAGCGTCGGCGCGGGTGACGGCGTGTACAAGACCACCGACGGCGGCGACAACTGGACGCGCATGGGACTCGAGAAGACCGAGCGCATCGCCCGCATCCGCATCGACGCCAAGCATCCCGACACGGTCTATGTCGCTGCGACGGGCGCGCTCTTCAACGACAGCCCCGACCGCGGCGTCTACCGCACGCGCGACGGCGGCAAGACGTGGCAGAAGGTGCTGTTCGTGAACGACCAGACGGGCGCGGCCGACATCGCCATGGACCCCCAGGATTCGAACACGCTGTATGCGAGCATGTGGCAGTTCCGGCGCAAGGCCTGGACGTTCAGCTCCGGTGGCCCCGGCAGCGGGCTCTACAAGAGCACCGACGGCGGCGATACCTGGCACAAGCTCACCGCCGGCCTGCCCGAGGGCGACCTGGGCCGCATTGGCATCGACGTCTCGCCGGCACGCGCGAGCCGCGTGTATGCGTCGGTCGAAGCCAAGGTCACGGCGTTCTACCGCTCCGACGATTGCGGCGAGCATTGGGTCAAGCTCAATGACTCCAATATGAGCGTGACGTGGCGACCGTTCTACTTCTCGAATGTGGTCGCGGACCCCAAGGACTATTCACGCGTGTACAAGAGCGGCCTCAACCTGGCCGTGAGCGATGACGCGGGCAAGACGTTCGGGGCAGGCGGCGGCATCGGTGGCGCCAGCTATCACAGCGACACGCACGCGTTATGGATCGATCCCAAGAACACGGAGTGGATGGCCATGGGCACCGACGGCGGCGTGTACATCACGCAGGACCGCGGCACGACATGGCGGATGATCGAGAACATCCCCGTGGGCCAGTTCTATCACGTGAGCTACGACATGAAGTGGCCGTACTACGTGTACGGCGGGCTCCAAGATAACGGCTCGTGGCGCGCCCCGTCGCGCAACGCGAGCGGCATCTCGAACCGCCTGTGGGAGAACCTCAACGGCGGCGACGGCATGTGGGCGTTCGTGGATCCCAAGAACGAAGACATCTGCTACACCGAATACCAAGGCGGCGAGATCTCGCGTTCGAGCATCGCGACGGGCGAGCGCAAGAGCGTCAAGCCGCTGCGTACAGCCGATGAGCCCAAGTTGCGCTTCAACTGGAACACGCCGGTGCACTTGAGCCCCACGCGCGACGGGACTCTTTATATGGGCGCGCAGTTCCTGTTCCGCTCGCGTGATCACGGCGACACGTGGGACCGCATCTCGCCGGACCTGACGACCAACGATCCGTTGAAGCTGCAGCAGGAGAAGTCGGGCGGGCTGTCGGTCGATAATTCCTCGGCCGAGAACCATTGCACGGTGTATGCCATCGGCGAGTCGCCCAAAGACCCCAACGTGATCTACGTGGGCACCGACGACGGCAACGTCCAGGTCACGCGCGACGGCGGTAAGTCGTGGACGAATGTGACCAAGCACTTGACCGGCCTGCCAACGTGTACGTGGATCTCGTACGTGGCGCCGTCCACGTATGACGCGGGCACGTGCTATGTGAGCGCCGATGGCCACATGCTTGGCGACATGACGCCGCACCTGTACGTGACGCATGACTACGGCGCCACGTGGACGAGCCTCGCGACCGATGCGGTCAAGGGCTACGCGCACGTGATCCGCCAGGACGACGTGAACCCCGAGTTGCTCTTTGCGGGCACCGAGCAAGGGTTGTTCTGCTCGCTCGATGGCGGCAAGCAGTGGGCACAGATCCACTCCGGCATCCCCAACGTGGCGGTGCGCGACCTGGCGATCCACCCGCGCGAGGGCGACTTGCTGATCGCCACGCACGGGCGCGGCATCTACATCCTGGACGACATCTCGCCGCTGCGCTCATTGAGCACCAAGGTGCTTGCCGCCGACGGCGCGTTCCTGTCGACGAGGGCGAATGTGCTCACGATCCCCACGTCGGAGCAGCGCTTTGAGGGCGACACCGATTACGCGGGCGACAACGTGCCCGAGAGCGCGATCATCGCGTACTACCTGAAGAAGCGTCACGTGATCGGCGACCTGAAAGTGCAGGTCTACGACAACGCGGGCAAGCTGCTCACGACCATCGACGGCGGCAAGCGCCGCGGCATCAATCGCGTGGAATGGCCGATGCGCACGAAGGGCCCCAAGATCCCGCCCGCGGCGAACCTGGTGCCCAACCAGTACGCACTCGTGGGTCCGCGCGCTTCGGCGGGGGAGTACACGGTCAAGCTCATCCGCAACAAGGACACGTACGAGTCGAAGATCCAGCTCGTGGCCGATCCGCGTTCGACGCATAGCGCCGAGGATCGTGCGCAGCAGGTGGCGCTGGCGCGGCGGCTGTACGACATGCTCAACGACCTGTCGTACACGGTGGAGTCGGTCGCCGACCTGCGTGATCAGGCGCGGGCGCGGGCCAAGGATATGCCCAAGGGCGATGCGCTGGCGATCAAGCTCAAGGTGTTCGCGGACAGGATGGAGGCATTCCGAGGAACCATCGTCGCTGCCAAGGAAGGCGGCCGGCTCACGGGCGAGGAGCGCCTGCGCGAACAACTGGGCGACCTCTACGGCAAGGTGAACGGTTACGACGGCAAGCCGGGTGCGTCGCAGGAAGGCTTCGCGGGCGTCATGGAGAAGGAGCTGAAGGACGCCATGG
This sequence comes from Candidatus Eiseniibacteriota bacterium, assembly GCA_025360715.1. Taxonomy (GTDB): domain Bacteria; phylum Eisenbacteria; class RBG-16-71-46; order RBG-16-71-46; family RBG-16-71-46; genus CAIXRL01. Next base: position 1,141 of record JANYBS010000202.1, on the reverse strand, counting down.
CTGCGTTCCGCGTGATGGTCGACAAGGACCTGCCAACGCTTAATGGCGCGCTGGCTTCGCACAAGCTCGCCGAGCTCAAGACGTCGACACGCGCGGAATGGGGCGAGAAGCAGGCGAAGAGCTGAAGTTCCGCTGGCGGTGAAGATGGGGCAGGCGAGGGGCCCGCGCGGAGGGATGGCGCGGGCCTCTGGCTTAAGGTCTTGGTGAACTGAGTCCGCGAAAGTAGAGCTTGACGCGTTTCAGAGCGCATCGAGGCGCGCCGCCAGACTGTCGATGCCACGCGCTCCCATCATGCGAGAGATCCGCGGGCGCGTGCTCTGCGCGATGAACGTTCGCGCGTTGTCGTGACGAAGCGCGCTCGCCTGCGTGCGTGGCTCTGCAAGCGCTGAAAACTCGCATGCGATGATATGCGCACGCCACTGCGAACTCGCCCCCGCGATTGGTGTCTCATGCAGCGTCATCGTGTCGATGTCCTCGCTCCGTCCAAGCTGCGCCGCGGCATGATCACGTACCTCAAGCGCGACCGTCACAGCCTCGCGATGTTCCTCGTGTACCTGAGCGAGTTCGATACCCAGCAGCTTTACCTGCCTGAGGCGTACCCGTCGATGTACGCCTTCTGCCGAGGCGAGTTGGGGCTCGCGCACGACGCCGCGACGCGTCGCATCCACGCGGCTCGTCATGCGCGGCGTCATCCGGTGCTCATCGACGCCATCGCGGACGGTCGCATCGAGTTGAGCGCGATCGGGCTGCTCGGCCCGCACCTGAACGAAGGCAACGCGGCGGCGCTCGTGGCGCTCGCCTCGGGCAAGAGCTGCGTGGAGATCCGCCAGGCGCTGGAGCGGGAACTCGGTTTGAACCGAGTCGCAGGTACGTTCTGCGAGGTCGATGAACTCGGTTCAAACCGAGTACCGCTAGGCGCTAAGCGCCACGAACTACGTGGCTTACTCTCGCCCGAGGTGCGTGAATTGCTCGACCGCGCGCACGACGGACTCTCGCACACGGTTGGCTTCGAGGACTCGCAGGAAGTGCTGCGCCGCGCACTCACGATGCTCGTGGACCAGATCGAGCGCGAACGCTTCGCCGCGACGGACGCTCCGCGCGAGCGCACGAGCGATGGCGATGGCCGCTACATCCCCGCCGA